>CAZTGE010000014.1:0-46676 GCA_964612995.1 uncultured candidatus Brocadiaceae bacterium | reverse complement strand
CACAGGAATAGGCCTGAGTAGTTACGGAGAGAATTCCAATCCGGCCTCTGTGCTCCCTGTGGTAATTGTAGAAAGAACGTAACCACTCAGGCCTCGCCACCCCTATGCGGCGACCGGCGCATTCGTGCGGCGCTGGCCGGTTGCCGCCTCTGGCGGCCATGGCCGTCCGGCAAGGGCGTCGCTGATGGCATGGAACGGGTGGATACCGTTTTGTAACTACTCAGGCCCAACGGGCATGAGTGGTTACCTCGCCCTTTTTCGGGGCCCCATCGTGCGCGATGGGGTCTGGCGCCGAGTGGTGGTGGGCGGATATAATCGGCGCAGCCGATCCGCCCACGCCTGAATCTGCCTGCAGATTCAGGCGAACCACGACAAAGCCAGAGGGGTAGGTCCTCACGCAGTGAGGACCGCAGGGGCGAAGCCCCTGAGTAGTTACAGCTCGCAAATGAGGGCCATGCCTCGCCTCCACCTGCGTCACTATGGCCAAGCCCAAAGGAGGGCCGGGCGGTTGGACGCAGATGGAGGTGACGCAAGGCATGCCGAGCTTTGAGCGGCCCTGGAACCTGCCCAGGGCCGCTCAAAGCTCGGCCCCTGGGAGCGCCGAGCACCAGCTCGGCATGGAAACAAGGGGTCACAACATGGGTCCACCATTCGAAGGACCCATGTTGTGACCCCGTCATCCCGAGCTTTGAGCGGCCCTGGGAACCTGCCCCCGACTGCGGCTTGCACCCCGGACCGGGCGGCCACCCTGTGGCGCGGCTGGAGGAGGCTCGCCATGGACACACGCCCGGTCATCGTCGCCATGGATCTCGAGGGGGTACTGGTGCCCGAGATCTGGGTGAACGTCGCCGAACGCACCGGCATCGACGCCCTGCGCCGGACCACGCGCGACGAGCCCGACTACGATGTGCTCATGCGCTACCGGCTGGACATCCTCGCGCGCGAGGGCATCGATCTGAACGCGATCCAGGCGGTCATCGGCGACCTCGCGCCGCTACCGGGCGCCCGGGAACTGGTCGGCTGGATCCGTGAACGCACCCAGCTGATCATCCTCTCCGACACCTTCTACCAGTTCGCGACCCCGCTGATGCGACTACTCGACTGGCCGACCCTGTTCTGCCACGACCTCGAGGTGGACGCCGCGGGTCGGCTCACCGGATACCGCCTGCGCATGCCCGACCAGAAGCGCGCCAGCATCGCTGCCTTCCACGGCCTGAACTTCCGCACCATCGCCTTCGGCGACAGCTACAACGACACGGCCATGCTCGGCGCGGCCGACGCCGGCATCCTGTTCCGGCCGGCAGCAGCCACGGCCCGGGACTTCCCCCGCTTCCCCGTGATCACCGCGTACGACGAGGTCCGCGCCGCGATCGAGGCCTTCCTCGCCTCCTGAGCACCGCCCTCAGCCATCCGTGCCCGGCAGCCGTCGTTCGACCGCCGCCGCATGGGCATCGAGCCCTTCGCGGCGGGCGAAGGCGGCGATCCCCGGCCCATCGGCCCTCAGGGCCGCGGCATCGTAGGCGAGGATACTCGAGGACTTGAGAAAATCGTTGACCGAGAGCGGTGAGAAGAATTTGGCCGTCCCCCCGGTGGGCAGGACATGCGAGGGCCCGGCCCAGTAGTCGCCGACCGGCACCGGGGTATCGGGACCGACGAAGATCGCCCCGGCGTGACGGATCCGCTCCAGGCAAGCCGCGTCGTCCACGGTCTGGATCTGCAGGTGCTCGGTCGCGACGAGGTTGGCCAGCTCGCAGGCGGCGGGCAGATCCGGCGTGACCACGATCGCGCTGTAGCGCCGCAGTGCCGAGCGCACCGCCGCTGCACGCGCGAGCGCGGCGAGCTGATCCTCGAGCGCGGCGGCGACCGCTTCCGCGAACGGCCCATCCGGCGTGGCCAGGATCGCCGAGCCGGGGTCGTGTTCAGCCTGGGCGAGCAGGTCGGCGGCGACCCGCTGCGGATCGGCGCTGGCGTCGGCGACGATCAGAACCTCGCTCGGGCCGGCGATCGAATCGATGCCCACCTGACCGAAGAGCTGGCGTTTGGCCTCGGCGACGAAGGCGTTGCCCGGCCCGACCACCTTGTCGACCCGGCCGATGCGCTCGGTGCCCAGGGCCAGGGCGGCCATCGCCACCGCGCCGCCACTGCGGTAGACCTCGGTGATCCCCAACTCGCCGGCCAGCGCCAGGGCCAGGGGATTGATGTCGCCGCCGGTCGGCGGCGAGGCCATCACGATCTCGCGCACCCCCGCCACCTGGGCCGGAACCGCGGTCATCAGCACTGTCGAGGGATAGAGTGCCCGCCCGCCGGGCACGTAGACCGCCACGCGGTCGATCGGGGTGTAACGCACGCCAAGACGACGCCCGTCGCGCACCAGATCCGCCGGCGCGACGACCTTGATGTGCTCCTGATAGGCTCGGATGTTCGCCGCCGCCTCGCGGATCAGCGCGAGGAAGGTCGGATCGGCCGCCGCATGGGCCGCGGCGATCTCTTCTGGCGTGACCCGCAGGGTCGCTGCCTCCACCGGAGCACGATCCAGCTCGCGGGTCAACTCCACCACCGCGTCATCGCCCTGTTCGGTGACCCGCGCAATGATCCCGGCGACGATCCCGCGCACATCGAGATCATCGCGCTCGTCGGCGGCGGTCAGACCACCGCCGCGCAAAGTGGACAACAGCGCTTCGACCCGGGCAGCGTAGTCGGACGCGTCGTGGGCGATGATGGAGATGCTCATGGCCACATGATGCCGCCTCGAACCCCAAGGCAAAGCCCCGGCCGACCACGGCGACAAAGGGCCGCAGACTACCGCAGATACCAGCACAGCTGGCGAGCGACGACAGGGGAGCGCGACAAGCCCCAGCGAGGAAGCCGAGGCGCGGCGAAGCCGCGAGGGGGCAGCGCCCCCTCTGCAAAACGGAACCCAGCCAGGCCTGGCTGGGCGACCGGCCGACAGAGGAACGCTTTTCGGCGATAATGGCCCAAAGCCGCGAGGGGGCAGCGCCCCCTCTGCAAAAAGCCCTCAGCCGTAGGCGCCGAAACCGAAGAACCAGTTGCGCTTGGCCAGGCGGTAGAACCAGCTGCGCTCGGGGATCTCCGCGCCAGGCATGTCGTGGCTCTGACGACAGCACATCGCCGCGAGTTCGTTCGTGCCCACGCCGCGGCCACTGGTGTCGCGTGCGCCGCTGTCCTCGACCAGCCGCCGGAGGTGATCCGGATCCTCGAGGATGATGCACCCACGGGTGCGCTGGCTGACCGACTGGCGGAACCGCTCGAGGAAATCGCTGCGCTCGAGCACCGCGACGAAATCGCGGCCGTCACCGATGGTATCGGCGGCGAACTGCAGCGGCGGGCAGGGCTCCACGTCACCGGCGGGGCTGATGTGGTGCGAGATGCCGACCGCCGCCGGACACAGGCCGCGGCCGCGATCGTCCCAGTAGGCGTCGACGATCATCATCGGCACCCGGGTGCGCATCTCGACGATGAAGCGGCGCAGGCGCCGGACCTGCTCGACATCGAGGCAGAGTTCCGGATGCGGATCGCTGCCCACCGGGCGGTAGATGTAATACCACAGGTAGGCCACCCCGCGGGCCATGACCGCGCGGACGAAGGATTCGGTGGCCAGCTCGTCGATGTTCGAGGCACAGACGCTGGTCGCGACGCCGGTGACCAGCCGATGACGCCGGGCGGTCTCCAGCCCGTCGATGGTGCGACGGAACACGTCAGAGCCGCCGCGGCGCTCGTCGCTGACCTGCTCGAGCCCCTCGATGCTGATCAGCGGTGTCACGTTGCCGAGCCGACGGAAGGCGCTCGCGGTATCGTCGTCGAGCAGCATCCCATTGGTGAAGACCTGGAAATAGCAGTCGCGGTGGGCCGCGAGCACCGCGTGCAGACGCGGATAGAGCAGCGGCTCGCCACCGAGGATGCCGAAGAAGCGGCATCCCATCCGCTTCGATTCCGCGATCACCCGATGCAGGGTGGTCGGAGGGATCGCCACCGGCGGGCTCGACTTGTGCACCCAACAGCCCTGACAGTTGAGGTTGCAGGCATTGGTCACCGAGAGGAACACGAACGGCGGAAAATGCTCCCCCCGCTTGCGCCGGCGCTTGAAGCGCTCGATCGCCAGCACGCTGCCCAGACCCATGTTCACGCCCATACGCCAGAGCAGGCGCGCATCGTGCGACCGCCACATCCGCCAGGCCATCTCCACCAGCATCGATACCCCCGTCGACGGCCGTGCCGTCGCCTGGTTATTCGGCCCGCAGGCCCTGGACCAGACGCCGGCTCATGGCCCAACGCCCGGCGAGCACGATCGTCAACAGGCCGACCGCAAGCACCACGGCCAACAGCAGACCGATGGTGTCCACCGCCATCGGCCGCCCCGGCGCGAGCACGATCGGCAGGATCGCCACCACCGCCGACACCAATCCGATGCACAGGCCGGCGAGCAGCAGGCCGCTGTGCTCGAGGATCAGCATCCAGCTCAAGCGGCGTGCGCGGAAGCCGACTGCCCGCATCAGGGCGAACTCCTGCTGCCGTTCGACCACATTGCGCATCAGGATCACGCCCAGGCCCATGGAGCCGAGCAGCAGGCCCAGCGCGCCGAGGATCTGGAAGATGCCGAGATAGACGTTCTGCATCGCGTAGAGCTGTTCGAGCCGTTCGGCGGCCGAGTTCAGCTCGAGCCCCACATCCTGCAGACGCCGCTCGAAGTAGGCCGCCAGCGCGGCGAGCTCGTCGGACCCATGGTGGCCGTAGTCGACGAGGAAGGTGGTGTACCCGCTGCGCGAGGGGAAGTGATCGACGAACAGGTCCTCTTCGATCAGCAGCCCGCCCTGGAGCATGGCGTTGGTGACCGTCCCCACCAGCACCACCACCAGCTCGTAACCGGCTTCATCGGTGTAGGTGATGGTGTCGCCGATGCCGATGCCCATGGCATAGGTCGCCGCGTTCGACTCGGCGATGGCCGGCACCGCCTGGACCTGGACCGTCTTGCCACCACGTTCGACGCTGACCGTACGCCGCTGCTGCAACAGGCGCCAGGCGCGTTGCGGTTCGGTCGCGCTGTCATCGATCACCGCGCCGAAGGAGAACGCGCCGCGCTCGGCGAGTTCGGTGCTGTCGACGCCCCAGAGCCGCGGTTGTTGCGAGCGGTTGAGATTGAGGCAGGAGGCGTCGTCGCCCTCGGTCGAACGTATCTGCACGAACCCGAGTCCGGCGAAGGGGTCCTCGTTTTCGGCGAATTCGACGTCGAACTGCTCGCGACTGCGGGCCCAGCGCTCGAAGCGCGAGGCGGTGATACCGTATTCCTTGCGTCCCTCCTCGCTGTCCAGGTCGTGGAGTACCGGCAGGCTGCTGTGACCCATGAAGGCGAACCCGCCGGTGCCGGAGCGACGCTCCCAGCGGTTGAAGCTTGCGTCGCGGTACATCGCACCCACGGCCAGGGTGAGGAATGCGGCGCTGGCGAGCACCGCGACCACGGTCAACGAACGCCCCGGACGACGCGCGGCATTGGCCAGACTCAGTCCGCCCAGGCCGCGCTGACGCTCCGGTCGCCGTTCGCCCAGGCGCCGCAACCACCAGATGGCCAAGCAGATGCCGCCGACCAGCAGCGCTGCACCACTGCCAAAGAAGCGCATCGCCGCCGCCGGGTCCGGCTCGCCGATCAGGGCCAGCGCGAGTCCGACGAGCGCCAGGATCCAGCCGAGATGCAGCACCCAGGCCGGCGCGCGGCGATGTACCGCACCGGCGCCCGCGCGCCCCCGCAGCAGGGTGACCGCTTGCTGTCTGGCCAACCGCCGCAGCGAGCGGTCGAGCACCAGTACCGCGAGCACCCACACGCCGAGCGCACCGAGCAGCACGCGGGTCGGGGTGATCGCGAATTCCAGCTGCACACCGCCAACCGCCGCCTGCCAGACGCCGGAGCTGATCCAGTCGGTCAGCAGCCATGTGTAGCCGATGCCCAGACCGGTACCCAGAACGACCCCGCCGGCGGCGACCAGCATCGCCTCCTTGAGGAACTGGCGCCGGGTGCGCGTCTGGGTGAAGCCGAGGGCCAAGAGCAGGCCGAATTCACGCCGCCGCTGTTCCATCGCGAAGGCGAACAGCAACACGGTCAGCAGCAATGCCGCGCCGATCAGGAACGAGCTCATGCCGAGGAAGTACTCGCCGAGGTCGACCGATTTGTTCACCGATCCGAGCGACCGATCGCGCACGTCGAGGGCGAACAGCCCGAGGTCGCGCGGCGTGAGCGTGCGCCGCAATTCCTCGCGTACGCTCGCAAGGGTGTCGTCTGCATCCAGGAAACGCAGCTGGGTGGTGGCGCCATACCGGTTGCTCCAGAGTTCGCGGCCGCGCTCGAGCCGGAGAAAGCCCTTGGGGGTGCCACGGTGCTCCATCCAGTAGACGTTGTCGCTGTCATCGATGCGATCGAAGTCGATCGGCACCGGGGCGTCGAACTCGCGGCAACTCGCGCTACCGGTGATCCCGGGGAAATCGGGCATCAGATCGGGGTCGGCGGCCAGATCCTCCATCGGCAGCACGGCGGCAACGGTGAAGGCCTGCTCGTGTTCGACGTAGGTCCGCATCTCGCCCATGGTCCAATAGGCGATGGTAACCGTATCGCCGACGCCGACTTCGAGCTCGTCGGCGGTCCACTGGTTGATCAGCACCTCGTCCGGCGACCAGTCGGCGGGCACCGTCGGTCCGTCGCTGGCCGCGAACAGCCGTGGCTCGACCGCCGAGACCATCGAGTAGACCGCCTCGCGCTCACCCGCGGCGAGGGCGATCACGAAGTAGGTGAATACCGGATGCGCCCGGCCCTCGAGCGGCTCGACCACCGCCTGCTCACTGAGGAAGATCCGCTTGCTGCGCAGCTCGACCCCGCCGTCATCGAGCGTGATCAGCTCCAGGCCCACGTCTTCGAGCTGCCACACCTCGGCCAGGGCCGCATCGACATCAGCCGTGGCGAGCTCGCCCCCCTTGCCCGCGAGCAGGAACATGTTGCAGCGCTCGTCGAGATCGTCGTCCTGGTCCTGGAGCAGGGACAAGGGGACGTAGACGTTCAGCGGCGCGACCTGATTCGCGGCCAGAGAGAATATGCCCATCTGCCGGTCGCCGACCACCGCGCCCACGTCCAACGAGAGGTTGATCATCGTGTCCGACCTGGCGTCGGAGGACATCAACACATCGCCGCCCAGCCAGGATGGCTTCTGCACCCGCAGCACCAGCTCCGTACCGGTGGCGGCGTCCAGTCCCAGCGCCGCGGCGGTGCGACGGCTGAGGGCCAGGGCGTCCTCCGGCACGCTGATCGGCTCGGCGCCCAGTTGCCAGAATTCGGGGGTCACGCCATAGAGGTTGACACTGGCGCTGCGGCTGGGATCGCCCGGCAGGGCCACCACCGCCTTGAGCTGCATCACCGGTGCGACCACCGGCGCGCCGGCGCCGTCCTTCAGCTGCGCGCCCAGACGCCCGGCCAGTTGCTCGCGGTAGAGCCGACCGGCGCCGGCCACCGCCAGCTCGGTCCGCCCCAGCCGACGTTCGGCCAGACGCCGCAGGGACAGACGGACCACATCGCCGACCAGCAACGAGCCGACCAGGACCATGGTGGTCACCACCACCCCGAGGAAGACCGCGAGGTGGGAGCGCCAGTAATGCCTCAGACTGCGTGCAAGCAGCATCCGCGACCTCCGATCACTTGGCGGTGAAGGCGCCGCCACGCAGTTCGAGCATCCGCTCCATCCGCTCGGCCAGCTCCATCTGATGGGTGACGATGATCAGGGTGGTGCCCTGTTCGCGGTTGAGTTCGGCCAGCAGATCGCCCAGCTCGGCCGAGGTGTTCTGATCCAGCGCACCGGTCGGTTCGTCGCCGAGCAGCAGCTCGGGCTCGTTGATCAACGCGCGCACCACCGCCACCCGCTGACGCTCGCCGCCAGAGAGATGCCGTGGCCAGTCGTTGCCGCGGTCGCCGAGGCCGACCCGTTCGAGCAGCTCGTTGGCGCGCGCGACACGCTGCGTGCTGGCCCCCGACCGTCCGGCGAGGGTCGGCAGCAGCACGTTCTCGCGCACGGTGCACTGCGGCAACAGATGGTGATCCTGGAAGATGAACCCGACGTGGCGGTTGCGGAAGGCCGCGGTCGCCGCCGCGTCGAAACCGGCCAGATCCTCGCCGTCGAAACGGACGGTGCCCGCGGTGGGCACGTCGAGCGCTCCGAGCAGGTTGAGCACCGTGCTCTTGCCCGAGCCCGACGGGCCGACGATGGCCAGCGACTCGCCGCGCTCGACCTGCAGGTCCACCGTGTCGAGCACGGTCTGCGCCGGCGTGTCGCCGTCGCCGCCGTAGGTCTTGGTGACTCCCTCCATCTCCACCAATGCCATGGCCGTCTCCTTTGTTCGCTCCCCGCGCCCAGGAACACGAGGATGATTGCGCGGATCGATCATCGGCCTGCGCCAGCCGACCCAAGGCTAATCCCTCAACCGGTGCGCAGCAGCGTATCCAGGGCCGCGGCGGTGATTTCACGGGTGAAGCGTCGGCGCACCGCCGCGTGACCGGAACGACCAAGTTCCGCGCGCAGCGGCGCATCGTCGAGCATGCCGGCCACCGCCGCGGCCAGCTGCTCGGGCTCGTCGGGATCCGGCCCTTCGGCGCGCGCGACCGGATAGGTGATACCCCCGCCGGTGGCGGCCATCAATTCGCCGAGCGCACCGCGGCGTGGCGCGACCACCGGAACCCCGGCGGCCATCGCCTCGACACAGTAGAGCCCGAAGGCCTCGGGATAGAGCGCGGGGACCGCGAGGACGCTGGCTCCGGCGAGGAACTCCTGCTTGGCGCGATGATCGATGTTGCAGGCGAAGCTGGCCGCGTCGGCCAAGCCGGCGCGTCGCAGCCGACGGCACTGCGCCGCGACGTAAGCGCGGTCGGCGAGATTGCGCGATCCGGCCACCGCCAGGCGGCAGTCGTCGCCGCGCTCGCGCCGCAGGCGGATGAAGGCCTCGACGAGCACATGCAGCCCCTTGATCGGCACCATGTGGGCGAGGAAGGCGATCACCGGCGGACCCGTATGGCACTCCGCGACCGGGGTGGCGGCATAGCCGGTGAGATCGATGCCTGGATAGAGCAGACGCATCCGGTGCGGAGCCAGATGCAGGCGCCGGCCGAGTTCGTCCTGGGCGTAGGCGCTCATCGGCAGGAAACGTTCGATCGCCGCCGCGTTGGCCCGGATCAGCTGCCAGCAGGCCTCGGTGTGTGGAGCCCCGAGCCCGTCGATGAAGCCCTCTTCCCCGCCCATGAGGCAGAACACCGGGATCCCGGCCCGGCGCGCGAGCATCGGCGCCAGCCCGGAGAGCAGGATCGAGGAGAGCACCACCACGTCCGGTCGCGGTCTGGCCTCGATCCAGCGCAGCAGGCGGTCGAGCTCCTTGCGCTGGTTGCCGGCACGCCCGCGCAGCATGCTCGCGCTCAGGGTCCCGGCTCCGCGCGCACGGGTCATGTCGGTCAGGCCCGAGGCCTGACGGAGCAGCGCCGGGCAGTCGAAGGCCGCATCGAGCCATCGCGGCGTGGCGCGGAACAACGGCAGATGTTGCTGCAGGAACATGTTGATCCCGCCGAGGAACAGCGGCCCGTCGCTGCTGTCGGTCTCGTCGAGACACAAGGGCAGATAGAGTGGCACCAGCCCGACGCTGTGGCCGCATGCACGCAGGCCCGAGACCAGTGCGTTGTCGCGGTAGCTGATGCCGCAGTGGAAGCTGCCGGTTCCGGCGGACAGGAACAGGATCCTCATCGGCTCGCGCCCCGGGGCGAACGCACTGCGGCCGGCATCAGTCCGCGGTGGCCTTGCCCGTGAACGCCAGGACCCGCCCACGCGAGGTGCCGACGATCACATGACCGCCGGCCACCGCCGCACCGTGAAACAGGCCGCCGCCGCAGTCGTAGCTCCACAGCTTCCTGCCCGTGGCGAGGTCGAGCAGATGGATCCGGCCGTCGGCGACGCTGCAGATCACCTTGTCGCCGACGATGGTCGGCGCGGCCGCGATCGAATCGTCGGCGATGAAGGTCCAGCGCTCAGAGCCGGTCTTGCGCTCGAGGCAGTAGAGCACCATGTCCTGACCGCCGAAAACCACCTCCTCGGCCCCGACCGCGGGGATGCCGACGTACGGCCCCTCGCCGGCGTCATAGGCCCAGACCTCCACCTCCTGCTCGAGATCGACGCAGACGAACACGCCGGTCTCCTTGTCACCGGTGCCGGTGAAGGCCAGCGGCCAGGCGACCGCCGGCGAGGCCTGCATGTACGAAGGTGTTAATGCCTCTTTGGCGCTGGTCCCGCTGGCGATGTCGACGGCGTAGAGCACCTGGTCGCAGCCGCCGAAGACGGCCTTGCCCTGCGCGATGGCCGCACCGCCGTAGATGTAGTTGTCGGTGGAGAAGGCCCACAGCCGCTCGCCCGTGCCGAGATCGTGGCAGTAGGCGTTGAAATCGTCGCTGCAGAACACCACCACCGCCCTGCCGTCCTCATCGATATGAATGGCCGGCGTGCCCTGGACCGAGTCGTCGGCCTCGGCCTGCCACCGGCTCTCGCCGCTGGCCAGGTCGATGGCCTGGACCGCGTAATTCTGGAGCGCCACCACGGCAGTGCCATCGTGGATGTCGACCGCCGAATTGGCCCCGGCAGCGAGCTCGATATGTTTGCGTTCGACGCCGTCGGCGAGACCGACCAGGTACAGCCCGCCACGCGCGGTGAGATAGACCGTGTCGTCGCGCACCACCGCCGGACCGGCGAGCCCGCCGTCGAGGGTGAACTCCCAGGCCTTGTCGAGGCTCGCGGGGAGGGTCGCAGCGCTGCGACCGATCAACGCGCGGGTACCGCGGTAGACCGGCCATTCGTCTGCCGGCACCGCCTCGGCCGCGGTCTCCGCCGCGCCATGGCCGCACAGGACCAGCGCCAGGATGGCAGTGGACGCCATCGCCTGAGAAAGCCTCGCCATCTCGTTCCTCCTCGCGGCCGCAGCCGCCGTTGTGGAGGCCCGGGCCTCAACTGAAGATGCCGCCATAGTCCTTGCGCAGCGACAGCGCGCCGGTGGGGCACTCCCGGACCACCTGTTCTACGATGCCCACGACCCCTTCGTTTATCGCCTGTCCGAGCGGAACCGTGACTTCGAGTTCGAAACCGCGGTTGGTGAAGGCCAGTCCGACCTTCTCGCCGGCACGCTCGCAGAGGTAGACGCACTTGCCGCAGCCGATGCACTTGCCGTTCTCGTAGACGAGCTGGTCGCCGATGAGCACGGGGCGGGTGGGCCGGCGAGCACCCTTGAATCGGGTCTGCTTCGCGCCGTAGGCGTCGGCCAGATCGCGCAGGGTGCAGTCGTCGCGCGCGACGCAATCGCAGTGGAGGCAACGACCTGCCTCGGTCGCGGCCTCGTCGCGGCTGAAGTGACCATCGGCCGCGGCCGGCTGCTGGCGGTCCTCGCCGCGCGCCTCGCCGGGAACCAGGGCTTTGACCTCCTCGACCGCGAGCTTGCCCGTACGCGAGTTGAAGCGCTTGGGCTCGCCGGTGATCGGCAGGCCGCGGAGGTGTTGATCGATGCCGTGCGCCGCGATCTTGCCATCGGCGACCGAACGCACCGCGAGCTTGCGCTGGCGCAACATGTCGCCACCACAGAAGACGCCGTCGATGCTGGTGGCGAGGGTCTGCACGTTGGCCGCCGCCTTGCCCCTGGCCACAGGGATGCCCAGGGCCTCGAGCTCGTCCGGTTCGCGCTTGCCCAGAGCGAGGAACACCGCGTCGTACTCCTGGCGCAGGTCGTCCAGGCTCATGCCCGTACCGAGCCGCCAGCCCGGGCGCCATTCCACGCCCAGCGCATCGATCACTCCGATCTCGCGGTCGAGCACCGCGCGCGGCAACACGTCCTCGGCGATATCGCTACGCAGGGCTCCGCCCGGCCGCTCGCCGGCATCGAACACGGTGCAGGCGTGGCCGAGCACCCGCAGATAGAGCGCGGCGGCGAGGCCGGCCGGACCGGCGCCGACCACCGCCACCCGCTTGCCGCTGTCGCTGCCGGCCTGCGGCAGCGGCAGGCTCTGCGGATCGCTCTCCATGCCCTCGCCTGCATAGCGCTTGACGCGGCAGATCGCCACCGGGCTGTCGAGCTGCTGCCGTCGGCAGGCCTTCTCGCAGACCTCGGGGCAGATGTGACCGAGGGTCGCGGGCAAGGCGATGTCGGCGCGCACCGTGGACAGGCCAGCCGCCGGTTCGTTCTCGCTGACGCAACGCATCATCACCGGGATCGCCATGTGCGCCGGACAGGTGTTCTCGCAGGGGCCCTCGCAATCGCCGATGTGGTCGGAGAGGATCAGTTCGAGGATCCGCCGCCGCTGCGCGCGCACCTCCTCGGAAGAGGCATCGACCACCATCCCGTCCATGGCCGGGAACTGGCAGGCCGGCACCGGCCCGGGGCGCGCGCCATCGGCCCCCTCCTGGTACACGGTGCAGACCATGCACGAGACGTGACGGTCACGCCGGCCCTGGGTATGGCACATGGTGGGGATCTCGATGCCCAGGGCGGTGGCGGCCTCGAGGATGGTGCTCCCAGCGGGCACCTCAACGTCGCGGCCATCAATGGTCAGCTTCGGCATGGGTCGCAGGTCCTCGTGCTCAGATGATGTCGATCGCATCGACCGGACAGATCTGCCGGCAGGCGTCGCAGTAAGTACACTTCTCGACGTCGATGTGGTGTTTGCGGTAGGGCGTGAGCGGAATCGCGTCGACCGGGCAGACCTGCACGCACTTGGTGCAGCCGTTGCAGCGGTCGTTGACCACGTACTTGCTCAGCGACACGCACTTGCCGGCGGGGCAGCGGCCCTCGACGTGGGCCTCGTACTCCTCGCGGAAATACCGCAGCGTGGTCAGCACCGGGTTGGGCGCGGTCTTGCACAGCTGACACAGGCTCGAGGCGTTGACCGTCTGGCTCAGTTCCTCGAGATCGGTGATGTCCTTCGCCTTGCCCTCGCCGGCGCACAGGCGCTCGAGGATGTCGAGCATGCGCCGGGTGCCGATGCGCCCCACGCTGCACTGGCCGCAGGCCTCGTTCTGGGTGAAGCCGAGGAAGTAGCGCGCGATATCGACCATGCAGTCGTCCTCGTCGAGCACCACCAGCCCGCCCGAGCCCATCATCGCGCCCATCTTGGTCAATTCCTGGAAGTCGATCGGCACGTCGGCCAGGCGTGCGGGGATGCAGCCACCCGACGGTCCGCCGATCAGCACGCCCTTGAATTGCTTGTCACCGCTGATCCCACCGCCGATATCTTCAACGATCTGGCGGATCGTCACCCCCATCGGCACCTCGATCAGCCCACCACGACAGGTCTTGCCGGCCAGGGCGAAGGCCTTGGTGCCGGCGCTGCTCTCGTTGCCATAGGCGCGGAAGGCCTCGGCCCCGTTGCGCAGGATCCACGGCACACTGGCCAGGGTCTCGACGTTGTTGACCACCGTCGGCTTGCCCCACAGGCCCGACTCGACCGGGTAGGGCGGCCGCAAGCGTGGGAAACCCCGCTTGCCCTCGATCGACTCGATCAACGCGCTCTCCTCGCCGCAGACGAAGGCACCCGCGCCGACCTTGACGTTGAGATCGAACGCGAAGCCGCTGCCGAGGATGTCGGACCCCAGCAGGCCCTGTTCGCGGCAGATGGCGATGGCGCGTCGGATGCGCTCCACCGCCAGCGGGTATTCGGCCCGGACGTAGACGTATCCCTCGTCGGCGCCGACCGCGTAGGCCTGGAGGATCATCCCTTCGATCACCCGGAAGGGGAAGGCCTCGAAGATCATCCGGTCCATGAAGGCGCCGGGGTCACCCTCGTCGCCGTTGCAGACGACGTACTTCTTCTCGCTCTGGACCTTGCGCGCGATCTCCCACTTGAGGCCGGTGAGGAAGCCGGCACCGCCGCGGCCACGCAGCTGGGCCTCGCGCACCTCGGCCGCGACCTGTTCGGGGGTCCACTCGCCGAGCACGCGCTCGAGCGCGGCGAAGCCGCCGAGCTCGCGGTATTCCGGGACCGAGAGCGGATCGAGCTTGCCGAAACCCTCGGTGACCAGGCGCTTCTGCGGGCCGATGAACTCCGCGATCACCGGGTCGCGTGCATCGACCCGCCGACGCTGGAGATGGTCCTCCTCGCCCGAAACGGTCTGCTCCAGAGCGCGATCGGCCCAGCGGACGAAGCGCGTGAGCGGGTTGCGTGGCGGGAAATGCCGGTGGAGCACCTCGACCACGCGGTCCGCATCGATCTCGTGATAGATCACCACCGGCTTGTCCGGACGGTGGATCTCGATGATCGGCGGCACCAGGCAGGAACCGACGAAGCATACCGGCTTGATCCGCACCGGCGAACGCGAACGCCGCGCGGCCAGCCGCAGATCGCCGATGACCTGGTCTGCCTTCTCGGCCACCACACAGGTGCCCAGGTCGATGCGTAGCTCGGCCGCGTCGGCCGGGAGGCCTTCCTCAGCGCCCGGCGGCGGGGCCTCGCCGGTCTGCTTGCGTTCGGACTGGCGCTTCTCGAACTCGGCGATGGTCCGGGTGCAGTCGGCAGGTTGGACGTAGCCGTAGGTCACGTCGTCCATCTGCACCACGGGTGCGAGGGTGCAGATACCCAGGCAGCCGACCTGCTCGACGGTATAGCGCCGCTCGGAGTCGGTATCGCCCCCCTCCTCGATATCCAGCGCCTTGAGGAAACCGTCGACCACCGCTGGTGCACCCTTGACGTGGCAGGGCGTGCCGACGCACACCCGGATGGTGTGCTCACCGGCCGGCCGGTGGCGGAACTGACGATAGAAGGTCGAGACGCTGGCGACCATCGCCGGCGTGATCTGCGTGTGTTCGCAGATGTACTCCAGCGCCGCCTTGGGCAGGTAGCGATACTCCGCCTGCACCGCCTGGAGCAGCTGGATCACCTGCTTGGGCGCACTGCCGACCCGCTCGATGATTCCCGGCAACGGCGAGAGATCGACCTCCTCCTCCGCAACCACGGGCTGCTGTGCCGTATCCTGCATCGTACCATCACTCATCACGGGCTCCTATTCGTCGCTCCCGAAGCAGTAGAGCTGGTCGTAGGTGCGTACCACCATCCGGCCGGCCGCGAAGGCGGGCACGCCGGAGACCTCGCCGCCGACATCGAAACTGGAGAGCTGCTTGAACTCGCGGCCGCGGTCGAGCAGGAACACCGAGCCGTCACGGGTGGCCGCGACCACCGCGTCTGCGCACAGCGTCAACGCGGCATAGAAGCTCTCGTCGAGCTCCTGGCCCTCGTAGACCTTCGTGCCGGTCTCGAGCTCGAAGCAGCCGAAGTAGCCGTCGTTGCTCACGCACCACAGCAGCTCGCCATCGGTGACCGGACTGGCGTAGTCGCTGGTATCGTAGCTCTCGACCTCCCACAGCTTTTCGGCCCCGTCAGCACTGACCCGGAAGGCGAGCACCGGGTTGCCGGCGGCGGCCAGCGCCATCAGGTCGCCGGCGATCGCGGGCGAGGCGCCGAGCGCGTCACCGCCCTGGACCAGATCGCCCTCGGTGTTGCTCCACAGCTCCTCGCCGGTGGCAGGGTCGAGCGACACCAGCCCCCAGCCGCTGCAGATCATTTGCGTCCGATCGCCGATCGTCGCCACCACCGGTGTGGTGTAGGCCAGCCCCGTACCCTCGTGTTTCCATACCTGTTCGCCAGTCGCCGGGTCGAGGCCGAAGATCCCGCTGGTGTCGAGGTTCTCGTGCTCGTAGGGCACGATCAACAGGCTCTCGGCCATCACCAGGCTGCTGGAGTGACCCCACATGTCCTCGGGCAGACCCAGGCTCCGTGCCCAGACCCGTTCGCCGGTGCGCGCGTCGCACGCGATGATATCGCCGTTGGCAAACAGGGCGTAGACCCGTTCGCCATCGGTCGCCGGCGTTTCGGCGCTGTGACTCTCGTCGGCGAACAGGCTCAGGTCCTCGCTGATCGAATCGGGGACGTCGGTCGCGGCGTGACGCCAGAACTCACTGCCGTCATCCAGCGACAGGGCGACGATGAAGCGTTCACCGTAGATCCCGCCAGTAAGGAACACATGGTCGCCAGCGATGATCGGTGAGGAGTAACCGGGCAGCGGAAAGTCGATCACCCACAGCTGCTTCGCGTCGGCTGCGGTGAAGCCGCTGGCGATCGCGGTGCCATCGCCCTTGCGGAACATCGGCCAATGCAGCGGAGTCAGCGGCTCGTCCGGTACCACTGCAGGCGGCGAGTCGGCTTCGACGATCTCCGCTGGCGCCACGCCCGCCGGAGCGACCGGCCGCGGTGGAGCGCCCGGGCCGAAAATCCCGGCCGCAGCGGCCCCGCCGAGCAGGAGCAGGGCCAGCACCGCGACCGCGGCGTGCGCGATGCGACGCTCCCGCGGCAGGCGGTCTGCCGGCTGTTCACCCAGCGGCCTGGGTTCGACCGGTCGGCTGCGCCGGGCCACCTCCAGAGCGACGACCAGCACCACCAGGGCGCCGACGAGGAACCACGCTCCGACCTGGAGCCGTTCCTGACGCTGGAAGTAATCACGCGTGGCGGCCAGCTCGGCCTCGCGATAGGCCTGACGCTCCGCCAGCAACTCCTCCTCGACGGCTGCGATCGCGACATCGGTGACCTTGGGGTCATCGAACAGTTTCTCGTAGCGGGTCTGCAATTCGAGCAACTCGCGTTTGTCGCGCGCCAGCTCGGCAGTGAAGTTGGCCGGCTCGCCAGGGACCTTCACCACCAGCGGATCCAACGCGCGCCAGTGCATGAGGTTGACCAGCATCATCCCGCCGAGCACGACGGCGAACACCGCGCTGACGATCGCGGTCAGGGTCGCCATCCGGTTGGTGCTCAGCCAGCTCTGACGGGTCGTGGGATCCTCGGGCAGTACGGGAGCGCTCATGCGCGGACCTCCTCGGATTGGTCGCCATCGCAACCGGAGGCACCCGGGCAGTAGTCGAAACAACGGGCGCAGCTCAAGCAGCTGCCACGGTCCGGTTCGTATTCCTTCGGGCGCCAACGCAGACACAGCGAGACCAGTTTGATCCCCACGACCAGGCCGAAGAAGATCCCCACCAGCCAACCGCCGGTGACGAAGCGATCGTAGATGGCCTGCGCCCGATCGCCGAGCGCGGCGTAGTCGTGATCACGTTCACGCCAGTTTTCCAGGCGCTGCTGCTCGGTCTGGATCAAGTCGCTGCGCTGGATGCGCCCGGCATCGATCGCGGCCACGGTCTCGGCCAACTGCACGTCGGGATGGGCGCGACTGAAGACCGCACCGCTGAGACGCGAGATCGCGAAACCGCCGATCCCCGCGAGCACCGGCACCAGCAGGCAGGTGACGATGAACAGGGCCTTGGAGCGGGCCAGCGGCCCGCCCTTGTCCTCGTGCACGGCGGGGCGGATGGCGTCGTAGGGGCAGGCGTCCTCGCACAGACGACAGTCGATGCAGGCGTCGGGATAGATGCTCAGATGCTTGCGCGAGACCATGCTGCACAGACGCAGGAGCACGGCGTAGGGGCAGAGGAAGCGGCAGTAGGGTCGGGCGACGAACAGGGAGAGCAGCATCATCACGCCGGTGAGCAAAACGATGGCCTCGAGCCCGTCGAAACGCCAGATGGCGACGAACGGATCGTAGCGACAGATGAGGTACCCGGCGCCGAGCGCCGCGAACATGATCACGATGCCGAGGTAGAGGTACGGCAGCAGACCGAGCACGTGCTGCAGCCAGATGGGGACCTTGACCGGGCGGTACTGCACCACGTCCTGCATCGCACCGAGCGGGCAGACACCGCCGCAGAACACCCGACCCCAGAACAACGCCGCGATCAACGGCAACGCGAAGAGCAGCACCACGCCCAGCGGTACGACCACGCCGAAACCGAACAGGCCTTCGCCCACGTTCTGCACCGATCCCACCGGACAGATGCAACCGCCGCGATAGAACCCGAAATATAGCAGGCTGCCGACCATCAGCCAGAACACGCCACGGCGCGAGCGCCGCTTGAGGATCAGCCAGGCGGCCAGCCCCAGGGCCAGCGCCAGCACGACGATATCGAGCCATTGATGCCAGTTCTGCGACGGCGGCGGATTGTCGACCAGCGGCAGCGCATGGTCGCTGAGCTCGGGTGGGTCCTGGGCCGCGGGCAGCGGCAAGCCGACCGCGAACAGGCCGAGCAACAGCAGCAGGCGCCAGGCACCGATGGTCAGATGTTGGAGGAGCTTGCGGTATGGCGGCCGGGTGGCTGCTGAGGCGTGGGCACACGTGGTCACTTGCGATACTCTCCCGCCTTGCTCTCGTCCTCGGTCCACGGCGGGCTGCCGATGAGCTCGAAGCCGACCCGCTTGCCGTTCTCGATGATCTCGCGCACATCCCCGCCCTTGAGCAGATAGGGCCGGGCGATCGGCACCCGCACGATCGCATCGGACGGGCAGGCGACGGCGATCGCGCACTCGTTGCAGTCGACGCAGATGTCGTGCTTGATCTGCATGTACATCGATCCGTTGCCGAACAGGGTGCAGCCCTCGGCGCACTTGGCACAGCCGATGCACTTGTCCTCGTCGACGAGATACTCGTAGTAGGGATATTCGATCAGCTCACGGGTGATCGCCTGCGTCGGGCAGAGCTGATTCTCGGCCGCCTCGTCGTCATCCAGCCGCTGGAGATGGTTGTAGCCGGTGCAGATCTCGCAGTAGCCGCAGACCGGCATGTCGCGCAGACACTTGACCGCGGAGGGCGTGAGCACGCAGGCGGTGGCACACTTGCCGCACCAGATGCACTTCCAGGGGTCGATCTGCCAGACGTACTCGGTCTGTTGCAGCTCGCGCGCGATCACCGACCCGGCGAGCCCGCCGAAGACCACCAGCGCCGCGCCACGCAGGCCGCCGCGCAGGAAGTCACGCCGGCTCACGCCATCCTTCTGTTCATCGCTCATCGCTGCCTCCCTTCTCCTGCGCACGACCGGCTCGCGCTGGCGGCAGCTGGCAGTGCTGCGCCTCGGGACAGCCGGCGCAGACCGTGCCGGTGCACACCCCGGCACGCAGGCTGCGCCAGGCCAGCGCACCGAGGCCCGCGCCCATGGTCACCCCGATACCCATGCGCGCCCAACGCCGGAGCGCCTCGCGCCGGGTGCAATCGGTTTCACTCGCCTGCTGGTGGTCAGGACCCATGGCTCAGGTCTCCTTCCGCTCGAAATAGCGCACGCGGCGGCGATCGTAGTCGAGCACCGCCACCCGGCCATCGGCGAGGCAGGCGACATCCACCGCGCCGATCTTGGCCCCGGCGAAGTCCTCTGCCGCGGCGACGAAGCCGCGGAACTCGCCCACCTCCGAAAGCCGTTTGACGCGGGCGTAGCCCACGCCCTTCTCGCTGGTGAACACCGATCCGTCGGCAGCCACGGCGATTGCGATCGGGTTGCAGCAGCCGACGAAGGCCGCGGGATCGGCCTGCGGGTCGCGCCCGGCCGCGGTGCCGAAGGCGTGCAACAGCGAGCCGTCGGGGCTGAAGCGCTCGATGGTGAAGCGGCCCATGTTGGCGACCAGCACCTGGCCATTGCGCGGATCGACCGCCAGATCGAGGAAATGCCGCGGATCGGTGCTCGAGACCTTGAGTCCGCGGTAGGTTCCGTCCCGTTCGCCGAAGCTCCCGCGCAGTCGCAGGGCATGGTCCAGCCGCCAGATCACTCCGTGGGGGTGGTTGCCGTCATCGGCGACGTAGAGGGACTCCGGCCCCACTGCCACCCCGGTGAGGAAGACCCGCTCGCGCGGCGGCGACCAGGCCTGCAGCTCGGAGCCATCGGGCGAGAACAGGCGCAGGCGATCGCGTCCGGCCACGGCCAGCACCTCATCACCCGGCCCCCAGGCCACAGCGTAGGCGGTTGCGCCATCGGCCAGACGCCCGACGGCGGTGCCGTCGGCAGCGAACAGCGCGACCCCGTCTGCGCCGGCCACCGCCACCCGTCCGTCCGGCGCGATGGCGAAACCGTGGACCTGCTCCAGGCCGGTCGCGAAACCGGCTCCCGTACGCTCAGCATACGCGGTGACCACCGGCGCCGATGTGGCCACCGGACCCACCGCTGGCCCCGGAGCCGGCTGACGCGTCGCACGGTAGGCGACCACCGCGGCAGCCGCGACCACGACCACCAGCAGCGGACCGAGCCACCGCGGTGGCCCGCCCATCCCCGCATCCGCAGGTGTCCGTTCGCCAGACATCGCAGCGCGCCCTCTCATCCGCCACGCAGATCGAGACACATGATCAGCCGTTGATCACGCATCAACAGCCGGCCATCGACAACGGTGATCGGGGCCCAGGCGTTGTGGAGATGGCCGTCGGCATCGGCGCCGAGGGCCTTGCGATCGAGCTGGGCCCGTGCCAGCAGCTCGTAGCCCGCGGGCGAGAGCGTCGCCATCTCGAGCCGGCCATCGGGGTCGATGGCCAGGAAGCGGTCGTTGGCGATGAGAAAGGGGCCGAGACCGAAGCGATGGGCCTTGCCGGCCGACCACAACTGATTGCCGTCCAGGTCGATACAGACCACCTCGCCCTTGTTGCCGGCGTTGCAGCCGTAGAGGTGGCCCTGGTAGAGGATCGCGTTGTGCTGCTCGGCGCCGTAGCCGTTCGGGCGCGCGGGCAGGCTCCACAGCTCGCGAGCCTGATACAGACCCGAGGCATCGGCCTCGATCTGGATCATCATCGAGCCCGAGCTGTAACCGCCACCGAGAAAGATGCGGTTCTCGCCGCAGTCGACCGGATGGGTCACCGTCGCGGTGGGGACCTGCCACAAGGTGGTATCCCAGGCCTTCTCGCCGGTATCGGCCCAGACCCCGACCACGCCCTTGTCGGCGCAGTAGACGTAGGTGGTCCGACCATCGAGCTGGCAACGGTGGATGGTCGAATGGGTCAGGTTCCAGTTGCGCCGGTTGCGCACCTCCCACAGCACCTCCGGCTCGCCGTCGGGGCCTGGCTCGAGGCTGAGCGCGGTCATCAGCACCCCCTGCCGGTCGGCGTTCTCGGGCACCCCGCACGGGGCGACAATGCAGGCGTCGCCTTCGATCAGCGGCGACTGGGCGCTCCACCAGGCGGGGATCTTGAGCTGATAGCGATCGACGAGGTTGATGGCCCAGACCCGTTCACCGGTACGGGCGTCGAGGCACGAGAGCACCGCCTTGGGCGCCAGGGCGATGACCCGGTCTGCGGTCACCGTTGGGGTGGCGCGGGTGTAGCCGTGGTTGGGCTTGAAGTCCTGCGGGTAGGCGTTGCGCCAGATCTCCTGGCCGTCGGCGAGGGAGAGACAACGCACCAGATCCTGGCGCTCGTCCTCTTCGTAGTCCTGGATATAGACCTTGCCGTCGCGCACGGCGAAGCCGGAATGGCCGATCCCGGCGGTGGCGTGCCAGAGGATCGGCGGCTGACCGCCCGACCAGTTCAGCGGGGTGGCATCCTCGTAGATCCCGTCGCCATCGGCGCTGCGGAAGGCGACGAAGGATCCGGCGATGGAAGCCGGCTCGCCCGGACCGGTGACCACCGTCGCTGGCGGCGGCGGAGCCGCCGGCGGCTGGTAGACATTGCCTCGTTCCGGCACCTCGAGCACCGATTCGGGCGCCAGCGCGCTGGCCAATTGCGACCAGGAGAGCAGCAGCACCATGCAGAGCACACCGACGATCACAGGGACGGCACGCTTCATCGCTTCTCCTTCTTACCCCAGTGCTGATACGATCCGATCGGCACGGTGTGCTCCAACTGCAGTGCTCGGCAGGTTATGCGGGCTACTCGCGCGCGAAAGGCACAAGCCCGGAGCAATCGACATGGCGCATGGTGCGCCGCTGCGCCGTGGCGACAAGCCGAGGATTGCTGCATGGCGCACGTCCTTCCCGGCAGGTGATACCCTGCACACAACCTCGTCGTTGCTCTGTCAGCCACGTCCGGAAACCGGCGTGCAACCCTCGCTGCGTCCAACGCCAACGCCGATCTGCGCGTATCACTGGTTTAGGCACCGCCTGCCCGGAAGCCGGACCACCTGCCCGATCCCAGCATGTAAAAACGCGCGGCCCCGGCTGACGACCGCCGACTGGAGCCTTGTGGAGGCATCATGATCCCCATCACCCTGATCACCGGCTTTCTCGGCAGCGGCAAGACCTCGCTGCTCAAGCATATCACCCAGACCCATGGCGATCGACGGCTGCTGTTCCTGGTCAATGATTTCCCGCCCAAGGACGTCGATGGCGCGCGCCTGGAGCTCGCCGGGGATCTGGTCACCAGCATCGCCGGTGGCAGCGTGTTCTGCCGCTGCAAGGTCAACGACTTCGTCGAGGCCTTGCGTCGGATCCGCAAGGCCGACCCGCCACCGGAGGGGCTGGTGATCGAGGCCAGCGGCATGGCCAACCCCAAGTCGATGACCCGGAGCCTGCGCGAGAACATGCTCGACCAGGCTTTCGCCCATGTGCGCACGGTCGCGGTCATCGATCCGATGAGCTTCCTGCGCCTGTGGCAGACCCTGCCCGCGGTTCGGGCCCAGGTCGAGGCCGCCAGTACGGTGTTGATCAACAAGCGTGATCGCAGCACTCCCGATGAACGCGTGGCCTGCGAAGAGCTCGTCCGCAGCATCAATCCCACGGCTGGGATCGCCCACACCGAACACGCCCGTCACGAGCTCGACCTGCTCGCCGACACCACCCCGCCGGAGGCGATGGAGGACTACGCCGCCTGCCGCGACATCAACTTCTTCACTGCCCAGGCCACCATCCCCGGTCCGGTCGACTGGAACGCCCTGCGCACCGCGATCGACGCGCTCGGAGGCGGGATCTATCGCGCCAAGGGCACGGTGCCGCTGGGCGATGGCGCCCTGGTGGTCGACCTCTCCGCCAGCGGCTGGGACGTGCGTCGCGCCGCGCAGGCGGTCGCCACCGGTGATCTCGCACTGATCGGCGCGGGGGCGCAGCAGGACGACCTGCTCGAGGTGGCTGCCCGGATCGAGGCCGGGCGCTACGCCGCTTCCATCTGATACTCCTGCGCCTGCGCCATGTCCTCCATTGCCCGCTTGCGACGCCGCGAACGTGAACCTACCGTACGCCCATGCAGGTGAGCGCGGAGCACCTCAGCCACTCGCTCGGCGAACGCCTGGTGCTCGACGACTGCTCGCTGAGCGTCGCGCCCGGAGCGTCACTTGCCATCCTCGGCCCCTCCGGGTGCGGCAAGAGCACTCTGCTGCACATCCTCGCCGGGCTGTTGGTACCCGATAGCGGCAGCGTGTTCTGGGGCGAGACCAGCCCCTATAACCTCCCGGCGCGTGAGCGCGAAGGCAGGCGGCTGAGCGATGTCGGTCTGCTGCGCCAGACCCCCCACCTCCATCCGCTGCTCAGCGCACGTGAGAACGTGCTGCTGCCCGCGACCTTCCGTACGGTCGAGACGGCAGAGGATCGCTGCGACCGCTTGATGGCGCGCGCCGACATCACCAGCTGTCGCGACGTCGCGGGCGACTCGGTCAGCGGTGGCCAGTTGATCCGCGTCGCGCTGGTACGCTCGCTGCTGCCCCGGCCGCGGATACTGGTGGCCGACGAACCCACCGCCACGCTCGATGCCATCACCGCACGCACGCTCGAGGACCTGCTCTTCACCATGAGCGAGGAGGAGGGCGTGACCCTGATCCTCGCGACCCACGAGCAGGACCTGGCCCGCCGCTGCAACGAGCGCCTGGATCTGAGCGCATGACCGGCATGGCGCGTCTGATCCGGCTCGAAGCCACCCGCCGCCCGCTCTCGCTGCTGGTGGTCGGCCTGCTCTGCTGCCTCGGCGGCCTGGGGGTGAGCATGGCCACCGGGCTGGTCGAGCACCTGAGCACGCTACGCCTGCGCGCCTTGATGGGCAGCGGCGAAGAACGGACGTTGCGCGTGCGCGCGCCCGATCCGGAACAGGGGCCGATCTCGAACGAGCGCACCGTGCTCACGCCCGCCGA
This sequence comes from uncultured candidatus Brocadiaceae bacterium, assembly GCA_964612995.1. Taxonomy (GTDB): domain Bacteria; phylum Planctomycetota; class UBA11346; order UBA11346; family UBA11346; genus SLQH01. Next base: position 22,724 of record CAZTGE010000014.1, on the reverse strand, counting down.
CATCGCCTTCTTCGAACAACTCGACGGCCTCGAGTCGATGCGCATCATCAGCGGCCTGCCGATCCCCGCCTCGATGCGCTTCCACATCCCCCGGCTGATCGACACCCGCAAGGACCTGACGCTCTACTCGCTGCGCGACGACGACGTTCCCGAAGACCTGCGCGAGGCCTGGCATCGCCAGGACGAGTTCGTTCCGTTGATCCTCAACCCGCGGATCATCGCGCTCTACAACCTCGGCCTCGCCGACCGCTACAACAAACCCCGGCTGCGACGCGACCTGCTGCGTAATCTGGTGGTCCAGATGCAGGTCGGCGCCGATGCCTTCGACCGCATCCCCGGAGCGATCACCGAGGATCTCTTCGGCATCGTCATCGGCTTCAGCAGCGACGTTCCCGTGTGGGGCGCCGGGGTGCCCAAGCGGCTCGCCGACCAGTGGTTGACGCAGCTGTTCCCCGAGCGCCCGCCGGGCGGCACCGGGCCGATCCTGGCCACTCTGCGCTTCGATCGTCTCGATGCCCTGGTCGACGCCCGCCGCGCCATCGTTGAGCGCGACCTGCCGCTCGAAGGGCAGACCGCGCTGGCAGAAGGCGTGCTCAAGGACCGCGCCATCGGCACCGCGATCTCGGCCGGGCTGCTGGTGCTGGTGGCCACGGTCCTGGCCATCGGCGCGGGCAGCCTGACCGTGGCCATCGTCGGTGAACGGCGGCTGACCTTGGCCCTGTATCGCAGCCTGGGCGCGCGACTGCCGCACCTGCTGACCATCTTCGCCAGCGGTCTGGTGCTCGCCTCGGCGCTCGGCGCGCTGGTCGGCGTCGGCCTGACCGCGGTGCTGCTGCCGCCGTTGAGTGTGTCGCTCTCGGGTTTCCTCGAGAGTGCCGAGGGCCTGCGCACGGACATCCGTCCGATCTGGCTGCTCTGGGCACCGCTGCTGGCCGGCGGTCTGGCACTGTTCGCCGCTGCGCCCATCATGATCCTCGTCAGCCGTCGGCCGCTGCTGGCCGATCTGCGCGGCGCCTGATCCGCCGGCGACCCATTCCCCGCCGAGGACCGACCCTTCATGCGCATCGTCTTCCTGATGGATCCACTCGCCGGGATCAACCCGGTCAAGGACACCAGCTTCCAGTTCATGTGCTGCGCCGACGCGCGCGACCACGAACTGTTCCACTGCGCCCCCGGCGCGATCAGCGTCGCCGATGGCGCGCTGCGCGTGCGCGTCAGCCCGATCACCGCGGTCGACCGTGATGCCACTGCGTGCTGCCGCACCGCGGCGATGCGGGTGCTGAGCCAGGACGAGATCGATCTGGTGGTGATCCGCACCGACCCGCCGTTCAACGATCGGTACCTCCATGACACCTGGCTGCTCGACCTGCTCCCGCCGCAGGTCACCGTGGTGAACGCGCCGGCGGGCATCCGTAGTGTCAACGAGAAGCTATGGGCCTGCCGTTTTCCCGAACTCCTGCCGCCGACCCTGGTGACCACCGACCGCGAGGCCTACCTCGCCTTCCTCGCCCAGATGGGTGAAGTGGTGGTCAAACCGACCGACGGCTTCGGCGGCCAGGGCGTCTTCCGCGTCGCCGCCGGCGACCCCAACGCCCGGGTGGCCTTCGAGACCACCTCTGCCGGCGGGCAGCGCGACGTCATCGTCCAACGCTATCTGAGTGCAGCCAGCAGCGGCGACAAGCGCATCCTGCTGCTCGAGGGCGACATCCTCGGCGCGGTGCTCCGGGTCCACGGCGACGAGGACCACCGCAACAATTTCTTCGCCGGGGGCTCCGCCGCCCCGACCCGGATCGACGCCGACGACCAACGTATTGCCGACACCCTGCGCCCCCATCTGCGCGCGCTGGGGCTGTCCTTCGTCGGCATCGACGTCATCGGAGGTCACCTGGTGGAGGTCAATGTGACCTCACCCACCTGCCTGCAGGAGGCGATGCGCCTCACCGACGAACCGCTCGACGAGCGGGTGATCGACTGCTGGGAGGGCAAGGTCCGCGCAGCCCGGGAGAGTGGAACATGAGCCTGTGTCAATGCCGCAGCGAAGACCGCCATCGCCTGCTGACCAAGGGCGTCGAAGAGGAGGTCTATACCGGCACCGCCAACGGCACCGTGATCGGCCTCTCGCACCTGCTCGCCGAGCGCGATCCGGTCTACGAAACCGAGCCGGACAGCCGCAACGTCGAGTACCGAACCGGGGTGCATCGTTGTTACGCCTCGCTCGCACGACAGCTGCTCGAACGCCGGCAGCGCCTGCGGCGTGATATCGCGGCGATCGGCCCCTACACCCTGATCCCCGGCGGCGCGTTGGCCTTGGCCCCACTCGACGCCTTCCACATCAGCAAGCCCGACAATGCCTACTACCGATGGATCAAGCACAACTACGGCTCGCGCGTAGTCACCGCCGGGGTGCACTTCAACCTCGGCGTAACCGACGTCGACCGCCTGCTGCGCGCCTGGCGCGTACTGCGGCTCGAAGCCTGCATGTTCCTCGCCTGCACCGCCGCCTCGCCCTTTCTCGCCGGCACGCCCACCGGCCGTCACTCGACCCGCTGGCACCGTTTCCCCCGCACCCCCGCCCGAGTGCCCTTCCTCGCTGACGCCGACGCCTTCAAGCGCTGGGTCTGCCACCGCCTCAGCGATGGGCAGATGCAGAGCCATCGCCACCTCTGGCTCGCCGCCCGGCCCAATGGCCCCGCCAGCCCCTGCCTGATCGACCGCCTCGAGCTGCGCATCTGCGACCAGATCTGGGAACCGGACCTGCTCCTGGCCATGCAGGCCTTCTACGAGGCGCTGATCCAGGACGCGCTCGCCGACCCCGGGTGCGACCCCGTGAGCCGCGATCCGGACGCCGACTGGTGCGCCCTCCAGGAAGCCAACGAGAACGCCGTCGCCAGGGACTCGCTCGCCGCCATGGTGGTCGACTGGCGCAGCGGGCGCACCATGACCGCAGCCGCCCTGATCACGCAACGCCTCGAGCGCCTGCGACCCCTGGCCGCCGACCGCGGCTTCGCCGAGTGGCTCGCCCCCCTCCACCGGGTGCTCACTGAAGGCAACACCGCCCAGCAATGGCTCGCGCTACACGCGCGCGGCATGAGCGTGGCGGCGATCGTGCAGCACTTCGCTGGGATCATGCGCGAGCGCGAGAACGTATGCGCCCGCCAGCTCGATCCTTCCGCGCCCGATCTGGCCGACTGCCGTTCATGCGGCTGAGGCTGGCGGTTCACGGGCCGACGCCGCCAGCCTCCCGCCGCTCAGCGCATCCGCTCATCCTTCGCGCGCTGCAAGATCGCCGCAGGTGAATCCCCGGGCATCGCCACCCACAGCCACCGCACGCCCCAGCGCAAGGCCTGCTTGTGCTCGGCGTGGCGTAGGTCGAGGTGGACGACCCCTCGTCTGGCGCTGTCGCGCATGGCCTTGCCGGTGTCATCGACCATCGCCGGCCCGTAGCCCGGAATCACCAGCTCGGTGCGGTAGGGGATCAGCTTCGGTTCGACCGCAATCCCCTGGGGGAACTCGGCCACGGCGCGGTTGATCGAGGTGAACCCATCGGAGTGCTTGCCGCAGCACTTGGGGCAGGGGCAGTAAGCCGTCGCCTTGACCTCGACCCAGGTATGACCCGGCGGCGGCGGGCGCGACGGCGGAGGCGTGTGTGGCACGTAGGCGCGCGGGCCGAGCTCGCCGCCGATGACCATATAGCCCAGCCCCGCGATGCACATCACCGCCAACATGCCGAGGTAGACGGCGATCATCCGTCGCACACCTCGCAGATCCGCCGCTTCGCCCGCCTCCATCGGATCCCATTGGAAGGATTGGCGGCTGGGGGGCCAGCCTTTCGCCTCAGGGTTGCTACCGCGCCTGCCGGGGCCTCAGCTCTGCCGACCGCGGGCGGCGGCGAAGAACTCGGGCGGATAGACGGCGTCCAGACGGCTCTCGAGCTCTTCGGGCAGCCGCCAGGCGCCGACCAGCACCACGCGCAGGTTCTCGTTGCGCGCGAGATAGAGGATCTCGTCGAGCATCTTCGGCGGTGGCAGCTCGCGCCGATACCAGACCAGGTTCAAGGTCCGTCGCGCGGTGGCGAAGGGCGGGCGGCGCAGACGCATCAATTCGAGCAGATCGACCAGATGGGTGCGGGCCGGAGCATCGCCGATGATGCTGTACACGCCGCGACCGGTCCAGGCGGTCTCGAACACGTAGCCGCTGTCGGGGATGAAGACGGGATCCGCATTGCTCGCGTGCGCCACCGTCACGCGCTCATCCTGGCCGAGCCAGCCGCCGATCCGGGCGAGCCAACCGGGGACCCGCGCGAAGCTCTCGGCGCGAACCACTGGCGCGTCGGTGAACAGCACGAAGGACTCACCCTTGCGCACGCTCAGCTCCAGGAAGAAGCGCAAGCAGGCCGGGTCGTCGCTCTGCAGGTGGATGCACGCCTCCTTGTCGCTCAAGCCGTCGACCCAGCGGCCGCTCAACGGCAGCGGGTAGAGCGACGGGAAGGTGGCATTGAACTGGGCGATGTAGGCGAGCAGGGCAACGCTGCCGCCAAGGTAGAGCAGCAGCCGCATCAGGAACACGCTGGCGTGCTCCAACTCGGTCACCCGGACCAGATCCTGCTGGCTCAGGGCCCAGGAATCGGCATCCGCTTCGTCCTCCTCCACCGGCTCCGGCGCGGCCGTCTGGTCGAGCTCGATGCCACCCTCGGCCTCGGCTCCCTCCACCGGGGCGCGCTCCTGCTTGCCGTGGGCCCGATAGGCCCGGGCCGCGTCGGGATCGCTCTGCCCCCAGTTCTCGCTGACGTCTGTCTGCTGCGCATCGAGCAGCTCCTGGAGCGCGGCCAGCGCCTCGCGCTTCTCCTTGAGCGCCGCCAGAGCTTCGCGCTGGTCCTCTTCATCCGTGATCGCCAACTCGATCCGTTCCTCGTCATCGAACTCGCTGGCCTCGGCCGGCAGGGCCTCGAGGCGCTGCTCGAACTGCGCGTAGGCGGCCTCGGCCGCGGCCACCCGCTCGCGCGCCGCCTGCAGCTGCTGGCTCTCCTGTGAAGGCAGCGGTTCGGTGCGCCCGCGATAGCGATCGAGCACCCCCACGTTGAGCGTACCGAAGACCCATCCGAGGACGATACAGGTGAGCGCGACCAACAACAGGCGCCCCCGGCCCCACCCGCTGACGGCATAGAGCACGAGCATCGCCAACAGCAAGAGGACGAAGATGATGTCGAACGCAGGCACCACCCATTCCACCATGATCTCGCTCTCGCCGAGGCCCAGACTGGCGAGACAGCCGATCAGCAGCAGGGCGACGAGGTATTCGAGATCGCGACCGCTGACCAGATGGTGCAGCAGGATGGCCAGCCAAGCCAGGCCGGCCGCGGCGATGAAGGCGATCCCCTGCCAGCGGAAGATACCGCTCGCGTGATGGACGAGATAGGCGATCCCGGCCAGCGACGCGAACACCACCAGCGCACGGAAGGCCCAGATCCCCAGGCGCGCCAGGCAGGCGGCCCACGGCGGCAGGCTCGTTGTCGTGGTCATGGTCATCGGTTTCTGCTCGTGACGGGCATGGCGTGACCGGCTCCGCCGCCGGCGATGGAAGAAAGGCGATGGATCATTGGCGCTGACTCATTCGCGCAGGCTCATCGCATAGAGGGTGTACTGCCTGTAGGCGTAATAGACGACGTTGCAGCCGAAGGCGAAACCGTTCTCCCGCAGCTGATCGGACACCCCGGATGCGCCGTCCTTCCACACGTCATTGACGTCGCCCGGGTGGTAGATCACGCACCACCGGCCCTCGTGCTTGATCCCCAGCACCCGCTCCCCGCCATGCGCCCACAAGGGGTCGTTGCCGTCCGGCAGGGTGATCGGCTGGCGGTAGATCACGTCATCCTTGGAGATCGGAGCGAGCGACTTGCCGGTCACCCGGTGGATGAAACGGGTGAAGCTCTTGTGCCACCCGGAGCTGCCGGCGTCGGCGAACAACAGGCCATGGCGGTTGAACAGGTAGTCCTTGAGGATGTCCTGCTCACCACGGCTCATCCGCACGCGGTCGGAACCGGTCATGTAGACGAAGGGTGGCGCGTAGCCGACCTCGTAGCGATCGAGATCGCTCGGGTCGATCGCCCGACCGTTCTCCTCCACATCGAAGGTGACCGCGGTGTTCTCCCGGTACCATCGCAGGAAGTTGCGGTCGGCGTTCTGCTGCATGCCGTCGTCCCAGCCCCGACCGACATCGCGCAGGCGGATGAAAGTGAGTGCACCGCCGACCTCGCCCATCCAGCCGCCTTCACCCGGGCCGCCTTCGCCCTGGTTCCCGGGCGCGCCCGCGGCCGAGACCTTGTAGGTCTGCTGCGCCTCCTGGGTCACCTCCTCCAGGACCTGGCTGTCCTCGACCTTGGGCTGATCGAAGATCACCGGCGACTTCTCGCTGACGATGATCTCCTTCTTCTTCTCCTTCTTCTGCTTCTGCACCGTCTTCATCTGAGCCGCGGGGACCCCTCGACCCGGCGGGCGGATGTTGCGCAGCATGCCACAACCCCGGAAGAAGAGCAGAGGCAGGACGATCACCAGCAGGTGGAGCACCAGGCTGGCAAGCCAGCTCTTGCGATAGCGCGGATCGCGCCCGAACGAACGCAGGTCCTCCACGATCAGTTCGCCACTCGCCGTGTCCGTCGCCCCGGGATCTGTGATCACGCCATAGGCGTGCTGCGCCGCGCCGCGCAACCAGCGCACGTGCAGGGCGGCGAAGAGTCCGACCGCGAGCAATGGCAGGAACCAATAGGGCAACTGGTACCAGAAGCGCTCCAGGTCCTCGGTGCTCTTCCACGGTTCGGGCTTGAATGGATTCGGCGTGTAGCTGGCGGCCCAACCGGTGATCATCAGCCCGTAGACGGCGGCGCCGATGAGCAGGATGTAGCTGGCGACAAAGGCGCGCCGGACCATGCGATGGGCATGCGGACCGGGCATCAGCACCGCGCGCAGCGCGGCAGCGACGATGTACAGCCCCAACAGGGTGGCCAACGCCAGGGCGATCCAGATCTGCCAGCGGTGCGAGGTCTCACCAAAGGCGTGGGCCCAGTGTGGCTCGCTGCTGTACTGCAGCGCGACGGTGGCCTGGGCCGCGCGCAGGGCGAAACCGGGCACCAGCGCGCCCAGCACCCCCAGGGGGAGCACGCAGCCGAGTACGATGCGATCGCGATGGGGAATCATCCGCCGGGTCGCCCCCTGCTCAGTCGATGTCCTCGAGGATATCCCCGAGATCGTCACCCGCCGATTCGTCCAGGTCCTCTGGCGGTTCGGCGGTCTCGGTGATGTCGCGTGCGTACGCCGATTCGTCGGCGCGGGCCTCCACCGGATCCTGTGCCGGCGGCGTTTCATCGTCCGATGCGCTCGCGCTCGCGTCCGCATCGGGCGTGTCTCCGGCCTCGGATGCCGGCGCCTCGTCCTCGGCAGTCTCGGTCGGGGCCGCCGATTCGGGCGGTTCACCCTGGATCAGATCGATGATGTAACCGACCGAGGTCGCACCGACCAACACGAGGTGGATGATGATCGCGAGCACGAAATACGGCAACAACGGCACGCGGGAGAACAGCGAGAGCTGATCGTCCGGTGAGAGCCGATCGATGTCCACCGTGGCGTCGGCGGGCAGCTCCGGCTCGTCGTAGTCATCTTCGATCGGTTGATCATAGCCCGCGGCATCAGCCATCTGCTGCTCCTTCATTGTTCCTCACGTCCGCCCATCTGGATCCTGGCCTCGGTCTCGGCCAGAGCCGCGGTCATCGGCATGTAATCGCTGTCCGTCAGCTTCTCGTCGGCGAGGAACAGGATCTCATACTGGTCGGTGTTCTGCCCGAAGTGCGACTCGAGCAACTGCGAAACCCGGGATGCGGCCGCGCTGGGAGAGCCCATCGGCTGACCGTCGACCAGGATCTTGCCCTCGCGGTCGAGTGCGACCACGATCGGTGGCGGACTCTCGATCAACTCGATGTCCTCGCTCTCCGGCTCGGTCAGCTCGACACCCTTGTTCTTGACGAAGCTCGACGTGATGATGAAGAACGTGATCAGCAGGAACGCGATATCGCCCATGCTGGCCAGGGGAACGGTGGTTGCGGCGCGACGCGAGCGACGGGCCATCACTCACCCCCTTCCCGCTCGACCAAGGCCACGTTGCCGCCGGCTTCGGCGATGGCAGCCCACACACGGTAGAAGCGTTTGTACAGGGTCCCCGACTGGGTTTCGAGCATCACGAAGCGATCCTGATCATCTTCCTTCATCTTGTCGAGTTCGAGACTCGCGAGTTTGGCTTTGAGCTCGGCGAAGGTCATCGGCTCGGAATCCCACAAGATCCGATCGCCGGCGAGCACGATGCGCTTCTCGTCCTCTTCGGATTTCTCCTCCTTGGACTCGCTCGACGGGATGGTCGCCTCGAAGGCGCGGGTCTTGACCAGTGATGCCGCGACAATGAAGAAGATGATCAGCAGGAACGCGATGTCGCTGAACGAGCCGACCGGGATCTCCTCGCTGCCTTCGCGTTGCCTGCGTTTCCTGCCGCGCCGTGGCATGGTGGTCGTCGTCTGTCTCAGATGCCGGTGGTGATGAAGTCGACGAACTGCGACTTGGTCTCTTCGATCTCGAGATCGATCGTATCGCTGCGGGCGCTGAAGTAGTTGTAGGGGATGACCGCGATCAGCGCGATCATCAGGCCCGCGGCGGTGGTGATCAGCGCCGTGCTGATGCCCCCGGCGACCACGCCGACATCGCCTGCCTGTTGCTGCAGCGCATCGAACGAGGCGATCATACCGACCACGGTGCCGGTCATGCCCAACAGCGGAGCGGCGTTGCCGATGGTGCTGAGCACGCCAAAACGCTTCTCGACCGCGCTGAGCGCATGTACGCTGAACTCCTCCATGGTCGTCTTGACCGTCGCTGCGACCTCGCCCTCGCCCACCCGGCCAAGGTGCTTGGCGTAGGCCTGGATTCCGGCCAGCAGCACCGCGGCCACCGGACCCGGCGTCTGGGCGCACAGCAGCGCCGCCTCCTGCACCCGCCCCTCGCGCAGCATCTGCATCACCTGGGCGCGCAGGCTGCGCGTGTCCACCCGGGCATAGCGCATGAAAGCGAGTCCGCGATCGATGACCACTCCGACCGCGAGCACGCTGCAGAACATGAGCGGAATCATCATGTAGCCGCCATCGACGAGTATCTTGAGCATGGTCTATCCTCGATGCAGGTGAGCGAGCAGCTGGTAGGCCGCGGCTGGCGGCATCGCCAGTCCGGGAGTGACATCCCCGACAGGACAATCCACCAGCAACTCACCGGTGACATGGTTGTAGGTGGCAGTGGCCACCTCGGTGTACCGCAGCTCGCTGACCCAGGGGCGCGGACCGAGCGTGCGCATGCCCCAGGCGGCCAGGATCAGGCTGTGGTCGAGGGCGAACGCCCAGATCGGCGCGCCGCGCAACCACAGACCGACGTCGACCCGGGTCCGGCTGCGCACGCAGACGTAGACCGCCCGCCCGTCGAGCACCGGAACCATGAACCCGCTGCCGCACCACCCGAGCTGGGCAGCGAGGGTCTCGGCAGGGATCGGTTCGGTGCGCGGCAGAGGCAGGGCCACGGCCTGGAGCACGGCGTTCATCGTGGTCGGATCCTGCCGCCGGACGCGGCCGGGTCCAGCCGGACGGTCACGCCGCCCGGCTGGTGCATCAACTCCACCCGCCTGGGCCTCACTCCTCGACCCCCTGGAGGGAGTCTTCGTCGATCAGGCGCCCACGGGCATACTTGGCCCACTTGGTGTCGGGATAGTCCCACACCAACTGCTTGAAGGTCCGGTACGCTTCGGGCGCGTCATCCGACCCGCCCTGTCCGGCGGCGATCTTGCGCAGCAGGGTGTCGCCCTTCCAGTACATGGCCTCGGCCTTGAGCTGCGGTGCATCGAGCTCCGTATTGTCGACCACCGAGTCCAGCTTCTCGATCGCCATGTCCCAGGCTCCGGCGCGCATCAGGCACATGCCGGCCAGTACGGTGGTCTTCGAGGCGAGACTGTGGGTGGGGAAGCGTTCCTTCAGCTTGGCGAACACGCTGCCCGCGGTCTCGAATTCCGCCTTGGCCTTGAGCCGGAGCTGCTCGGCCTCCACCGGATCCTTGACCTTCTCGGCTTGACGCGAGAGCAGGGCGCCCTTGGTCAGATAGTAGCGGCCCAGATGTGCGATGGTCTCGGCCACGTACTCACTGTCGGGGTACTGGTAGGACAGCTTGACATACTCTTCACTCGCGCGCTTGAGCTTGCCCTTCTTGTGATACGCCAGCGCCTTCTTGAACTGCGCTCGCGGAGCGTACTCGTTCTCGGGGTAATTGGCCACGATGTTGGCGAACTTGTTGATCGCCCGATCATACGCCTTCTGTTTGGCCTCCTCGGTCGCCGCATCGTTGCCGTACTCCATCTCCAGTTCGGCCAGCAGGTAGTCGCTCTGGGCACGGATGGTGTTGTCGGGGAAGTCGCGCAGCGCCTCGTCGAGCAGCTTCTTGGCCAGGGCGATCTCGGTCCGGCTCACGGCGAGCAGTCGTTGTTCCTGCTCCTTGTTGTTGCTCTTGGCTGCGTCCTTGGCCAGAGCGCGATGCTTCTTCGCCATCTCGAAGTGGGCCTCGGCGATCGAGAACTGCGTTCGCACGGCGATGTCGGGGTCCTTGAACCGCTTGGTGAACGGCAGCACCTCGCCATCGGCGCCCCTGTGGACCTCGATCTGGTGTTCGATCGGCGTCGCACCGCCGGTGTAACTGACGGTGAAACGGTCACCGTAACGCGCCGGGATCGCATTGAGTTGGTCCTCGCCGCCATCCTCGTCGGCGTGGGTCACCGTCACCCGGCCCTTGAACACGCCGGAGTGGCTGAGTGTCTCGACCAGTTCCGCCTGCCCGATCGTCGCCCCGTCACGCGTGAACTCCACGACCACGCGGTCCTTCTCGCCGCTGACATCGCGCAGCGGATCGATGACCCGCATGTAGAAGCGGTCGCCGACGTAGATGCCGGTCACCGGCTCTGCGTAACGACGGTCCATCACATCGAACAGCGCATCACCGGCGAGCCTGGCCTCCGCGGTCAGCCAGCGCTCGGTTCCGTTCTCGTCCTCATACCGGAAGCCGATGAAGATGGTGTCACCCGCGGTGACCTTGAGCGTCGGCGGACCGGCTGCCAGGTCGGTCGGGGGGGCATCGACCAGGCTGCTCTCGGGGCAATCGCCCAGCTCCACGGGGATGTTCACGGCGAACAACCCGACATCGAGCGGGTCTCCGACAAGTCGGGTGCCGACGGAGGTGATCGAAGCATAGGCCTGCCCGACACCCGATTTGACCGACGCGGCACTAGGGCCGGTGGACAGCGCGATGGTGCCCGGCACGCTGGTGTCGAAACCGTCGGTGGCCGACACACCGGCCATGGTGCGCCCGGACGAGGTCTGGGCATAGAGCGTGGCCGTGCTATCGGTGGCCTTGGCATTGGTCGGCCACACCACCTCGGCGATCACCGGCCCGCCGAGGACGACCGTTGCCGGTCGATCGCCGTTCGGCGCCTCGGGCCGTTCCACGATCAGTTCGAAACGCGGACGCACCTGCTCATCGTAGCTCGTCAGCTTCTCTTCGTCTTCGTCTTCGTCTTCGGCGCCGTCGACCGCAGCCAACGGCCGTGAACTGACGTCGTGAACCCGCAATTCGGGCTCGGTCCACACCACCTGCTCGATCAACGCCGTGCGCTTCCACGGAATGCCCTGATCCGTGTTCTCCTTGTCGAGATAGGACACGGTGATGTCGTCGTGCTCGGCGATCTGCAGCTGGTCCTTCCGCTGGGCCTGCGAGGTGACCGGGAAGAACGAGCCGAGGAACACGCCTGAGTGCGCCTCGGTCTCGCGCGCCTCGATCGTCACCGATCGGCCCTCCGAGGTGGTCGCGGTGTATTCCACGGTATCGAAATCATCCGAGACGTCGAAATCGGCATCGCTGATGAACACGCGAATCTGGTCGTCTGCTTCGAACCGGCGCAGACCGACATAGGTGCGCCTCTGCTGCCCACCCGACGTATCCTCAAGGCGCATGGTGGCGACACGAATGGTGCCGTTGGTGAAGGTCGCATCGAGCCGCTGCTCGTGCAGGTTCCGGCTGTCACCGATCACCGTCGGATCCTTGTAGGTCACGGTCATGGTGTCGCCGGGGATGATCTCGAGTTGCTGGTTCTCGCGCAGCACGGTGTAGTCCTGGGCGATCGGGAGCACCTGTTCACCGCTGACATCATCGAGCGTGATCTTCTTGATCGCCGGTGCGTCACCCTTGTAGTTCAACAGCCAGAACCGGACCACGCGAGCCTGTCGCCCCTGGAAATCGATGGCATAATCGCCCTGACTCTGTGCCTCGATCGTCGGCGCCTTGGCGACGAAACTCCCTCCGATGACGATCTTGGCCTTCGGGTCCTCGTGGAAATCCGGCACGACCTCGGCGAACGGTTCGCGCGCGGTGTCCCAGGTGACCTGGAACATGCCCTTCTTGAGGTTCCGGTCGTCGGACAGCGCGTATGCCTCCATCACGTGTACGCCCTTGGCCAGCTCGATCCGCAGCTGGTGTGGCACGTCGCCTTCGGCCTGGGCGGAGGTCGGTGCCGGCACGCCGTCGATGAAGAAGGCGAATGCCGGACCGCTGGCCTCGTCGCGCCGGGACTTCTCGCCGCCGCCGAGACCGTGGAGCGGATCGAGGGTGAAGGTCCGGGTCTGACGCTGGTCGACGTAGAATGCGGTGCGGCATCGCAGCAGGTAGGCGCCCGGCTTATGGGCCTTCTCCAGCCGCTTCCAAGGGCCGGCCATGTCGGCGTCCCAGGTGACCTTCATCGTCTCGGCCGCCGGGGTGAAGTCGATCTTGCCGGTCTCGCCCTTGAGACGGTAGAACACCTCGAACTGTTGACGCAGCGCTGCCACGCCCTCGTCGCGGCTGCTTGGCATCGGCCCCCACCAGGGGATCACTGCCGCCTGCAGCTCGCCATTCCAGGGCTGGTGTGGTTCGGGATGGGCGGCAACGGTGGTGAAATCGCGGTTGTTCAGCGAGGTCTGGACCACGAAACCGGTGATGGCGCGCTGGGGGTCTTCGCCGACGATGCGCATCGTCGCCATGTCGACCAGGGCGTTCATGTCGATGCCGAACAGTTTGGACTTGTCACCAGTACGTCCGGCGACCCATGCCGGCAGGTCCGCGCTCGGACTGATCACCGCATTCGGATTTGTCCCGGTGGACGAGTCGGAGGCAAAAGCGGTCGCGGGACGCGGAGCGGTCTTGAGCGCGCCTTCGAACACACCCGTGCTCGGGCCGGTCTCGCGCAGTTCCAGCGCAGAGACCCTATCGCCACTGGCGCATTCCGCGCTGACCACCACCACATCCGGATCGCCGCTGACGCTGCGATCGAGATCCAGCAAGCGGATATTGACGTTGTTGCCGGGGCGGACCTGGTTGGCCGCACGGACCTCGGAGAGCGCCTTGACGTCCGTCTCTTCGTGCACGCCCTGGCGTGCGAGCACCGCCTGACGCAGTTGCTCGCGTTCGATCTCCTCCTTGCTCAGGATCGCGCCGCTGGAGGCGGAGAGGGTCGCGTTGCTGACCACGCTCAAGGTCGCTTCGTTGTCGGGACCCTCGTGTCGGATATCGCGTTTGAACTCGTCGGTGAAATCGAAGTGGACCACGTCGTTGCCGAAGACCTCGAGGGTCTCGTTGCCCGGACTGGCGGAACCGAGCGCGGTGGACAACGAACCGGAGAAACGATCATTGCTGTCACCCGTGAGGGTGAGCATCAGACGCTCCTCGTCACCGGACTTCTCGGTCCACACCCGCAGCTCGATGCTCCGGGCGTGCTTCACCAGCACCTTGTTGGTGTCGATCATTTCCGCCCGGAAGGGTTCGCCCGGCTTGAGCACGCTCTGGGTCACGATCGAACTGATGTCGAGGAACATCGCGTTGCCGAACTTGCCCAGCTCGAGCTGGACATCGCCCTTGAGCAGCTTGCCTTCGACATGGTAGGGGAAGGCACGCAGCAGTTTGACCAGGGTCTCCTCGGCTTCGTCGTAGTTCTCCTCGTCGTACTGGGTCAGCGCGAGGTGGTACATGCCTTCGGCCTGCGAGCGTTCATCGGGCCGCTCGAGGATGCCGGTGAAGATATCACGCGCCATGTCGGTGCGGCCGGTCTTGCGATCCACGTTGCCCATGCCGAGCTCGGCGTCGAGCCGCGCCCGGGTATCGGCGAATTCCTGCGACTCGGCGATCGCACGGTACTGCGCGCGGGCCGAGGGATATTCCTTGCGCGCAAAAGCGATGTCGGCGAGCAGCAGCGCCAGACGCGCGCGCAGCTCGGCGCCGGGATCGCGCTGATCGAAGGTCAAGGTCATCTGCCGCGCGAGTTCCTCGGCGGCCTCGTGACGTTCAATCTTGATGTTGCGATGGATGACCCACAGCGGGAATTGCGGGTTGAGCTCGGCGAGCATCTCCACCGTCTGCGCCGCGACCCCCGCCTGCGAGTAGTAATCCCAGGCCGAATCGACGCGCTCCATCTGCCACAGGCGCTGGGCTTCGGCCACTGGCCAGCGGGGATCGCCCTTCTGGTAGGGATTGCGCTGACCGACCGAACCGCGGGCGCGGCGCAGCACCGTCTCGAGCTGCTTGCGCACGTCGCCGTCGAGGCGGCCCTTGGCGATCTGCAGTCCGGCCGCGGCCATCGCATGGGCCAGCTCGAACTCATCGGCATCGATCTGCTCGGATGCAGTGTCGGCAAGCCATCGCGAGTAGTGGTCGTTGCCGATGTCGCGCGCGATCCGCCACAACTCCGGGATGACCTCGAAAATCCGCTGCTGACGACCCTGCGCCATCAGTGAGCGCATCACCATCCGCGCTCCCTGATCGGGCTCGCGGTACTTGTCGTAGGTCGCTGGCGCGTAGGTGAACAGATGAAGCAGACGGTCGGTCTCTTCGACGCTGTAGGAATCGGCGTCGACCGTATCAAGCGCATCCATCTCCGGCAGCTGCGGGCGGTTGGGCGCGTCGGCGAGCCGCGGGATGTATTTCGCCAGGGCCGTGAAGTAGCGCTCGCGCGCCTCCGGCTGATCCGAGAAATCCCATTCGCGGAACCAGCGATCGCCGCGAGCCAGATCATCGATGCGTTTGGGGTAGGCCGCCTCGGCGGCATCGACCATCGCCTCGCGTTCCTGATCGCTCGCGTCCTTGAGGATGCGGTCGATCCAGTCGCGGTAGGCGTCGCGGGAGTAAGCTGGCTTGCCGTCATAGCCGAAGGGTAGCCGGTCGCACTTGGCGAACAGACGCGCGGCGGCGTCAACGACCTTCTTCTGGCGATCGTGGCCGCCGCGGAAGTAGTCGATATCGGCCCAGCCGTTGCGCTGCATCGCCGCCACCACGCGATCATCGAACCAGGTGGCGGGCGGGAAACGGTCGTGCAGCGACTCGAATTCCTCGCGCACGATCTTCGCGCACGCGACCGCCGGATTGTAGCGATAGCTCTCGGGCGCGGTCTTGGCCAACAACTCCTTCTCTATGATCGTCGCCATCAGATCGGCACCGCGACCCTTGGCGATCCAGTTGCGACCATCGCGGGTCTGGCGCCAGTAGTCGAACAGACCACGCGGCAGGCGCCCCTGGGAGACCTCGCGTTCCAGGTGCTTGGCCAACACTGTGTTGACCGCCAACGCGGCGTCCTGGTCCTCGGAGCGGATCCGCCAGGGCCAGTCGTGACTATTGTCGAACAACCTGCGTGCGGCGGTCTCGAGCATGCCCACGCCCTGCTCGCCAAGGTGGTCGAGCGCGCGCACCTGGACCTGGATCGAGCCCAAGTGATCCGGCGCGGGCGCCAACAGCCGCAGTAGCGCGGAACCGGCGAAGGGCTTGTCGCTGTCCGAGCCGGTGGCCGCGGCGTGGACCTTCTCCGCAGCGTCATTGTAGGCCTTGACGTCGTTGCGACGATCGGCCATCTCCAGGTCGACCAGTGCCGCGGTCAGAGCGCCCGGCGACTGTGAGGGATCGACCCGGTTCATCTCGCGCAGGGTGCCGAACAGTTCCTCGATCCGATCGACGTGCTTGAGGTGCTCCGGTTTGGCGCCCTCGCGATTGCGCTGGATGTCGCGCTTCTTGTTGGATTCCCATTTGCGGAAATCGCGATGGATACGATCGACGGCGTCCTTCTTGATCCGGTCGTCGGCGAAGCTGGCCCAGGCCAGTGCCTCGAGCCCGGGGATCATGCTCTGCTTGTCGGTCCCGGCGAGTTCCCACAGGCTGCCGAGGTAATTGTGCATGAAACTCTCGCTGTAGATCACTACCGCCGAGCGGGCGATCACCTCCTGGCCCACGGTCGTGACCGCCTCACGCCATGGCTTCGGGTCGCGGTCGTCGTTCTCGCCCGCACCATGCATCACCGCCCAGGTCGGCCAGATCACCTCGCGCGCCACATCCCAGGCGAGCTGCGGCTCGAGATAGCGGCATTCCTTGGTGAAGAAGTGGCGCAGGACCTTGGCCAGGTCATCGCCACCGCTGCTCAAAGCGCGCACAACGCTGGCGTAGGGCGCATGCGAGTCGGCCAGGGCACCCGTGCCCATGGCCAGGCAGGAATCGCGCTTGTCGCTACGGGCAAAGGAGAGCACGCCGCGGAAATCGTCGTGATCGTAGAAACCCGGCTCGCTCAAACCTGCCAGGGCGTAGATGCCGGGATCGGCGAATTCCCATACCATCCGATTGCCATGCCGATCGCGCCAGCCGACGAAACGCTGCCGGTCGCTGTCGGACATGGCCTTGAGCGCAGCGACGAGGAAGCGTAGTTTCGGACCACGGCTGCGAGCCCAGCGACGGTCTGCGACCCGGTCATCGTCACCCATCCAGGTGATGCAGACGTTCTTCAGCGCAGCGACCTTGTCATCGCTGTTGGAGAAGTAGTCCTTCGCTGGCTGCAACACACTCTGGAACCGGGCATCGCGGTCCTTGCGATCATCGATGTCGTCCGACTTGGTGTAGAACCGTTCCGCCGCGAACAGGAAAGCGGCGTAACGCTTGAAATCGTCGTGCAGCGCCGCGCGCTCGACCAGATCTGCGAGTGCGCCAACGATCTCGCCATGGCGTCCGTAGGACCGGCGCAGGGACCGGACCAGATCCTCGAGGTAGGGCAGGATCACCAGGTCCTGCGTGCCGACCGAAGGCTTGTCGGCCAGCATCGCCTTGAGCCCCGCGAGCAGGGTCGGCACATCCTTGCGCTTGTGGGCCTGGGCCAGGAACCATGCGTCGTAACGCCGGGCGAGCTGGTCCTGGCGCAGGGCCAGCCCCTTGCGCTTGAACAGCGCGTAGGCGTCGTTGTGGGTGCGCAGCATTTCGACGAGCACGTCATAAAGCTTGCCGGCGACGCGCGACGCCTCCTCGCCCGGCTGCATGCGCTCGATCGCCGCCTTGTAGCGATCGGCGGCCTGGACGTAACGGCCTGCGAGCAGGGCGATGTCGCCGGCGTCCACCAGCAGGCTCGGCGCGCAATCGTAATGATTGCTCAGGAACGCTTCGAGCGCGAGCGAGACGGCATACGGCCGGCCCTCGGAGCGGCCCAATGCGATCATCTCGCGCGCCTGGGCTTCGGTCGCCGCGCGCGGATCGCTCTGGATCGATTCCATCAGCTGATCGAACTCACCGGACTGCTCCGCCCCCGAGAGGGCGGGGGCAGTGGTCGCGAGCAAAGCGCTCACACACAGGACGATCACAGCGGTCGGTCTGAACATCATTCGGCTCCAGTCTGGTCGAGCTTGGCGCGGATACGGGGCATGATCTTGCGCGCCCTCTTCGTGTATTCGCTTTCGGGATACTGGATGAGCAGCTGCTGGCACTTCTCGAGCGCTTTGCTGAACTGCCCCATCTTGTACGACAGGATCGCCCAACGCAGGAGCATCCCATCGAGCCAGGGCTCGTCAGGATGATCGATGAAGATCTGTTCGAGTAGATCCATCGCTTGGACGTAGTCGTCGGTTTCGGTGTGGTAGGCGACCAGCTTGGCCAGAGCCTCGCCCGCGTAGATGCTGTCGCCATAGAGCTCGGCCACCTTGCGGTAGGCGGGAATGGCGGGTTCGAGTTCGGGATCGTGCTGCAGCTCGAGGCATTCGCCGACGCTGAACTGGGCCTGCGGTTTGAGTTCCGAGCTTTCCAACCCCAACACCTTGTTGTAGACGGCGATCGCCTCGCTGTACTCCTCTCGCCCCCGATGGACCTCGGCGATGCTCATCAGCGCGTCATCGGCGAAATCCGATTCGGGGAAGAACTCATTGAAGGTGGTCAGGGTGGCGATCGCGGACTCGAGATCACCCTTGGCCAGGTGCAGTTCCCAGCGCAGCTTGAAGGCGCGCTGGCGCAGCTCGGGGCTGATGGCGTCGAGCTGGATCACTCCGTCGGCGCGCGACAGGCCTTCGTCAACCCGGGCGTCGCCCATGTCGCTCAACCCCATGCTCTTGAAGATGCGGGCCAGCTCGAGGAAGGCCTGGCCTTCGGTGAGCAGTTTGCGCGCATTGATCATCTCGTCGCCGCTGTCCCCACCCGGCGTCTGCAACTCAGGCTTGAACTCGCCGACGACCTCGAGCTTGACGCTGCTCTCGCGCGCGTAGTCGCCGCCGACGTGCATTTCGTCGGTGTAATAAGCGACCAGTTCGTCGTTCTTGGCGGCGGTGAGCACCGCGTCGGCCTTGTTGACCTCGGCATTGGCATTGAGCGCGACCACCGGCACCGAGCCGATGAAATCGCCACTGCGCACCACGTCTGATTCGACAAGCTGGCCGGTCTCCTCGTCGATCACCACTTCGTTGAGCGTCAGGGTGACCTCGTCGCGCACCACCCATTGCGGCCCCTGGTTCTCGGCCTCGGCGAGGGCGGCCCAGGGGTCGTCGGCATCGGCCGTTTCATCCGCGTCGTCGGCGTCGAGGTCCACCTCGTCACCCAGGCTCTGTTCGCTGATGTACCGGCTCTCAACCCGCACGCGGACCGTCTCGGCGGCGGGTGAACGGTCGAGATCGACATCCTTGACGTTGACCCACAGGTCCTGACCGGTGAACGCCGCTTTGGCGAATTCGATCAGCGTCCCCTTGACGAAGGCAACGGTGCCGGTGCTCACCACCTGGACCTCGGCCTCGCGCGGCACGTCCTTGTCGCCGGCTTCGGTATTGCCGTCGAGATAGCGCACCTTGATCCGGTCCCCGCCAACCACCTGCAGCTTGCCGTCCTGCGGCGATGGCGGTCCGACCTTGGTGCTGATCGAACCGATGTAGAGCGCCTCGCGAATCGAGAGCGGCGTCAGGGTGATGGTCTCGGTGTCGCCACTCTGTGAGACCACCTCCACCGTTCCCGGTTCGTCACTGAGCTTGGTGATGATCGGCAGATCGCCGTCCTGGACCTTGCAGTAGAACCGCCGGCCGGCTTCGACAAACCGCGCCGTCGGCGCATCCGGATCAACGAAGGTGCCCACCAGACTCAGGTACTCGATCGCTTTGGGCCAGTTCTTCTGGGTGAAATGGGCCATTCCGATGAAGTAGTAGGCTTGATTGGCCCAGATGCTGTTGGGATACCGGGTGACGATCTTGCGCAGGGCGGTGAACAGCTGGTCATAGTCGCCCATGTAGTAATAGGACACGCCGAGCAGGTACTGTGATTCGAGCATCACCTGCTCGAGATCGCTGTCGATCTCCTCACGCTGCAGCAGCGAGCGGTTGCGCTTCAACCAGTCGATCGCCGTCTGATGTTCGGCCACGTTCTGGTGGAAGTGGCGACCGAGCTCGAGGTGGACCTCGAAGCGGACCTCGCTCTCGGGGTACTGCTCGAGCAGGTTCTCCAGTGCGCGCACGCCCTTGTCGAACTCGCTGTCCTCGAGGTAGCGCTTGCCGGTACGCAGCAGGCGTCGGGCATCCAATTCGTTGCGGTCCATGGCGGCCAGTGGCGCGTCTTGTCCGCGCGATTGCGGCCCGTCGTCGACCTCGGCGTACAAGGCCGGCTGAGAGAGAGAGAGCAACGCGCCACCGGCAACCGGCAGCAGCGTGCGCAGGAAGCACCGCTGGAATGGCATACGTATAGTCCTTTGGCGAGGTGGGTGGCGCCGGGAAAGCTCAGTCATCGGCCACCCGACCGCCACCGGCCTTCAAGTTGTGATCTTCGAGCCAGACGTGCGCTTTGCTGTCGTAGCCCGTACCCTTGTAGGTGCGGGTGAGCTTGCGCATGGCGGAGACCTGTTGTTTGGCCTTCTTCGCCTGCCCATAATATTTAGCCGCCTGCCAGACCGAAGCGGCCTTGTCGTTCGGCTTCTCCACCAGCCCTTCGATGACGTTCAGCTCTTCGATCGCGCTGTCGAGCCGACCGAGGCGCATATAGCACTCCGCGACCTGGTAGGCATTGCGTGGGAAGTCCTCCGAGAGCTGATAGGCCGGGATCGCCTTCTTGTAGTCCTTCTGCTCGAACAGGATGTCACCCTTGATGAAGGCGGCAGAACTCGAGTACTCTTCGACGCCCATGAGTTCGTCGGCCAGATCCAGGGCCTCCTGGATGTCGGTCTCGTTCTCGCCGCGCTGGAGGAAGCCGAGCAGCATGAACTTGCCGGCGTTCTCATTCTCGAAGGCCTGACACAGGCGTTTGGCCCGGTCGGGCATCTCCCGCTTCCACAGATAGGAGGCGAGCTCGCCGAGCGCACGGTCATCGAGTTCGTCGATGCGGATCTTGCTGAAGACATTGCCGGCCAGGGTCCGGTCCTCGAGCCGATCGGCCATCACCCGCAACAGCTGGATGATGGTCCCGTTCTCCATCTTGGCGAAGTCGAGCTTGCCGTAGTACTCCTTGACCTTCTCGACCTGATCGGCCTCGGCGTAGTGCGAGATCCACGTCAGGATGCGCTGCCAATCGCCTTGTTTCTGATGCGCGTCGAACTGTTCGTCGAGCCGGCGCATCCAGGCAGTGGTGTCACCGTCGGCAACGAGATACCAATCGGCCTTGGTCATCTGATACTCGTCCCAGTCGCCGAACCGACCATCGGCCTGCTGCGCCCAGTAACCGAACACTTCCTTGCGCTTGGCCGCGTTCAGGTCGCCGTGACGACGGTAGCCGTCGACCATGCGCATGACCCAATGCCAATACTGGCGATCGTCGAGCAGATCTTTCGGCTCCTGTGGGAAATCGCTGCCGTGGTAGCGGTAGCAGCCGCGCATCTCATGGTAGAATTTCCGCAGTTGCCCTTCATCGGGAGCGCGACGGATGTAGTGATCGACCACGTATTTCATCGCGCGCTGGGATTCGCCCTTGTTGCCGTGCGGATCATCGCGCTCGGTCGGACGGAACTCGACCGCCACATCCCGAAAGTGCTCGATCGCTTCGGTGACCCGGTCCGGCTTCTCCTTGAGCAGCCACTCGGCGAGGGTGTTGATGGCGCCGGCGGCCAACGGCTCACGCTTGTACGGCGGATACTTGGTCAGCTCGGCCCAGGTATTCATCGCCTTGCCGACTTCCTGGTCCGCTCGCTGACACGCACCTTTGTAATAGTAGGCGGCCGCGGCGTAGCGGATGTCGTTGGGGAAGAAATCGATCACTTCCTGGTACTGCTCAATCGCCAGATTGAGCCGCCCACTGAGCTGGAGGCAGCGCCCCTTGCGCAACAGGGCGTAGCTGACCCCCTTGCTGCGCGGGTTCTCCTTGACGAAACGTTCGTACTTGGCCCAGGCTCCCTTGAAATCGCCCTTGGCGAAGGAGGCGTCGGCCTGCTGCAAGGTGCGAGCTTCCCAGTCGCTGAGCTTGAGCCGCACCTCGCGGTACATGGTCGGCTCATGCTTGTCTGCAGCGCTTGCAACCGAGACGCCGAGGACCAGGGCGATCACGGCGACCAGGCGCATCCCGGCCCGGGTCCACCTATCCACGTTCAACACTCCAGCCCTCCTGTTGCCATTCGCTGACACCGGACCTGACGTTCTACCACGCCATGGGCGGATCGTTGTGCCCTTTCCCTCTGGCGGTGGCCGTTGCATGTCCGCTCCCTGACCCCGATTGCAGAGCCAACGCGGATGACGGCGGACGGTGACAGACGTCCCCACCAGAGGCTGTCATACACCGGCCGATCCGGTCCCTTCCACCCATGGTGACTCCAGACCCGGTCGACCTCCGTCGCACGCACTGCGCGACCTTCCACAGGCCGCATCATCACAGGCCGCATCATCGGCTACGCTCCAGCACACGGCGCCGGTAATCCCGACGCAGACAGCGATCCTCATCGGGCAGTAGCAGGGCGGAGAGGCCACCGGACGACGAACGCGCGGCATGCCACCGCACACCACCGCCCACGCCCGCAGCGTGGACCAGGTCCTGATAGGCCACCCAGGCTTCCGGCCCAGCCGCAGGTTCCGGCATGGCGGTGCCGGGATCGCACCAGGACCCGCTGGCAAAGACCGCCTCCGGCAGCGCCTCGACACTCGTGGGCCCGGCATCGGGATCGTGGGCTGCCCGCTCGGTCGGGCTCGGAGCGGACGGCACCCGCGCCTCCGTTTCCGCCTCCGCTTCCGCCGGCGCCGGCGCCGCGGCCGCCTGACGCTCGCGCTCCGCAGCCTCCTGCTGTGCGCGCGCCTCCGCTTCCGCCTGCGCTCGTGCCTCAGCGGCCTGACGCTCCCGCTCCGCGGCCTCCTGCTGCGCGCGCGCCTCCGCTTCCGCCTGTGCTCGTGCCTCAGCGGCCTGACG
>CAZTGE010000013.1:0-47791 GCA_964612995.1 uncultured candidatus Brocadiaceae bacterium | reverse complement strand
GACCATCCAGCTGTTCGTCGGCGCCACCGCGATCGCGACCGGCACAGCCGATGGCAGCGGCGACTGGACGCTGACCGCCGATCTCTCCAGCCTGGTCGATGGCACCTACCCCATCACCGCCACCGCGACCGATGCCGCCGGCAACACGAGCACAGCATCCGTCGGACTGTCGCTCACGCGCGATACCGCGCCACCGGGCCGTCCGAACGCCCCCGACCTTGCCTCAGTCAGCGACACGGGTAGCGCAGACGATGACGATATCACCAACGAGCGCACACCGATCTTCATCGGCTCGACCGAACCGGGAGCGAACGTACAATTGTCTGGAAACGGGGATCCCCTCGGGTCCACCGTGGCCGATGGGGTCGACGGTTCCTGGGCTATCACCACACCGGAACTTACGGAGGGCGTGCATTCCGTCAGCCTTGACGCTACCGATGCGGCAGGCAACAGCAGTCAGACCTCCCTTCCGCTCGCGGTCACAATCGATCTGACGGCTCCCCGGTTGCAGCCTGCTGTCTGCGTGCCCGCCGACAACGCCAGCGTGAGCCCAGACCAGGCCTCTTTGCAGATGGTTTTCGATGAAGCGGTATATCTGTCCGCAGCGCCCGCGCTACGGTTGTACGCCGGCGCTACGTCGATCACCGATGAGGTCATCCACGCGGCTCCATCGATCAGTCATACAGTGAGCATCGCGGCCACTCCACTCGAGCCACGCCAAGGCTACCACCTCACCACCTTCACAGGAGCCATCGCAGACAGGGCAGGCAACCCGCTCGCCAGGATCGATTCTCCGCACACCTGGAATTTCTTCACCTCCGATGCCGGCACCCCCTGGGCCGCGGGCGATCTCTCGCTTGCGTTGGCAGAGGCCGACAGCGCAGCCTTGAATCTGGACGACCTCCAGCCCATGAGTTCGCTGTATCCGAGTGCAGAGCTCTCCATCGTAGTCGATACCGCGCCCGCAGCAGGGACTCTCTCCTCAACATCGTTCACCGAAGCGGATCTCGCGACCGGGTCCGTCACCTACACCCGTAACCGCGACGACAGCGGTATCGATCGCTTCTCCATCCGCATCGCCGATCCTGATGGGCGCGAATCGACAGTCTACTGGTTGACAATCGAGCGCGACCGCAAGAACCGCTCTCCCACGTTGACGATCGACCAGGCAACGCCACCTGTGTTCATCGAGCAGTCCACGAGCGCCATGGCCATCATCGCACCCGACGAGGCTACGGTCAGCGACCCGGATACCGACTCCCTTGATGGCGGCTCGCTGATCATCACGTTCGCCGACGGTGGACGTCCGGGCGATCGGCTGTTCATCGATGATTCCGGAGCGGGCATCGAAATCGAAACGGCCAGTGCCTTCATTCTCGATTCCGAGGCCACAGCCGACGAGGACCGCATCATCGGCGCCATCCTGAACGGGGATGACCCCACCCGTCTCCTGATCTCACTGGAGACCGCTTCGACCCACGAACACGTCGAAGAAGTGCTTGAGGCCGTGCGCTACAGCAATTCCAGCGACGCGCTCGCGAGCGGTTTGCGCACGCTGACCGTGACCTTGTCGGATGGCGAGTACAGTACGATCGCGACCGCTGCAATGACCATCGTCGCGACCGATGATCCGCCCGATGCCGTCGCCATCGTTGGTTTCGACGTGCCGGCCATCGCGGTCCCTGGGGGCGTCGTCTTCTCAGCCGCGCTCGCAGCGCGCGATCCAGAGGATCGCGCACTCCGTTACACGCTCCACCCGGATTCGACCGGCACTTTCGGCTCTGCCCTCGTGCCCGATGATCAACCTTGGCTGGAATATCGCCCCGGACGTCTCGGCGGCGACGACACGATCATCATCGCGGTCACCGATGCCCCCGATGATGTCACCTGGAGTGAGGTGTTCGCGGATTCGAGCGGATACAACCTGACAACGCGCGCCTACACCATGCGCGTGACCGGCAGTGATGATTCCCAGCCGCGAATCGTGTCCGACCCCCCCTTGGTCCACCAAGGCGGCCTGCATCTGTCGGCGCAGGTCGACCTCGCAACCGACAGTCTCACTGGATCGGCGATCTACCGCCTTGCCGGTACGCCGCCACAGGGCATGGCGCTGACCGATACGAGCACGGCTGGCGGAACGCCGCAGGCACGCCTCTCCTGGGATGGCGGCGACTCCAGCATCACTACAATTCATTCCTTCTTCCTGGTGGCGATCGACACAGCCGACCTGCGCGCCACCGCCCAGCCGGTGACCCTGATCGTCCATGGTGTCCCCGCAGGGAGTAATTGATGGCGACCTGCCTCCGGCCACACAAGGACGAACGCCGACCATGGTGCATACCGGCGCTATTGTTGAGCGCTGTGTTGGCTACCGCCGCCGAGGACTCCGGGCAGGCGAAGCGAGTCACGCTGACGCCAAGCGCGAACGACAGCGTGCCCAGTGATGAACTGGTCGCACTCTATGCCACGTACGACCGACCGATCGCGGTGAGTCGAGTCGCGACTGCCGATGCACTGCAGCTGCATGACGATGACAACGGCACAAGCCTCGCACTGGGCCACGAGGCATGGACCGTCAACGGGCCGGACAGCGGGGTTCTGGTGATTCCGCTCGACCACGCTTTCGCACCCGGCGTGACCTGGCGCGTGGAAATGCACGACGGATTCCTGCGTAGCAACAACGTCGACCAGAAGGGATTCTCCGACGCATTTACATGGCGTTTCGCGACCCTCGGTGCGGCAAATGGATCGTTCCGCCCGGAGGCCATCGGCTCCTTCGCGGTCAATCAGCAGGGCATCGCGGTCCTCCCTGCCACCGCCTTACGCTTTGTCAACATCAGCGATCCGGAGCGCACCCAGGACGTCGTCTATCGTCTGCGCGCAACGCCTCGCCGCGGCGCGCTGTACGCCCCCGATGGCATGCCGTTGGCGGTCGGTGACAGCTTCACGCAGCACCAGATAGACGAAGGCGCGATCCGCTACCACCATGCTGAGCCCCGCGATTCGAGCCCTGATCACATCGCCTTCAGCATTGAACGCGGCAACGCCTCCGTGACTCCCCTGCTGTGGCTGCGGGTGACCATCGGCCTGGAGGGTGCCCCGGTGCTGCAGGCCACTCGCCAGTCGCTGGTCTTCCAAGAACGCCAGCCGGTGGCCGACGAGGACCAGATAGAACGCGCCATCGCACCAGCGGCCGGCTTCACCCGGATCGAGGATCAACAAGTCGATTTCCGCGATGGCAGTTTGCGGCTTCGTTTCTCCGCACCCTGGCCAGACGACCGGCTGGAGGTGGCACCAGACGCGAACATCCTGTGGGATGATGATGGGGTGACCCTCCGGTGGCGATCGACCGAAGGCCCCGTCCTCGGCATGATCGATGCGGTGAACGATGGCCTCGGTGGACGCGATCTGCTCATCCACCTCGGTCCAGGTGCCCAGCCTGACAACGCGGCAACCACCTCCGAAGCACTGCGACACCTCCTCGCGCGAATCCGTTTCGTCAACCAATCACGCTCCTTGAGCGACGGTACGCGCAACCTGGCGATCACCCTCGATGACGGTGTCGAAGGTGCATCGACCATCACCCGTACCATCGTTGTCGACGCCACCAACGGCCCTCCCGAGGGTCTCCAGCTACAGCACACCGGCACGCGCGATGGTGCCGTCGCCATGAATACAGTATTTGCCGGACATCTGCGTTGTTGCGATCCTGAAGGTGGGATGCTGACCATCGGGCTCGATTCCCAGAAAGCTGCGCCGGCTCTCGGCGAGGTGTCTTTCGCTGAGCGCCATCTGGACCAGTCCATCGCGGCCGACGCCTATGGCATGATCGAACCGGAAACGGTCCAGGCCTTCACCTATAGTCCCTACGGCGATAGCTCAGGAGACGATTCGATCCATTTGATGATTGATGATGGCGCCAACGTGGTCAGGGAGACCCTCACCATTTCCGTCGCCCACCCCGACGTGCAGGGCCGACCATACCTCAGCGATGATCCACCCATGCTCGCGTTGGCGGATGTGACATCGACCTGGGTCCTCAGCCTCACTCCGCCAGCACCGAATGCCGCCATTCTGCTGCAAGGAGTTCCGCCGGATACCCTCTCTACTCCGGTGCTCGCGGACGACGGCAGCTCCCTACACCTGCGCTGGACGCCCGAAGCCGACGCACGGACCACCAGCGCTCGATTTTCCGTGCTGCTTCACGATCTGACTGCGCCATGGCAGGCGGCCTCCTTGCCCTTCACCATCGTTGTTCCCGGTGTACCGACCACTGCGCAGTGAACTGCGCGTTCAATGGAAACGGCCGTAGTGGGCGGGAAGCGCGGTGAGGTGCTTGCCGGCACAGCGGACGAGGTCGCCATCACTCAGCGGCATCCAGCTCGCGCACTGTCCTGCTGGTCGCCAGATCCACCGCTCGTCCCAACGTCCGACCTCGATCGCCTCACCGCCGATGCCGCCCACGAGGGTAAGGTCGGCATCAGCTCCGCCGATGGTCAATCTGCGCAATACCATGGCGTAGCCGAGTTCTGGGTAGTTGTCTGGGCGGGAGAGCACAGCGCCATCGTAGGGATGCGCATGTTCAATCCCGCAGGTCGAGGCCCGACGCGAGCCCGGCGCGCCTGGTATGGCAATGCCGACATGACTCGCGGCAGCGATCACCCGCACACGCAACGAGATCGTGCCAGCAACCACCACCTTGTGATCCGGCCCCGGGGCCAAGGCGATTGCTTGGTTTGCATCGAGCGGTTTGCCATCGAACGTGGTACCGTTGGCACTGCCCAGGTCAGCGAGTCGCAGCGCGCCCGCGACCGGATCGTAGGCCAACCGCAGGTGCTGGCGGCTTACCTGCTGACAGGCCGCCTTATGTATTTTGACTGGGTAGTTGCGCAGGCAGATATCGACCGGCGGCTCACGCATCTTTCCCAGGCAGAGCTCCGGACGAGCCCACAACAACACCAGAGAGATGCCCTCGCTCTCGACCAATGCGATCCAATCCTGATCCATTGCCGCATCGATGTCCCCATCGAAACCGGGAACATTCCCCTGCCCATGGGTGCTCAGAGCGCTCTCTGACCGGTTCCAGGTCGAACTGACGTAGGAATCCTCGGACCGGATCACAATCGAGGTGTCGCCGTGCCCACCACCGCAGGGCGTCGTCCCATCGACCAGCGCATCGCTGGAGTCATCACCCATATGCGAGTCGCCATCTACGTCTCGGCGCTGGGCCAGCGCCGAGAACGTGGCCGTCTGGCTGAGATCGTTGAGGATGCATGTCGTGTTGCTCGGACCCGGTTGACGGTTGTCGACATGGATCTTGGACTCGAGTCGGGTCCGCTTCCCTTCGGGCCAGATGCAGACCTCGCCACCGAGCTCGTCGATGCGCTCCGCGAGCGCGTCACGACAGGCCACCGCAGTGGGGAACCGGTCATCCGGGCGCTTGGCCATCGCCATTGCGATCAACGCGTCGGTCTTCTCGCCCACGTCGGCTCGCAGCATCTGCACCTGTGGCGGCGGCGCGGTCTGGTGCGCATGGAGCACTTCGTGGAGCTTACCGGGATACGGCTCGCGCGATGTCAGGGCGTAGAACAAGGCGCCACCGAGCGAGTAGATGTCTGCGCGAATGTCGATCCTGCCGGTGCCGAGGATCTGTTCCGGTGCCATATAATGCGGCGTCCCGACCATCGCGCCCTGCATGGTCAAGGCGGTGCGATCGTCCGATGTCGACCGAGCGAGACCGAAATCGCCAAGCAGCGTGCATCCCTGGTCATCGGCGAAGATGTTGCTCGGCTTGATATCGCGATGGATGAGGCTGTGCTGATCCGCGAGCACGAGGACATCAGCCACCTGATGCAGCACCTGCAACGCCGGCAGTTCCGGCAGCGGTTGCTGTGCACCGAGATCGCGCAAGGTGCGGAACGGCACCAGCTCGAGCACCGTGTAGAAAGACTTGTCCTCGGCGAGGCCCGTGTCCAGACACGACACCAGATTCGGATGCTGCAGGCGCTGCAGGATCTCGGCTTCGCGGCGAAAGCGATACAGGTACTCCTCACCGTTGGCCAGACTCGATTGGAGCACCTTGACCACCACCAGCTGGCCCTGCGCGTTCGGGGCAGTCGAACGTGCGAGCCAGACTGCCCCCATGCCGCCCTGGTCGAGGAATGCCAGGGGCTCGTAAGGACCGAAGCGGCCCATGTTCTCAGGCGGCAACGCCCGACGGATGGCGCGACCGAGCTCGGCGCTGATGCCGTTCGTCCGATCGGTCCATGTGCGCAGTTGTGCAACGGTCTCGATCTGGTCACACACCAGGACCTCGGCGAGCCGAGCGCATTGCTCGGCGCTGAGTACGTTCTGCTTCCACAGGGTGTGGGCCAGAGCTTCAGCGACCAGGCTTTCCGTCATGTAACAGCTCCAGATCCGGTTCGGGTTGGGCCGAGCGCGGCATGGCGATTGCCGGCCAGGGGCCTTGGCCCAAGGTTCTCTACAGAGTGCCCCGTCGTACTGCCGGTTTCAATTGACAGACCGCCATGGGCGCTTCGCAGTTGCTCGTGGCTCGCGAAGACAGCCGCGGTCGGCATCACCATCCTTGGCATGGGCGTAGTGAACACTAGACTGCACATGGTATTCCATCGCGATGGCGAACCCTTCCGAACAACCGCTCCCGGATCCTTTCGCGCGACGTGCTTCGGCGTGGGACCAGGATTCGAACTCTGCGCAGGCTGGCGATGCCGGCCCCCGCGAGCCACCCGCGTTGAACCTCCAAATCACGCGCACCGATGATCCGGCACCCGCGCGCCTCGAACGACCACTGGTCGAACCGGCCGTGACCGCACCCGAGGCCTTCGCCAGCGGTGGCATGTTCGGCCAGGATACGACCGAGCAGCTCGAGCCACCACCGGCGCTACCACGGCCAGATGATCTGATGCAAGTGGCTGCGTGGCTCGATGCCGATGCGCACCCGCAACACCAGCCCACGCCTGGGTCTCCTGAAACCGCAACCATCCACGGGGTAGAGCCAGGCCCTGCGCATCCACCGACTGCGCGTACATGCGATTTCGCCGGTATCGCTGCCTGGTTGCAGTCAGACGAGGCAGCCACTGCGATTCGTCCGGCCCCCCCCGCGGCATCCGGGTCACCCGCCGCATGCGACATCGCCCCCATACCCAGTGCCGCCCCAACAGCCGGGGGCGAACCGGATCCCACACTTGGCGGACTCGATCGCATTGCCAGTTGGCTCGGTGATGATCGCGAAGCCGATTCGCTTACGCAACCCGGCGCCCCCCCCATCGATACCCGGCACCAACCGATGCCACCCCGCACATGTCCGGGCGACGCGTCATCGGAAGCTGCGCCCATGCTGACAGGCGCAGGCATCGATGGCGACTGGTCGGGTGACGAGGCCACCATCCAGCACCTGCCCGGTGCCGTGCAAGCCATCGATCCCGCCCCGCCACACGACCAGGCGAGCGAAGCGGGCGACTGGGCCGGCACCGAGGTCACCATCCGGAACCTCGATCCAGGATCGCTCCCGGCCGCACGCGATGCGCCACTCACCGACAGCGCAGATCCAGACGATTGGGCCGGCACCGAGGTCACCATCCAGAACCTCGACGCCGGTCCGTCCGCCGCCTCGGCCACCGGCGCGGCGAGATCTGGATCGGCGTCGACCTTACATGACGAGGAGGAGGAAGAGGAGGCCTGGACCGGGACCGAAGTGACCATCCCCATCGTCGCCACGGCCGCGCCGCCCCCCTCCTGCGTAGCCGTGCCCGGCGATCGACATCCGGCTGCGTCCGACGAGGACTGGACCGGGACCGAAGCGACGATCATGTCCGGCGTCGGCTGCGAGGCTGGCCAGCCAGATCCGGCCACTGAGCACCCCAATCAGGACCAGGGACGCGAAAACGAAACCACCCCGGCGCGCGATTTCCGATCGCTGTCTCTCGATAGCGCTGACTCTGCCGATCGGACAGCCGGACCGACAAGCCCGCCTGGTGGTAACTGCGGAGCAGCTGCCGAGTCTGACGACGCCACTCGTTCGTCCACCGTGACCCTGCCATTGAAGACGCCCACCCGCGGCGTCGACGCAGCCTGGCAGATGTCAGGGCGACGTGGTCCGGCCACCGGTGAGACCTGGGGCGACTACGAGATCGGCGGCGTGCTCGGTGAAGGCGGCATGGGCCTGGTCTACCGCGCCCGTCAGCTCAGCCTCAACCGTAAATGTGCGGTCAAGGTGCTCGCCCCGCATCTGGCCAGCGACGCCAAGGTCCGCGAACGATTCTTGCGCGAAGCGGAGACCACCTCCCTGCTTGTCTCGCCACATGTGGTCAACGTGTTCGGCGCCGGTCAGTCCGCGGACAATCAGTTCTTCGTGATGGAATTCGTAGACGGCAGCGACCTGGCCGCACAGATCAACACCCGGCGCAAGCTCGAACAACCCATCACCATCCCCGAGGCGATCGAGATCGTGATCCAGGCGGCGCAGGGCCTGGCCGAGGCGGATCGCCACAATCTGGTCCATCGCGACATCAAACCTGCGAACATCTTCGTCACGCGCGATAATCTGGTCAAGATCGCTGATTTCGGAATCGTCAAGGTCCGCGGCGAGAGCGCCCTGACCATGACCGGTCAGGCGATGGGCACTCCGAGCTATATCAGCCCGGAGCAGGGTCGCGGCGATGAGGTCGACCATCGCAGCGACCTCTACAGCCTCGGTGTGGTGTTCTACCAGCTGCTCACCGGACGTCGCCCCTTCGAGGGCGCTACCCCGAATGCATTGATCTACCAACACAATTACGCAGAACCGGAACGACCGCAGCGACTCAACCCGGACATCTCCGAGGCGATCGAGGCTGTCGTCATCAAGCTGCTGGCCAAGAAGCCCGAGAACCGCTACCAGCACGCCTCAGACCTCATCGATGATCTCCAAGGCATCCAGGACGGTTCCCGCCTGGAATTGCTGCTGCAACGCCGGCTATCGACCGGAGCCGACGAAGCACGCAAGGAGAATCTCAGCTGGCTGCAGCGCCATCTGAGCACCGCGCTGATAGTGACCGTGCTGGTGCTGGCCATCGGCGGCGGTCTGGGATATTCATGGGTGCGGCAGGAGAACCGCCACCTGCTCACCACCGAGGACATCAACGCCCGTCGCCAGTCACTCAAGGAACGCTTCGACGCTGAAGCCGAGCTACCGCCACCCACGCAGCAGGATATCGAGGCGTTCGCAGACCTGGTCACCGCCCATCCAGGCCTGGCTCGTCAAGACGATCGCGGGCTGATCGAAGACTGGCAGGATCGACTCGCCGAGGTCGAGCGTTTGCGGCAGGCGCTCACCCGCACGCTCGGCCCTGTCGACGCACAAACCGTGGAGCACATCAATCATGACGCCGTCCTCGCTGCGCGTAGCGCACTGAACAGTCTCAGCGAAGAAGTGGGCACCGGCAGCGTGGATGTCGTGGCCTGGCACACGCGGCTCGAGCAGCACGCCGCGCGCATCCAGGGCTACCGCGAGCGCCTCGACGTCCTCGACGAGCTCAGCGATAGCCAGCGCAACCGCCAGCGTCATCTGACGCTGGACCGCTTGTTTCGTGAGTACCTGCCGCTGGTCGCGCTCGACGACCCCGATGCCGAGCGTTGGGCCGTAGCGCTCGACGCCTTCGATGCAGACCTCCAGCGCACTCGTGCGGCGCTCGTGCGGCTTGATGACCACGCCCGGCCGCTGCTCCATGCAGAGCTCTCCGGGCTCCGCGAGGCGCTGGATGCGTACCGCCGGCTGGACCCCGACCGCGTCGACGATCTCACCCGTTGGGGCGATACGCTCACGCACTTCGAGACCACAGTGCACGATCACCGCTCGGGGCTCGCCCAGGGGCTACCCGCCGATCAGGCACAAATTCTGAGCGAGTCCAGGATCGAAGAACTCGCGACTATTCTCGCATGGCTCGAACGCCACCGCGCGCTCGACGCCACCACGCTGGCCACCTACCACGAACGCCTGCAGCGCACCCGCGAAGCCAAGGCCGCCTTCGAACGTCGCCGGGAGGAACTCGAGCGCGCGCTCGCTGATTTCAATCGCGCAGCGCCGATCCCACCCGATGCCGGCACCTTGCTCGATGAACTGGCGCGGCTGGTCGGGGAAGACGACGCGTTCGTTGCCCGCTGGCGAGACAAGCGGCAACGCGTCGCGCAGCTGCGCTCTCAACTCGCCCCACTGCTCGCCGCGCCCGATCCCACCGCTCCGGCCGAAGCGTTGCCGGTACGTCCCGATCCGGCTTACACCGCGGCTCTCCGTTCACTGCACGAACTGGTCGGCGCGGACGGTCAGGACGTACGCAACTACGCCGCTGCAATCGAACAACTCGGAGGTCCGCCGCGGCCGCTCTGGGCCGGCGACCACGGCGTGGATGCCCACGGCCCCTGGGCAACTGTGACCTTGCCCGGCACCGCACAGGATACCGAGCTGCAATTACGCTTGCGCCACGTCCCCGCGGGCGACTTCCTGCTCGGACGCGCTCCCGGTGATACCGACGCCGAGCCCGACGAAGTGCCCACACGAGTCCAGCTCAGCAACGGGTATTGGATGCTCGAATCCGAGGTCACCCAGGCGGTCTATGAACGCATCCTCAGCGAGAACCCGAGCCGTTTCAGCGATCTGGCGCGGCCGGTCGAACGCGTTTCGTGGGATGACGCTCAACGCTTCCTGCAGGCTCTCCGCACGATGGTGACCGGCCTGGCCGCACGACTGCCGAGCGAAGCCGAATGGGAGCGCGCAGTGAAGGCCGGAACCATGGCGCGCTACTCCGGCCCGCACGGCGCCCAACCCCTTGCGCAGCTCGAACGCGTCGCCTGGTTCGCTGGTAATGCGGACGAATGCACTCACCCGGCGGCGGTGTTGCAACCCAACGCCCTCGGTCTGCACGACCTCCACGGCAATGTCTGGGAGTGGTGCGCCGACCGTTACGGGCCCTACCCGACGCAGCAGGTTGTCGATCCGCTCGGCCGTCACGGCAGCGCGCGCGTCGTGCGCGGCGGCAGCTGGGGCGACCCTCCCGCCCTGTTGCGCACCAGCAACCGGCAGGCGATCCGGGCCGCAATGCGCTCTCCCTACCTGGGCTTCCGCTTCGTGGTCGACGCCACCTGGCCGACTCCGCCCGATGGCAGCACGCTGCTCGAGTCGCTCGACCCGGCGGTCCGGCGCATCCGACTCGAAACGCGGGCACAGGAGCACTTCGGCATCCTTCTTGAGGTCGAGTGGCCTAGCGTCATCGCCTGGATCGAACGCACCCTCGCGGGCGCGCTGCCCGGAACCCACCTGCTCAGGCCAAGACCAAGCGCAGGTGCACCCACCGATCCCTCCACTGCCCCCAGCCCGAACGAGGCGAAGCCATGACTGAGCCCAAGCCCTTGTCCGATCTGCTCAGCGACATCACCGATGCCTCTGCGACACGGCGCGCCGCCGAAGCCGGTCGACAGAACGATGCCGAGCGACCATCGGCGAGCCCTCCCGCCAAGGCTGCGCTCAGCACCCAGGTCGACCTGCTGGGCCTCGATCGTGCCCACCTGCAACAGACCCTAAGCCTTTGCCGGGTTGATGATCTCGCGGTTGTGCTCGCCAAAGGCGAGCCCGAACTGGCCGAACGTGTCTACGCAGAGCTCGATGATGAGTCCGCACGCTGGCTCAAGCAGAATGTCCGCCTGCTCGCCGAGCCGACCGACAACCACTTCGCCAGCGCTCTCGCCGGCCTCTGCGCAACCGCCGGTCGCGTGCTCGCCGGTGAGATCCCGCGTCGCCGGGCTCCGGCCGATACCACGCCAGCCCCCAGCCACCCTTCGCTCCAGAGCGCAGCGCCGCAAGACGATCAGCCTGACAACCAGACTGAGCCGCCACCGGCACCGGCGCCAGCGGCAGATCCTGGATCAGCGCCGCAGCGCGAGCTCGCGATGGACGTCGGCACCACACCACCGCCACCGGTGCACGAGGGAGCCGAGGATCTGTTGCCGTTACTGCGCGAGCTGCTGCGCGTGGGGGCAAACGCGAGGCCCGAGCAGTTGCTCGAGCTGGCCACCGCCGCCGATGAACCGCTGCTGCGCGAAGGGCTGGCCTGTGTCGCGGCAGGGCTCACCGGGGACGACCTCGAGCAGACGCTCCGCAAACTACGCACGGAGCAGCTCGCGACGATCAAGCGGCGCCAGAACCTGATTCGCGATGCCTTGTTGGCTCTGGCCGCTGGCGCCGGACCCGACGCGATCTGAACCACAGCCGGCGATCAGCGGGCGATCAGCGTGGATCGGTTGTTTGCTCCACCGGTACGGCCACCCCGCCACGCACCACGCTGAGGTGGACGGTGTCCGATCCTTGGTGGTCGGTCGGGCTGAAGCGGAGTTCAACGCCGGCGACGTCGAACCGCCTACGTTGCTCGACCGCATCGATGAAGCCGGACCGCGTTGGCAGACCCGTGAGCCCCTCGAGAACGGCACAGGTGAACCGACCCACGAGATAGCCTTCCAGCATGAAGGCGCTCTCGTTGATGACGGCCGCGCCATCAGAGTTAATCAGACCCTGTGCCTCAATGTAGGCCGCGAGATCAGCGCGGAACTGCCGTACCAGCGGCTCGGGCGCATCAGGTGTCAGATGCGGCACCACCCGCGCCAACACAATGCCGTCGCTCGCAGAACCGAGGCGCTGATACAAAAAGGCAGCATCCACGTAGGAAATGCAACCGTAGTGGACATCATGTGAGCCCACGGCCTGAGAGAGCGTGATGAAATTCACCGCGGCTTCATTGGTAGCGGCCAGCATGATCCCATCCGGTCGCCCGCGTCGGATGTGCAACAGACCCTGACGGATGCCGTTGGCATTCGCGGCGTAGTCACCGATCGCCACAAGCTCGAGACCACGATTCGCGAGTGCCCGCTCGGTTCCTGCGCGACCGACATCGGCCCCGCGTTGATGCAGGCAGGCGACCCGCGCGCATCCAGTCACGTCGACCAGATGTCCGACGACCCGCTCTGCTTCTGCGGCATAGCCCGGCCGGATGTTGATCACCACGCGCGTCAGCGGATCACGCAGGGCTTCGCTTCCGGTCACCGGGCCGATCAAGGGAATGCCGCGATTGCTCAGCAGCGGCAGCACAGCGAGGCTCGTCGGCGTGCCGAGGTTGCCGATCAGAGCGAACACATGATCTTCATCGACCAGGCGTTCAACCTGGAGCCGCGCTCGCTCCGGGTCGTAGCCGTCGTCGCGGGTGATCAGCTCGATCCGCCGACCATCAACCCCACCCCTGGCATTGACGCTGGCGAAGGCGATCTCCAGACCATGCGCCACCGCCCGCCCGCTCTCCTGCGAGGGCCCGCTCAGGGCGCAGCTCTGTCCGAACAGGATGCTGTCGTTTGTCACGCCATCGACGGCGTGGGCGACGCCGGGTGTGACCATGAACAGCAGTGCGATGAGTTGGACGCGAGTCATGGCGCTCCTAGGCCGGTTCGCCGCGAAGATAGCGAAAGCCGCTGAAGCGGTCAACGACGGCGGCGGTAATGCGACCGGCTGCCAATGCCAACTCACCATTCAGACGCTCGACCCCCACGACAAGCTCGAGCAAGGTAACAGCAAGTGCGGCGGCGTCCTCGAGCGGCATCTCTGGATGAACCAGCTCCATCCGCATCTGCTCAAGAACCTGCAGCAGCCGGTCGGCCTCCGGCTTGCTCGAGACCTCGCGGGTGATCAACGCCCGCATCTCCGGGGCCACGCCGCCGATGAGCCGATCGAGGCATGCGGTGCCCGTACCGCTCCACACCAACCGCTGCCTCACCGGTTCGGGTGCAAGCGGCCTGCCCGACCGCAGCCGCAGGCGATGCACCTCGGGTAGATCGGCGCCGTGCGCGAATCCGGCGATCAGCCATTCCAGATCGGGCTGCGGGTTGTGCTCAGGACAGGTCGGATCCCGGCTCGCCTGCCGCAGATCGGTGGCGATCGCCTCGATCGTGCTCGTCACCGATCGACCATCGGGCGGGGTGGCCGCGAACCGTTCGCGTAGCCTGCGACACAGGAAGCGGATCGAGAGACCGCCGATGCTACCTGCCCCGCTGCTGGCCACCCCCAACGCGGGTAGATCACAGACCGGAAACACCTTTCCCGCATGCTCGTAGCCATGCAGCGCCAGCCCGTCGCGATCGCGGACGATCACAGACCGCCCATCGGCAGCGAGCACGACGCCATCGTTGACCCGGATGACGATGACTGCCGTCACACGCAGAGCATCCGAATCTGTGACGGCACGCTCTGCAAGCCCGCAACCGCGTTGGGCGCCATACCGTTCTGCATCGTCGTCGAGGTCATGCGCACCTGGGGCATCCCGCCGGTGAGCAGACGCACCGAACCGAGAGAGAACTTGGCCGGCCCGATGAACATGTTCGAGACAACACCACCGGCCACCCCGGGCTCATCGCCGTTGCTCATCATGGGCATCGACATGATAGTCTGTGACATTCCACACTGCACCAGCACCCGAAAGCTGGCCGTCGCCGGATTCGTCAACATGTTCTGCGCGATGTTCGGATACGGCAGAGGGATCGGCCCCGCTGGTGGGATGGGAGTCTTACACACGTCGGGGAACGCCAGATTCATGCCCCCCATATTTGTTCCTGCCGGAAACATGTTACTTACTCCTCAGGCGATGTTGACCTGCTCGGCGTTGATGATGGTTTCTTTCTCACTGTGCATGTATGTACGCTGACTACGCTCCATATTGGTCGACTCGACGTCGAGCTGGCGCTGGCCTGCCGATATCCGCAAGAGCTTGGCCACGCTGCGGAAAGCGGACCCCAGTGTTTCCGTCAGGCAGTCGGCAAAGACCTTGAGCGCCCGAGCGCGCAGGGTCACCTCCTGTCCGTCCACCTCCACTGCTCTGCCCCCGCGCAGGGACAACCTGCCACCGGCCTCGATAACCAAGTCACCAGGAACCCGCAAGATACTGCAGCCTGTGCCGGCGATAACCCCGACGACGTAGGCGTGATCCTCTTTGGCAATAGCCAGAACGGAGTCGCCCACAGACGGGCAATACGGATAACCCACCGCTAACGTGGCCATCACCTCACGTCCTTCCAGAAGAACGGTCACGCGGGAACCGGCAACGCTCAGCACCGGCGCCGGCCCCAGCGCAACGCCGACGATGCCGGCTAGCGCTGCAGCAGGGTCATCGTGGGTATAGGTCGACATGGCTACTCCTTCCCGGCGGGAGCGAAGTGCTCCGCCGCATAGCGATCAGGGTCGGTGCGCTTGACGAACGCGAGGTTCGCCTTCTCCCAGTTGGCCCCCGCATCGCGGATGCCGTGCAGGTCAGCACGCAACAGATTGGCCGACACGAAGACTGCGCCTTCCAGCACCGTCTCCTTCATGGTGGCGAACGGCATGTCGCTCTCAGCGAAACTGCACAGCGTGGCGTCGGCACCATCGAAAACGGAGCGCGACAGCCGGCAGCGTGCGAGATCGGCCTTGCGCAAATCGGCTTCGTTGAAGATAGCTTGGCGCAGATCGCTGCCTCGCAGATTGGCGCCACGCAGATCGGCACCCATGAAAACTGCGTTCTTCCCTCGACACTCCCCGAGATCCGCCCCCGAGAGATCCGCCCCCATAAAATTGCACTGCATGAGATCAGCACCTCGAAAGCTGGCCCCATGAAGATTGCAGTCCTTGAAGAACGAGCGTGCACAACAGAGCCCGGAGAGATCGATGCCGGGACCTGTGCTCCCGAGTAACACGCAGCGGAACAAGCGCGCCTCACGCAGATCGATGTCTCCCAGATTGAGCTCGACCAGAGCAACATCGCTCAACTGTGCAGCCCGCATGCTTGCGCCGGCGAACTCACACTGGGCGAACTGTGTACGGTCGAGAAGCGCGTGCGACAGGTCTGCCCCGGCGAACGATGCCTGGGCGAACTGAGATGCACCCAGATCGGATCCACTCAGATCCCCCCCGGCAAAGCTGCAACTGGCCACTTGGGCATCGCGCCAGCGGCTCCCGGCCAGGTTGATCCGTTCACAACGGCACTCCATGAGTCGCAGGGAGGAAAGATCCTGCCCGGCGAGATCTGCCCCACGCAACTCCATGCGCAGAAGCGAAGCATCGCGCAAATCAGCATCACGCAGAGCTATGCGATAGCTCGGCAGGGCGTCCTTGCCTGCCTCGGCGTCGGGGGCATCGGCAATGCGGCAGTCAGCGAGCTCCCCGCCGGCCAAACGCCAACCGCGCACATCGGCATCGCGCAAATCGCATTGTACGAACTTGGTCCGTTCGCTGACCGTGCCCTGCAGAACGGCTCCGCGCAGATCACAGGCACTGACGCTGACCTCGTCCATCTGCACGTCGGCGAGATCAGCTTCGCGTAAGTCACACTGCGCAAACATCGCCCAATCTATATGCTTGCGCGCCAGGCGTATGCCGCGCATGGCGCAGTCCATAAAGCGCACACCCCAGATGGCATCGGGCAGCGATGCCATCTGTTCGAAGCGACAGGCCTGGAAGGTGACCTTGGAAAGGTCGCAGTCCATGAACGCGGTCTCGACCAGACCAGCATCCATGATGATGGCATCCTCCAGGCTACAGGACTCGAAGCGCGTTCGCAGGAATTCACCCGACACAGACATCCACCGACGGCAGCTGCAACGGATGAACCGCGCCCCTTCCCAGGTGCAGTTCGTGGGGCGCACGCCGTCCCAGGTGCAATCCTCCAAACGGGCATCGTGGAAGTCGCACTGCAACAATGTCAGATCGGAAAAATCAAGACCGCTGAAGATCTTCCCTGATAGATCCAGGCCCTGGAGCACGCAGTCAGCCTCCCATCGCGCCGACCCGATGTCGGCCCCAGCGATGGTGCATTTCACCAGTGAGCTCGAGGCGAACCGGGTACCCGCGAGCGAGGCCGCCTCCAGCGAACAATCGTAGAGCAACGCCCCGCCAAAGTCCGCGTTATCGAGATGTGCCCAGCCGAGGTCGCAGTTGGTCATCCGACAGCCGCTGAAGTCGTGGCCGGACAGATCTCGCTCGTGCAGGTCGACACCATGCAGGCGTTCGCCCGCCAGAGAGCGACCGGCATCGAGAAGCGCGTAAACCGCCTCCTGCCGCAAGGGTGCCTTGATCTCCGGATCCTTGGAGTCGTCACTCATGCCTGCACCAAAGTCCCACGCAGGTTGGCGCCTGAGAACTGCGCGTCGGTGGTCAGCGCCCCGGTGAAGTCACACTCGAAGCAGTTGCTCCCGGTGAACACGGCAGCGCGCACATCAGCCGCCCCGAGCACCGCCTGACAAAGATTCGCCCCCGTGAAGTCAGCTTTCACCAACTGGCTGCGCCGCAGCATGGCTCCTTTGCAGTCGGCATGGCGGAAGCGGCACTCCCAAGCCACATTGTCGATGAAGCAGGCGCCCCGCAGATCACCATAGGAGAAGTCTGCACGCAGAAGACGCGCGTACATGAAGGTACTGCCGCCGAGGCGCGCTTCGGAGAACACGGCCTCATCGAACTCGCTCTCGCCGATGGTGCGAAACCCCTCGAGCTCTGCGCGGCCACAGTTCAGCCGTGGGGCGATGCACGATTTGAAGACACAGTTGACCAGGTGAGTGTCGCGCAGATCGGCATCGGCGAGTCGACTCTCGTAGAAGCCAAGAAAGTCCCAAGTGCAACCGGCAGCAACGATACCTCGCAGGTCGCAGTTCTGGAGAATGAAGTT
Organism: uncultured candidatus Brocadiaceae bacterium; assembly: GCA_964612995.1. Lineage (GTDB taxonomy): Bacteria > Planctomycetota > UBA11346 > UBA11346 > UBA11346 > SLQH01. Next base: position 30,071 of record CAZTGE010000013.1, on the reverse strand, counting down.
CTTGCAGGTAGTCTCGCGCAGATCAGCCTCACAGAAATCACAGTCGCTGAAAGCCGTGCTCTCGAGGGTGGCTCCACGCATGATGGCATTTGCGAAAATCACATCGACACAACCGCAGTTGCTGAAGGAAGCGCCGCGCAGGTCGGCACCGCGGAAGCTGCTGCCGCCGAGGTCGCAGCCCACAAAAGCGACTTCGCGACAGTCGGCGCCATCGAATACGCAGTCGCGCATGAGTGCGTTCTCGAAACGCGCTCCGGCGAGCGGCGTGTCGCCGAAGGCGGCGCCGTTGAGCATGGCGCCGGTGAAGTTCTGCCCCGCAAGATCGACACCAGAGAAATCCGAGTTGCTGAGCACCTGACCAGCGAACGTCTCACCGCGATCGATCATTCCCTGTGCCGCCACCGCATCGATACCGCCGAGGACCGGCGTCGCGAGCTTGCCACCACCGACCGCCGCGATGGCGGCCATCAAGGCCAACAAGGGATTGCCAGACCGGGCCGCAGGCGCTCCCGCTGACGCGCGCTCAAAGCTCGCTTCGCCGCCTCCACCGCCCGGGGCGCCGGTTTCACCCGCGGCCTCTGCAGAACCCCTGGAATCGTCAGCGGCTCCTGCAGCACTCTCCGCCCCGGCTGCTCCATCCGCGGCGGCGACATCCGTTGGTGGCGACGACTGGCCCTGCTCATCCACCGCGCCAGTGATGTCGGGAGACCCGGCCCCTTCTGCGGACGGTTTCTGCCCTGCCTGTTCGACCTCCTGCTTGCGCTCTTCATTTCTCTTCTCGATCAACTCCCGCATGGGCTTGCAACCGTCCGCAGGCGGCTCCACGACACAGCCGGGCATCTTGGCGGCGAGATACGCTGCAAAGTTGCCGCTGGCAGCGAACTCTGCCTCCGCCGCGCCGACCTTGGCGAGGTCGATCCCCCCATCGCGCAGCCCGGTGAAGATCTGGTGGATCTCGAACGGGTCATCCGGATTCCTGTCGAATCGGTCCAACAGGTCCTGCATCTGATCCGGAACCTCCCGATCCATGTCCTCGAGGTACTGCTTGCGCTCCTTGAGGCTGGCGTGGGCTTGAGCCAACGGCGCCGCCTCGCCGCCATTCACAGCCGCCACCACCTCACCGTAGTCATAGCCAAGTTCCTCGAGTTTCGCCTTCGCCTTGGCATCGACCTCCGCGACTTCGCGCGCCGCCTCCTCCAGATCGGCCTCCATGTGCTTCAACTGCGGCGGAAATGGCCCCATGGGATCGAACGGGAAACAGGTCATCATCGCTGCCGGCACGCCCGCCGCGCCGTTGCGCACTGCAACGACCTCCGCCCGCACATCCACCTTGAGACCATAGCGGTCGAGCTTGGCCTGGACCTCGGCCATCACCGCGTCGGCCTGCGCTTCCACCTCGGCCGCCTTGCTTTCGAACAGATCCTTGCCCTCGGCCACCTGCGCAAGATACCATGTGCTGTCACGCGGTTCGGTCAGCGATTCCTCGGCGAAGAGCATGCGCGTGATCTCGCTGCGATCCTCCGTGCGCACCTCGGTGTAGCCGCGCCAGATCAAGCTGAGGTGTCCGTCGTCAACGTATGCGACGAGGGTATCCAAATTCATGGCAATCTCGCGCACACGCGCTACGCCTGCGTCGTCTGTGCCTTCCACAAAACAACGCACACGCGAGCCTGGCAAGCGCAGGCTCCACTCTGGCACCTCGGGGTGGAGATTGCGAAAGCCGACCTCCTCGTCGCCTCGGAGGTAGCCTTCGAGTTGCTGATCATCGGAGGCCTCGTTGAAGTAACCCCAGTCGAAATCATCCGGATAGCGAGGATGCAACCGTTCAAGGTAACTCTTGTCGCAGGTTCCCATCTTGCGCATGCGCGGCTGCCACAAGCGATTGACCGGGCCGAACGATGCTGGACGCACGCGCCCCCCCCGCCGGTTCAGACGATCATCGATGTATTCAAGGTTCGGCAGAAGGTCACTCTTCCGACCACGGCCAACCGGATTGGTGTCGCAGCCCTCTCCACCGAAGGCGCGCTCCCACCGCAACGGCAACCGCGTGAACGGCTGCGGCTCACCCGCTCGACTGAGCATGACGCCCGGCTTCCAGATGCGGTCGCCCGTCACCAAGAGTCGCTTCTCCCACCTCCCAACGCGAAAGGCCACTTCGCAGGCGGTCGCCGGCCTGCCCCCAGGCGCGTAAGCACTGCCAAGCAACAGCAGATCGGCCCGCGGCTTCCAACCCGAGAGATCGCAACCATGGAGGAGTTCACCGTTCATGGCCGCCTGATCATCACCGGCAAATTCGTCTCCGCGAATGGTCAACTGCTCCTCAAGGACCTTGAGCCCACCTTCCGGCGACATAGCAAAGCTCGCCTTCATGGCTACGGTCATAGTGTAACGGTGCGGACCGCCCTCACCGACCCACGCCCCAAACCACGAATACGGGGTGAGGTTGATATACTTGCACTGCGGCAGTTCCGGCGTGGCAGGCACTTCGCTCACGTCTTGATTTCCTGCGCGTTACTCAGCTTCAGACCCGCCTTCTCAAGCTTGGCGATACGATCGGCGATGCTTGCGCCGACGCTCCGTACCGTAACCCCTCGCTTCTGCATCTCGGCGCCGGCGCCGCTCGAGTCGAGGCCAGACTGCCCCGACTTCATCGCCTCCATTTCGGTACGCATGGCATCCATGGTTGATTTCTGCACCCTAGCGATCGTTTCGCTGACGGCGACGGCGGTCTGCTGCAACGCAGCGTCGGTCGCCTGCAGACGCGCCTCCAATTTTTGTAGCTTCACCGTGGTCTCGGAAGGCGCGTTCAGATCGAACGTGTGCCCCATGAGGCTGAACTTCACTTCGGCAATACCGAACGAGAAACTCTCGCTAAAAGCAGTGAGACCGAGGCTCGCGGAATTGACCGTCTCGCTGACGCTTTCGCTGGCCAGGGTCACCGAATGCGAGAAAGAGTGCCCGGTCGTCGAGCAGGAGAAGCTGTGGCCAACCGTGGAGTAACTGGTCGACTTCCCCGTATACGACTGAGACTGGCTTTCGTCCGTGTAGCTCCAACCTCGGCACAAGCCGTTGGCCCACGACACCGAATCGCCGGCGTAGTAGCTGTAACCAGTACCGTTGGGCCCAAAGCTGTGGGTGTCCCCGGAATGCCAGTTGTACACGTCCCCGTAGTGCCGAATGTACTTATTGCCATATTGCAGAATCATCGAGTCACCCACGGTCACACTCTGCGAACCGCCGCGGGTGGCACTGAAGTTTGCGAAGTCGGTATCCGGATCGGAGCTGGTATCCACATTGGTGGTAAGCCCAGGCGTCTTCGCGGTCTGGTGTTCGTGCTTGAAGTCATCCTTGCTCGATGGCTCAATGAGATCGAAGACAAACGCACTGGACGGCCCCCCGTCACCCCACTCACTATCGATAAACCCCGTACCTGTCGTGAAGGCAGACTGCCGATACATGTCGCGGAAGTCGGCCTCGATCTTCGCTTGGGTGATTGACTGCGCGTTATCCGTATCTTCCCAGTTCGCGAGGATGTTATAACCGGCATCCTGCCAGGGAACGTCGACATCGTCGTTCATCACCATGTCATAGAAGCGACGGATGCTCGGGTGCTCGTCAGAGATGCTGATGCGAATGTATTTCGTCCCGACCACACGGCGCGTTCCACCGCTGTTCTCAATGCCTACCAGTTTGTATTCCTTGCCCTTGTTGGCATCGGACGCCTCGGATGGGACTTCCGTGGCAGTGGCCGAAGTGCCACCGATGGTCAATGCCACACTTCGATCCGCGGTCGCGTTCCAAGCGCTCGAACCCCAACTGTAAATCTCGACTGCATAAGTAGCGCCGGCATCCACCCCCGATATCGTATAGGTGACCGAGGCGCCGATGTCGACATTGGGCCATGGCGCAAGACTGAAGCCCGTTGCGGCAAATTGTGCGCCGCTATCATCACCGCCCAACTCAGAGACACCCGGCCAGTCATCCGGACGGCGATAGTTCTGCGGGCCATCCGACTGACGCATGAACTCCTCGAAGTCCACCTTCGCAAAAACACCGCCGGCCGACACGTCGCGACTCCCAGGATTGACGCTGCCGCTGCCCGACTTCTGGCGATACTTGGGGCGGCCACTGAATGACAACTTCGTCATCCCGCCATTGGCCATCACCATACCATTACTGCCAACCGTGTCGTTCATTTCGATCACGTTGCCGCCCTGGCTACGCAGGGAACTCTTGGTTCCCGACGCATCCTTGCCGCAGTTCATGACGTTGCGATCGTTGATGTTGTTCACGGCACCCAGAATCACTGGCCGACTTGGGTCGCCGTCGACGTGTCCGAGTAGAACTTCCGTCTGCTTGCGCAGCGGGAAGTGGAAACCGGCGTCGTCGCCCACGGACGGTTGCGCCATGCGCACCTTGCCGATGGTCTCCTGGCTCAGGTCGTAGTCGATGTCTACCTTATAGCGACCCATGTCGTCCAACTCGGCATAGTCGCGACTGCCGCCGACCACCCGCCCCGACATGACGCCCGGTATCCGCGGCCACGACGTCTCGCGCGGCGGGCGGTAGGTGATCTCTGCCGGCTGGGCCTCAAAAGCATTGACGTAGCTGCCCTGACTCTCGCTGCCCCCCTGGCCGGCGAGCACCTGACGCATCTCGTGGCGTACCGATACCAACACGTACGGCTTCTCGCTGATGTGGCGGTTGAAGTGCTTGCGCAGCGTGAACGTGCAGCCGGGCTGGAAGCCACGGTGGTCGCTGTGACCGCTGATGCGCATGCGCCGACCGCGGTGGTAATCGCGGCGCACATCCAGTAGGAATCTGCCCTCGGCATGGGTGCGGTAGTTGTTGTTGTACTCGTAGTCGAAGCCGATACCGTCAGGATCCATTACACCCGAGATCTGCATGCCATCGTTGTCGGGGTCCTCGTAGTTGTACTCGCGCAGGATGACCTCCTGCGGAATCTGGCGGTGCTCGACCTGGAGCTCCTGGATCGACGGCCCCACCTCCCACGATCCCCCGCCTGCAGCGCTGAAGAGCGCACCGAAGTCACCAGCGGTCACCGGATCGAAGACCACCTCATCGTTGCCGGCCAGGACATCGTAGCCTGAGACGTCATCGGTGAATATCAGCTGCCCCGCATCACTTGCGGCATCGTACTGGTAGTGGTAGCTGATGCCTTCGTGCTCGAGCCAGCGGTGGAGAAAGTCGTAATCCGTCTCCTGGTACTGCACCGAGTACAGGTGAAGCGGGTAGGCTTTGGTGCGATCGATGCGCAGCTCGAAATCATTTCCTTCCACGAGGCCGATGTCGCCGAGCAGCTTGACGATGAGATCGGGCACCGTCTTCCACGGGTTGGCTTCCTGGTCGGAGAAGATGCGGCTGCGGCGCGTGTAGGACAGCTTCCACAGGTGGGGCCGCAACGTGGCGTGGTAGACGTTGCGCTCGAGATCCTGGTTCACCTGCCGTACGTCGGTGAAGAATCCGTGGTAGACGTAGGGTACCGAGCCCACCCTTCCATCCGCGGTGCGACAGATGCGCTCGAACACAAGGGCCGCCGGGTTGGTCAACAACGCGTGCAGATCGAGCGACGGGTCAGAAGAGACGAGGTCGAGTTCGAAGCAGAACGGTCGCCCCAGCTCCTCCGTGCCCGTACACGCGGTCACGAAGAGCATGCCGTCCGGGATCCCGGGGGCGTCGCTGCTCAGGGTCATCAACGGTGCGCGTGGCATGGTTGTCCATCTCCAATCAGAGGGGCTCCCCCTCGGGTCTCGGTTTCGCCCTGTAAGGGATCGGATGGCTCTGCTCTCGAGCAGATCAAGCGAAGTCGTACGAGAAGTTACCGGATTGGGCAACGTCGATGGTCAGGGCGCTCGGTTTGTCCTCGCTCGTCATCTGGGCGAGGATCTCCTTCGACAGCGTGGGCAGCAGGCTGCCGTTGATGATGTGGTCGATGGTGCGCGCACCCGTCGAGACCTCGGTGCAGCGGTCGGCGATCGCGTCGTAGACCCTGTCGTCGATGGTGGCCGTGATCTTCTGGTTGGCGGCCAGGCGCTTGACCACTTTGCCCATCTTGAGGCATGTGATGAGCTTGAGGGTATCATGGTCGAGCGCGTAGTAGGGCACCAGGGTCATCCGTGCGACCAGCGCCGGCTTGAAGTGGGCGTTGAGCACCGGGCGGATGGCCTTGATGATGTCCTCGACCGACGGCTTTTTCCCGTCTTCGGTCATCTCGGTGATGATGTCCGTGGCTAGATTCGATGTCAGGAACAGCACGGTGTTCGAGAAGTCGACCTCGTTGCCGTCGCCATCGCAGAGATTGCCCTTGTCGAACACCTGGTAGAAGAGGTTCATCACGTCTGGGTGCGCTTTCTCGACCTCATCGAGCAGCACGACCTGATACGGGCGCTGGCGCACAGCCTCGGTCAGCACACCGCCTTCGCCATAACCGACATATCCGGGCGGTGAGCCGATCATGCGGCTGACATTGTGCTTCTCCATGTATTCCGACATGTTGAGGGTGGTCATGAACTGCTCACCGCCGAATAGCATGTCGGCGACCGTCAATGCGGTTTCGGTCTTGCCGGTGCCCGAGGGTCCGACGAGCAGGAACACGCCCATGGGCATTTCGGGCGCGGTCAGTCCGGCCTTGCTGGCACGGATGCTCTCGGCGATGAAGCCCATCGAGTGGTCCTGCCCTTTAACGCGGGCAGTGAGGGTGTCCTCGAGCTCCAGCAGCGATTTCGCCTCATCGCGCACCATGTTGCCCAACGGGATGCCGGTCCAGCTGGCGATCACTTGGGCCACTGTGTCGGCGGTGACCTCGACGTGAACGATCGGATTGCCGTCCTGGATGGCAGCGAGCTGTTCGAGCGCCTGCTTGGCCGCCGCTGCGGCGCCGACGATCGCCGCCTCATCGCTGCCAGGCTTCGCTTCGGCGAGCGCGGTGCGGGCGTCGAGCGCCGCGCGAGCGGTCTCGAGTTCCTGTTCCCACCGCGAGCGGATCTCAGCTTCACGTTCGCGGGACCTCTCGATCGCGACGGCGATTTCTGCAAGTCGCTCGTCGAGCTCGTCCATGCCGTTGTCACGGTCGCGTTCCACGGCCGCGAGTTCGCGTTCGAGTGATTGGATGGTGCGTTCGGCGTCCTCGAGTTCACCGGGTTTGCTGGCCAGCGAGACCTTCACACGCGCGGCCGCCGTATCCATCAGGTCGACCCCCTTGTCCGGGTGGCGACGCGACGGCACGTAGCGATTGCCCATCTCGGCCGCTGCGACCAGGGCATCGTCGCGGATGATCACGCCGTGCGCCTCCTCGAAGCGTTGCTTGAGCCCACGCAACATGGTGGTGGTCGTGGCCACATCTGGTTCATCGAGCTTGACGACCTGGAACCGCCGCGCGAGCGCGGCGTCCTTCTCGAAGTACTTCTTGTACTCCGACCAGGTGGTCGCAGCCACGGTCTTAAGAGTGCCACGCGCGAGCTCGGGCTTGAGCAGATTTGCGGCATCGCTGCCGCCAGCGGCACCTCCGGCACCGATGAGGGTATGCGCTTCGTCGATGAACAAGACGATCGGCTTGACCGAGGCCTTGACCTCGTCGATCACTGCCTTTAGGCGCTTCTCGAACTCACCCTTGACGCTGGCTCCGGCCTGGAGCAGACCCATGTCGAGGCTGATCAACTCGATGTTGGCGAGGATATCCGGAACGTCGCCCTCGATGATGCGCAACGCGAGACCTTCGATGACCGCGGTCTTGCCCACGCCGGGTTCGCCGACGCACATCGGATTGTTCTTCCGGCGGCGCGAAAGAATGTCGACCATCTGGCGGATCTCGCCGTCACGGCCGAAGACGGGATCCATCAGTCCATCACGCGCGCGCTGGGTGAAGTTGATGCAGAACTGGGCCAGCGCGGTCCCCGGGCTCGCGCCCGGCGCTGGAGCAGCGCTGCCGCTTGCGGCCGCATGATCGATCCCCGCGAGCGGTGTTGCCGATTCGGCCGACGCGGCCGTGATGCTCAACAGCACCTTGCCGAGCTCATGGCGTGAGATGTCGCTCCACAGATCGGCGTATTCACCGCCGCAGTAGCGGCTGGTGCGGGCGAGGATCGCCTGGAAGATGCAGCCGGAGCGCACCAGTGAGAGGCCGTGCTCGACGCTGGCGACAACCCACCCCTCCTGCAGCGATTCGACCAGCAACGGCGCGAAGACCGGCCGGCTCTGGTTACCGGTCTTCTCGCGCTCGATCACGTCCTGGATCGCCTTCTGCAGCCGCCCCACGTCCACGTCGTAGTGCTCGCAGATCGCGATCAGATCACTGCCCGGATCCTCGAGCAAGGCGGCGAGAAAGTGCTCGAAGGTGACCTCGTAGTTGCTGCGTGAGACGCATGCTCCGGCAGCTCCCTCCAAAGCGCGGGTGCAGGTGGGGTTGAGTTTTGCCAGCATGGCTTTGAGGTCGACATCGGTCATAATCAAGCACTTTCGAGCAGAATGGTGACGGTAGCAGGAGTGTCGGGATCGCGGCCGAGCCAGGTGGACCAGCCGAGCCGGTTGCCAGCGATGTGGCGACGCCCGTCGAGGACGACGTCGGGAGCGGCACCGGGTTCGAGCTCGAGGGTGAGCAGACAATCGAGCCCTTCGCTCTCGAGGCGCCCGAGCAGGGCACGCAGTTCGGCGTGAAGATCGCCCCCGGGTAGCAGCCGTTGGAAAGCATCGCGGGTCACCGGTCCGATGCGCAGAGCATAGGTGCAGGTCCGGTCGAGCACCTCGTCGCCGATGGTGACGTCGATACCGAGGGTCGAATTGCTGTGGCCCAGACCGCATCGTTGATCTGTGGGCACGGGGATCCAACGTGCCACGCATGGTGTGAGGGTGATCGACAGATCCTCGAAATGGGTCCGCAGCACGGTTTCGAGCTCACTGCCCGAGCGGATCGGCCGTATGAGCGCGCATGTGTAGCGAACCAGCGAGCCGCCGCTCAATGGCTGCGGGTCACGTGCGGCGACATCGCCGCCAAGCAGGCGCAGGTCGCGCGAGATGGGATCATCTCCCGACCAGCGGTACGACGCTGCATGACGATATTTCGTCAGTCCGCGGGCGACGAGCGACAGCAGGCGGTGATGAAAACAATCGAGGAATACGGTGACCGCGCCGGGTTCATCATCGTCAGCGAGGATCTCGTCGGTGTAATAGGCCGGCAGCGGTGAATCTGTTCCGACGATGCCGAGGAAATTGGTCGTAATCTCGTAGCCCTCGAAACCGGAGCCATCGTCATCAACGGCCTCGATACGAGTGATATCGCTGGCGCTGAAGCCGAGAGAGACATTGAGCCGGAAACGCATTGCCTCGTCGCGCGGCGGACCTTGATGGCCGATCGGCACGGCATTCGGGCAGGCCTCCTCGAGCACCCGCACGACGCCGGCGAAGGCGAGCCGCGGGGCTTCCGTGCAACAACGTGCGATCAGTCGATCGTCTGACGACCCAAGCGTGGGGGCCATGTGAAGGAGGCTCCTGATCTAGTGGCGTGGACGGTGAGTTGGCAGAACGTGTTCAGTCGGGTGAGACTGGCCAGACATTCGTTGATGACGGTGCCGAATGCGAACGCGCCCGACTCGCCGCCATAGCGATCGTCAGCGAGCTCGATGCGAACTGCGGTGCCATTGACCGGCACGCCACGATACAGGCGCCGAGCAGGCCGCCGATCGACGCGCACGAGCCCCTCAAGCATCCGCTCGAGCTCACGCTCGGCCTTGCGGTCGTGACTTGCGGCGAAATGGAAGATGCGCAGAGCCTCCTGGATGGTCTCTCGATCGGCGAGTTCGCGTTGATTGAGCGAGAGAAACCCAAGCAGTCGCCAATGCGCCGTCTCCTCATCTGGCGGCGGCACCGGGCTCGTTGGGCGGGTGATGTTGATGCAGGTGGTCCCCGATGGTGTCAATGGGGTGGTCTGGCTGACATCGCCCAGACCCAAGTGGTGCACCAACGAGCTGTTGGTGCACAACAGGTCCAGGGACAGGGTGTCGACACCATACGTCAGTTCGGCGATCGGGGCACCCGCGAGCGAGAGCTGCCATATACCGCCTCCATCGCCAGTCGACGAAGCCGGGGTGGCGTGATAGAAGAAGCGGTCATCACCGACGGCACGCCACCGGCGATACATCGGCGAATAGGTACGGGTTTCGCCACGCCCACGTAGCCGTGCGCAGACCGAAGTGATGGCCCATATCTGGTGGTGCTCGGCATTCCCCTCCGCTCGGACCCGCATCTGCGGCTGCAGCGGATCGACGCGCACTGGCACCGCGGTGTGGGCATAGATATTGACAGCCGGAGCGCAGTTCAGACGCAGCGTATCGACCCCGAGCGCGGGCAGGTCGTTGGGCACACGATCGAGTTCCACATGCAGGACGAACCGGTTGCCGCTCAGACTCGCGGTGGACAGACCGCATAGATCGACGAAGGCGAACATCGTCGGGACGTTGAGGTATTCCCACAGATGGCGATAGCCGAGCGGCATCGCTCCGCTGTATGGCACCAGCCCCCCTTCGGGCTCAAATGCTGCCGGACGCGCGAAGACACCGGGGGCCTGGCGCACGACGCCCGTGGCATCCTCGAGAGTGAATCGCGCAGCATAGTCGAGCAAGCAGAGCGCGAGCTGCTGCGCAAGCGCGACATCGCTGCCCAGATAGACGCGCAGTTCGTCGAGTTGCTGTTGCTCGAGCGGGACGTTGTTCTCGGTCGCAAAACCGATGCGCAACACAGGCGTCAGGCCGTGACCCAAGGCGACGTCGGTGATCCGCAACGGACGCACGGTGGTGGCGGTGCACGAACGGAACTTGCAGACGGTGCCATCGATCGGCCGGCTGCCGACCTCGGTGCCCACCGGCAGGCGTCGGGTCTCCTTGGCCGCCTGCGGGACCAGGCCGAAACGCAGGATGACGGTCGCCGGAATCGGCCGCACAGCCGCGGGCATGAACAGCTCGAGCAGCGCGCGCGTGAACTCGGGGTACTCGCTGTCGAGACGTTCGCGCACGCGCCCGGTGAGGAAGGCGAAGCCTTCGAGCAGGCGCCCGACGTCCGGGTCGGAACCGCTCTCACCGAGGAGGGACGCGATCTCGGGGTGGGCGCGCGAGAACTCCCGGCCGAGTTCGCGCAGATAGCTGAGTTCCTTCAGGTAGTTCTGTCTTTGGGACATCGCCGTGGTTTCAGGCTTTCACCGAGATGTGGCCGAATCGATCGAGGGTCACCTCGATGCTGATCCCTCCGCTATCGTGGTCGTCCTTGAGCATCGCATCGATCACAAGGCTGCCCTCATGATCGACGTCGCCCTGGATGTGGAGCACGTTGACCCGATCAAGGCGAGGTTCGTATGCCAGAAGGTTGCGGATGATCGCCTGACGCAGGCTGACCACGATCTCGGCGAACGGCTCGTCCACGTTGAGGGAAGGCAGGCCGAGATCCGGCTGCGCGGCGGCATGGTCGACGCGCGAAGCCAGGATCCGCTCGAGGTTGTGGCGGATGGAGGCGAGCACCGCATGGCGATCGACAACCCCAAGGGTGGACGAGGCGCCCTTGGGGTTGCGGATTCGCTCCAACAGCGAAACGTTGACAGACACGAATGGCGATCACCGCACCAGGCCTCAGACCGGGGTGCGGATATCCTTCATATGCTGTTTGCCAGCGATGACCTGGAGCCAGTCGATCGTCTTGGGCACGAAACTCACCAGTTCCATCAGGCTCTCGAGCTCGTTGACCGTGCTGTTCGCTGTCATGTACGGTTTGATCCCGATCACCCGCACGTCGCTCAGTGTGATCGTGAAAAAATGTTCTATCGCAGAATCGCCGGAGTCGGGCTGGCGGTAGAACAGCAGCTCGACCTTGTGGATATTCTCGTTGTCGGTCAGCGCCTTGAACAGCAGCGGCGTGGCCTGGTCCATACGCTTGTAGACGTTGATCGGCAGGTACTGGAGATTGCCGGTCTTGCGGCTATTCTCACGATCGTAGGCGTAGACCATCTCGTTATCGAAGCCGACGACGTCGATCGCTCCCTCCATGGTGAGGGACTCGCCCTCGATGCCATCGATGACCATGTAGACTTGAGGCATGATTGTCTTCCTTCAACAGGTGGTGGGTAGTGGCCCGGCCGGGACTCCGGCCGGGCCGGTGAGATGCGTGATCAGGACTTGTCGAGCTTGCCGACGAGCGAGAGCTCGAACGAAGCGCCCATATACTTGAAATGCGGCTGGACCTTGATGCCGACCTTGTACCAGCCAGCCTCGCCGGGCACATCTTCGACCGTCACCCGGGCTGCGCGCAGCGGGCGGGTGTTGCGCACCGACGGAGCCGGGTTGTCCATGTTGGCGACGTATTGGCTGATCCACTTGTTCAGTTCGGCCTCGAGATCCTCGCGTTCCTTCCATGAGCCGATCTGTTCACGCTGGAGCACCTTGATGTAGTGTGCCATGCGGTTGACCACGAACATGTATGGAAGCTGGGTGCTCAAACCGTAATTGAGTTCTGCGGTCTTGCCTTCTTCGGTGTTACCGAACTTCTTCTTCTTCTGCGCCGAGTTGGCCGAGAAGAAGCACGCATCATCGCTGCCCTTGCGCATCGACAGGCCGATGAAGCCCTGTTCGGAGAGTTCGAATTCGCGTCGCTCGGAGAGCATGCATTCGATCGGGCATTTGGTCTGCGATTCGCCCATCGCCTCGTACTGATGCAGTGGCAGATCGGATACGGTTCCACCAGCGGTCGGACCGATGATGTTCGGACACCATCGATATTTGGCAAAGCTGTCGGCCACGCGCGAGGCCATGTCGAAGGCGGAATTGCCCCAAAGATAGTTGTCGTGCTTGCCGATCACGCCTTCGTTGTAGTCGAAGGACTTAACCTTTTCGCCGCCCTCGCCGTAGGGCAGTCGGCGCAAGGTGCCGGGCACACACAGGCCGACACTTCGGGCATCTTCGCTTTCGCGAAAGCTCTGCCACTTTGCGTACTTTGGACCGTTCATGATCGAATCCAGGTCCTTGAGTTCTCCCATCTTCTCGAAGCTCTCCAAACCGAAGAACTGGGAACCGACCGATGTGAGGAAAGGTGCGTGGCACATGGTGGCGACCGAGGCCGCATTCTTAAGCAGGGAGATGTCCGGGGCGGAATTCTCGAACTTGTAGTCTGCGACGATCGCGCCGTAGGGCTCACCACCGAACTGACCATACTCGGCGGTATAGGCCTTGAGGTAGAGACCGGATTGGACGATCTCGGGGGCATCCTCGAAGTCCTCGGCCAGCTCTTCCTTCGAAATGCTGATCATCTCGACGGCGATGTTCTCGCGAAAATCGCAGCGGTCGACCAGGGTCCGCAGGTCACGCCAGGAGGCTTCGAGCTTCTGGAACTGCTCGTTGTGCATGATCTCGTCGAGCTGTTTGCTCAGCTTGGCATCGATCTGACCGAGCATGTCGTCGACGAGGCTCTTGTCGATCTTCGCAATCTTGCGATCTGGCGATATGATATCGGTGATGAACGCGGCTACGCCTTGCTTGGCAAGGTCGTAGCCTTCTTCGCTCGGCGCCATTTTGGTGGCGGCCATGATCTCATCGAGCAGCGAACCCTCGATGGCCTCGCCCCCGGCTGCTGCTGCTTCCTGTGTTTCCTCAGGCATGGATGACTCCGTTGTGTTGTGTTTGTGTCTGGGATGAGGGCTGCGTTCAGCCTTCGGTCGAGCCGAGCTCTTCGAGGATCTGGGAACGTTTGGCATCATCACCGAGCAGGGCCTGGAGACGCTTGCGGAAATCGGGGAAGTTGCCGAGCGGACCCTTGAGCGCAGCCAGAGCCTCGCGCAGTTGGAGCAGTTTCTGGAGCTCCGGTAGCTGCTGCGCGATGGATTCCGGGCCGAAGTCCTTCATCGACTTGATCTTCAGGTCGACCGGCAGCTCACCCGCTTCCTCGCCCTCTTCGAGCGTGTTGGCGACGTTCGTCTTGATCGACACCGACATCCCCTTGAGCACGTCATCGAAGTTGTCCTTGTTGACTGATATGGCCTTGCGATCCTCGAGGGGCGTAGCGTCGGGACGACCAGTGTAGTCACCGAGGCACAGGAACTTGAGCGGAAGCTCCTTCTCCTCGGATGCATCGCCGGTTGCGGCTTGGTAGGTGATGTTGACGCGCTCTTTCGGCGCGACTGATCCGTCTTGAGCCATGGTGGCCTCCTTGGTGCCGGGTATCTGGTTCGAGCAGGTGGTGAACAGGGACTCTCAGGTGGAGTGCTTCAGCCCGTCGGACGAACGGGCGGGGGTGCGACCACCCGTGGTGGTGCTTGCACCGGTGTGGCTGGAGCTGATGTGGCAGCTGGTTGGGCTGGCGCACTGGGTTGCGGCGCTGCCTGCGGCACGCTGCACACCGGTGGGGTACCGTCAGCCTGGGTTTCCAGGCCGAGCAGTTCCCACAGCTGGGCCCGGCCGGCGGGATCGTGACGCAGAAGCTCGGCGTAGAGCTCGCGGTAGTCCATGCCGCCCCAGCGCACAGCACGTCGGATCAGCATGGAGATGGGGCTGTGCGGCTCGGTGTGTTCGAAATAGCCCGCGACTGCCACAAGACAGCTCAGCGCGTCAGCACGGGTGGCGATGGAACCGGGAACACTGGACGAACGTGCGGCCTGTGGGGCCATGGCCGGCTTCGCCCCAGCAGAAGCGGTAGTGTCGGAGGCGGCGGAACCGGTGGTTGCAGTAGCGCCAGCGGCCTGTTCCTGAGTTCCAGCTGGCGTCTCTGGCAGCTCCTCGGCCGCCTCGCCGTGCAATTGGTCCAGGCGCTTGGCGAGCGCTCGCTCGGCCTGGAACAGCTCCGGCTCGTCCCCTTCCCAACGATCCTCTGTAAGGGTCTGGAAATCCCGGAGGACGGCAATGCCATCTTCGAGGGTGCCAGGGTCGATCTCGATCGATTCCTCTGCCACCCAGCCCTGGACACGGCCCATCAGCCAGTTGATGGCAGTGCGCCGCGCGCGCAAGCGCTTGGGGAAGGCCCCCTCCCAGAAGTGTTGGGTCAGATCACGACAGAGTGCGAGACCTGCGACCAATGCGCCGGGTCCCTCGGTCTCCCACATGCCACCAGCGACATAGGCGGCGACGAGCAGATCCTTGGTCTTGGATTCCAGCAACACGCTGCCGAGCTCGACAACCCGAGCCCAATCGACCGTGCCACCATGGAGCGACTCAAGCTTGCCGACCTCGGCCAGGAGTGATTCGTACTCCTCTTCATAACGTGCGTTCTCGCCGCATGGGGCGTCGTCGGAAATTGGCTCCCGTCCCAGTTTGAGCAGGTGTTCAGTATCCACGAGCCGATCCTTTCCGCGCTGAAGAATGGAAGTCCGCCAGGCCGGTGATCACTGGGGCTGTCCTGTTGGGCTATCTACGCAGATCCGATCGGGGAAGGCAAAGCCACTCAGAGCGCCAGGGCAGAACGGGTGCCAGGCCCCACTGCCTTCGACGATGATCTCTGCGACATACACGCGCTCGGCGTTCAGCGATGCCGTCGTTGCCGTATCGCCCTCTGCGACATCCCCGGTCGCCGGCCCGTCATTGTGCTCGTCTTCGCCCACCTCGGCGTTCTCAGCATGGGCTGACTCGCGCAGATCACTGGAGGTGAGGCGCCACTGACACCGGACCCGGTAGTCATCGAGAACTGCGACCGTGCCGGTGGAGAGCAAGCGCAACAGACTCCATGCATCATCCCGGACCGATCGTTCCAACCACAGACCATCGGCGATACGGATGGCGACGTGCGCGTTGCGATCCTGACCCGGTCGCCAGACGAGGGTTGTCCGGCGATCGGGTCGGTCGTAGAGACTGAAGCCCGCACCGCTAGCTGCGAAGGAAAGGTCCTCGACGCCGGCACGTTGAACCAACGTACAAGATAGTGCCGCCTGTGGCTGGTCGCCATCCGGGAAGAAGAAGTCAGCCAGCGCCACCAACCGATCGCTGCATGCGCCATAGGCCGGCAGCATCGGCAGAAGCGGATGACCGAGCACCTTGCGCTCGCACACCGCGTCGATCCGATCGAACACCTCGCGAGCAGCCCCATCTGTGGGATGGAAGAAATCGCTGAAGGCCGAAGTATGCAAGCTGCTCTCTGCATCTGCGGCAAAGGGGAACTGCTCGGCTAGCGCAGTGAACGGAGCGAGCGCTTCCTCCTGCCACAGGGATCGGGCGTCGGCGACCAGAGTGCGGGACAGCGAACGTCGGGCCTGATCGAGCAGGCCGAGGAAATCGGAAAGCCGTTCACCGCGCATCTCTGGGTCGGAGCAATTGCCCAACGCCTTGTGGATATCCCGGCGACAGTCGTGGAAGGCGTCGATGAGGGCCGTCAGATCAGCGAGTTGGTCGATGCGGTTCTCAACACGGGTATTGGCGACGTAATCGCCCAATGTGACCCCGAACTGCGTCATAGCTGCGAGTGCCGGGACCAGCCAGGGATCCATCTCATCCGGTGCGTTCTGCACGTTGGCAGCCGACAGTCGCAGGCGCTGTTGGTCGCCGATGTTCTCGTACAGTCGGGCCAACAGGGATTCAGTGCCACAGAGCTCGACGAGACGGTCTGGGACATGAGCCAATGCAGGGAAGGGCTCGGCATCGACGGCCGCGGCGATCTTGCGCCATTCCGACGCGTACTGGAGCTGGTACAATTCCGTGAGGCGGCGCTCGATCGCGGTAGCATCCTGCTCGCCGATATCGAGCACGGCATTGCGGCGAGCCATCTGCTTTGCGCGGTCGGCTAGGGCCGTGCGGATGGTGGCATCGTAGCCGCTCTGGGTGAAGGCACGGTCGATGGGAGCATCAATGTGCAGAACCTCACCGATGCGGCCGTGTGTGAGTTGTGCGGCAATCAACTCCGGATCGGGTCGCGACGCTCCGGCGATGACATCGGCGTAGACCATTGACAGCCAGGTCGTATCCGCGAGACGTTCGCGGGCGCGACGGTCGAGATCCGCGTCGGCCGTGAGAATCCATTCGTCGCGGCTCCGTCCATGTTCCAGGCGCATGAGCCAGTAGTCGAGATGGGGAAGCACCAGCGGCGCCACGCGCCGCCGCAACACGCGATCATCGCCGGGGACGATAGCGCGTAACAAGAGCCCATCGGCGTCGAACATGGCTCGCATGAATTCGGCGTCGCCAGACGCGGCCTTGCCATTGAGCATGCGATAGCACAACAGATCGTCGTAGAGTGCGCGATAGTCCTCGAGGGTCCGCGTCGCCGCGTCCTTCAGGGCCGCGGCGATCCGTTGTGCGATGCATTCACCGACTGGCATCAGTATACGTTGTCTGAATTCACCAAAATAGGTCTCGCGGACTTCACTGTAGATGACATTGCCCTTGTACAGGCCCATACCGAGATCGATCGGCACGCCGTCGACCTGTCGCCGCTCGAGTTGCACCAGATGCTTGCGCATGGCGTCGAGCCGGCGGCAAAATTCGGGCAACTGCTCGCGCTGATCGCCGATAACGAACACCTCGCTGCCGACCCGGCTGATGTTCTCGACCAGATCACGGTTGGCCCGGTAGGACCGGCCGGTCAGCAGCAGCGCGGCCACCACCAGCAGTGCTGCGGCAAGACCGACGCCCAGGGCGGTGCGCCGGTTACGGGAGAGGAAGGCTGAACTGAATCCGGCCAGCCGCGCGTCGGGGATGATCGTCGAGCGGAAGACCTCGCCGATGAAATGGCCGCGTTGCTCTGCGACCGCCAGCGGCTGCGGGCTCGGGCGGACCCCGTATTCACGCTCCATCTCGTCTGCCAGGCAGTCGATCGGGGTGCCTTCCTGGTGTGCACTGGTGAAGTAGATCCCACGCAGGATGCCGGTGGCGGCGAAGGGCCGATGGTTCAACAGCGTTTCGAGGCACCGACGCAGGCGTGGCCGGAGCATGGCGAACTGGCGGGGGAACAACAGGGCGTTGCGCAGGGCCGCTTCGTCGTGGTCGCCAGCGAGGCAGTCGAACCGGGTGGCACCGAGGTGCGCACAGATTTTGTCAAACCCACACAGTGCAGCTTCGACCGCCACGTCTGGCGGCCGCTGCACGAAGGGGAGCCGGTATCCGAGCGGTGCCTGCCGCGCTTCACGATCGAGGTGACCGAAGAAGTCGGTGAACCCCTGGATGAGGTCGCATTTGTTGAATAGCAGGTAGACCGGAAAAACGAAATGGAACTGGTCTGCGATCTCATCGTACCGGTCGCGCAGGTTCTGGGCATAGCCGCAGATGGCGTCCTCGTCGAGTTGCAACAATTCGGCAACATTGACCACGATGACAATGCCATTGATCGGCCGTTCGCGCCGCACACTGGCCACCAGTGCGAGGAAGCGCAGCCACTCCTCGCGGTCCTCGGGGCGCGAGGTATAGCGACCCGCGGTGTCGAAGAACACGGCCTGCTCGCTAAACCACCAGTCGCAATGGCCGGTATGCGGTGAGCCATTGCCGGCCTCAAGGCCGATCCGGGGGAAGGTCAGGGTGCTGTTGAGCATGACGGTGGTCTTGCCCGCCTGCGGAGGGCCAATCACCGGATACCACGGCATGGTCGCCAACGCAGCTTTGCCATGCGGGCTCGCTTTGACCGTGGTCAGCGCGTGCGTGAACCGCTCCTCGAGCAGCCCCGCGCCCGGTTGTTCACCGACCGCCTTGGCAATGTCCTGGTTCTGCACCTTGAGCATGGCCTCGATGCGCATCGCCCGCCGGATGGCGATCACACGTTGAGCGATGAACAGGAGCACCCAGAGGACGCAGAGCACGATCACCACCGGTGCTATCTGGGTGCGCGGATCCCAGCCGAGGTACCATCCGACGACTGCGGCGAGAGCGATCAGCACCATCAACGCGATGAAACTGAGCACGCCTTCCGACAGGATTGCCTTGAGCAGGGCCATCAGTGCGCTCCCCGTGTCGGCAACCCACTGCGGGCCTCATCGGTGATGTGGGCCAGGTGCCACCACAAGCCCGCGAAAACGCCCACGCCGAGCAACAGGCAGACCAGCGGGACGAGCCACACCGGACGCAGCTTCGTCGCCCCGTTCGCCGAGTGTCCGCCTTCTGCGATCGAGAGGGTGATGTCCGGTCGCCGCTTGTTGGGTGCGAGCTCGTGGTAGATCTCCTCCTGCAGATCCTGGCGACGTTTGTCGGCCGCCGCGGAACCGAAGTAGCAACCGCGGAAGCCCAGAGCCAGGCAGAGGTAGTAGCACTCGGTGATCTGCGCTCCCGCAGCGCTCTGGGCGCTGCCGTCACGCACCTGCGCGAGCCGGGCGTAGAATTCCTGTCCGGCCGAATTCATGTTGAAGAACACGAGCTGGAGCGGTTCGCTCAGCCAGATCTCACGATGCGCCCACTGCCGGCTGAGGAGCTTCTCATCGGCGAACGCGACGAGGGCGAAAATGACATAGCGCAGATCCAATGGGTCGTAACCGGCCTCGCGACCCGCGCGATCGACCTCGCGGAAGAGCTGCTCGAACTTGAACCGGACCTGTTCAATCGCCGGCGCATGGTCGGATTCGCACAGACACGAGACGTAGGTGAACGTCGGGATGCACAGCTCGGACAGTGTGGTCGACGTGGCCGGCATGGATCAGTCCTCGACCGCGAAGCACTCGAGTTGCAGCGAACGGAATTCGGCCGGCAGGAAGACGGCCAGCCGTCCGGCGGCGGTGGCCTCGTTCCAGTACTCGCCACGGCTCTGCAGGCGGAAGTAGTGCCAGTCGGGCTTGAGCGGCAGCTCGGCCGGTGGCGAGGGCAGATAGTCGATGCCCATACCATGGAGGCTCTGTGCCACCAGGAACTCCATGGTCTCGGGACCGGCCATCTTGATCTTGGTCGGAGTCTCACGGATGACCTTCTCGCCGGCCACGTCGGCCGCCATCCCGAGGTAGACACTGATTCCACCGGCACGTACGCCGTCAGGCAGGGCGATCTCGAACCAGTTGGGCCGGACCATCGTGGTCGCCAGGCGCAAGCTGCGGGCGGGGATGACCACCCGCAGAACCTCGTCGAGGGTGAGCTCGAGCTCGCGAAAGGTGGTGGTCAGGTCATCGTGCAGATAGAGCGGCAGATCCTTCGGGCTGCCCTCGCTCGCGAGCGTCAGCAGCCCGCCGCAGAGGCGGCAGAGCTCAAGGTAGACCTGTTCCGGATGGGCGCGATGCTGGTGGTGAAAATGACGCAGCGGTGGAATGTGGCTGTTGAGGATCGTCAGCAGAGCGAAGTTCGCTGTCTCCGACATTGCATAGTCGACCAGGCCGGCACCGCGGTTGCGCCGTTGTGCCGCGAGCTCGGACGACCGGGCAGTCAGCGTTTCGAGCACGCGCCGGATGATGGCTTCGAGTCGCGGTGATGCGCCGATCGAGATGCACGGCGGCACGTAGGTCGGGTTGAGAACGATGCGCCCGGTCGTATCCCGCTGCACCTCGGCGATCTCGAGCACGGTGTAGTCCTCAAGCGATTCGCCTTCGAGCAGAATGCGCAGGTTCAGCCGGCCGACGAGGATCTCCTGCCCGTCCCCGCCCGAAAGCTCGTCTCGGACCTGGATCCCGGTCGTGCGATACCGCGTGGCTTGGCCTTCGATCGCTCCGTCGGGTGCACTGGCAGGAACGCCCGGACGCACCAACGGCATGCCGAGGTAGACCGCACGCGCCCCGTGCGTGGCGTCGAACAGCGCACCCTGGGCGTCGAACAGACCGGCCAGCGAACGGCTCGCTGGCCGGTCGTCCTGTTCGGGCACGCTGAATGGCGTCCCGTCCGGAAACACCCCTGCAGCGCGGGTGATCACGGTGTCGCCGACAGCGAGAGAATCCTCGTCGATGTGCAGTTCGACAAGTCCGTGCCCGAACGGGTGGTGCTGGCGGGTGTGGGTGCGCAGGCTGTGCTCTGCGTAGCGGTCGCGCTGTTGGAAGTGGTGGGGCGTCAGGAACATCCCCTGTTTCCACAAGACCTTCTGCGATGTCTCCATCTATCTGCCCCCGTAGCGCACTATCGGCTTACCACTTCCAGGCGCCCGTCGCCGAGCACGCTGACATGGTCTTCGAGGTCGAAGGCGGAGAGTACCGTTCGGCGTGCCCCCTCTGCCGGCGACTGCGGGTACAAGGCCATGATGCCGACATACAACGCGCCTTCCTGCCAGGGACCGACGGCTATCCGTCGTGGCCGCTCTGCCCCATCGCCTGGGCGAATGGTCACAGCTTTCGGGTCCCCCAACTGGTCACCCGCGAGCGCTGCGTCATCGTCCAGCCACAGACTGGTGAAATCGGCTGCGAGAAAGCTGCCCTGACGTCGCAGTTGGTAGATCCGGATGTCGACAGTGGTCGTCTCGCCATCTGGTGAACAATTGAGCGGGTCGACGGCACGAACGAAGAGCGCATCGTCGCGCCCACAGCCAACCAGGCCCAGCGCAATGAGGAAGATGCGAGCTGCCAAGAGCACCGGATGTCTATGTGCTGGCACGTCATTCCCTCCGCATTCGGAACGGGGCTAGGACTATGCACCACCTGAACTGCGTGTCCACACCTAGTTCCGTGACCCGCAATCTCATCATACGCGAAGCAGATCACACCGGGTGGCGCAGGCGGAAGTTTACCCTCTCTTTATGCGCTGGCCGGCTGGTCTGCAGACGCAGTGGACAAGGGCGTGATGGCTCGCGTGCGCGTGTCGTCACGCAGCCCGGCCGCGGCAAGGCCCTGCCTTCGTGGCCCGCTCGCCACGACGGTGGCGCGGACTCGTTTCCGGTGCATACGGGATTCCCGCCCGGCCATCCTGCTGACACCGTACTGTGACCGGATGCCTGAAAGACGCTTGCGCACAAGCCGACAAGGCACACGTTTGTCCAGATAGTCGCCACAGTGGAGAATCACCATGTCCAGGAAGATCCGTGCGAATCCCAATGCGACCGACTTCGGCAAGATCCTCTATGCCTGTCTCGTGCGCAAGGGGCTGTCGGTCAATGAGTTCGCGAAACGTATCGGTCTGACCCCATCCTTCATCTCTTCGGTCTATGGCGGGCGCAAGCCGCCGCCAATCGATCGCCTGACCGAGTGGGCTGATCGGCTCAACCTCAAGGGCGCCGAGCGGGCCGCGTTCGTCCTCATCGGGCACCTCGAGCATTCCTCGCCCCTGGTCAAGCGCTGGTTCCACCAGCAGCGCGAACTTCTGCTCCAGGCCATCGAGCAGGGCTACGAGGTGGGTGGCTTCGACCACCGCGCGCTCGAGATCGCTGGCGATTCCAAGAATTTCTGCGCCAGCGCCTGAAGCACCGATCCCGTCCGGATCATCGACCCGCCACCGGTTGCCGGTGGCGGGCTTCTCTGTGCCGTCATCCTGACCTCCAGATCGCCGGGTCACGCTGTAGCCGAGGCCTGGCGACACCGGATCCGGAGCCCGGAGTTCCATGGCCCCACCCCATCGATGCCTCTGGTCCCACGCCGGTCTCGGCCTGCTGCTGACCCAGGTGGGCCTGCTCGGTGCAGTAGACCGACAGCCAGTGCAGATCCGGCCGCAACCGCGCTCGCCTGGCGCACGCGCGCTGGGGCTCAGTGGGGCCTTTGCCGCCCTGTGCGATGACGCGAGCGCCCCGACGTGGAACCCGGCCGGGCTCGCTGGCATCGAAGAGCTCGAGCTCTATCTCGGAGCCGGCTTCTATCACACACGGGCTTCGGACACGAACGACGATGTCAGCGTCGATCAGGCGAGCCTGGTGCTGCCGCTGCGTTGCCCGGGTCCGGCCCAGACCGTATCGCTGTCATGGACGCGCACCTACGATTTCACCGCGCGGCTGGCCACATCGAGCAGATTCAGCGATCCGGGATCGGCGTTTTCCCTCCAACTCGGCGTGGAGACGCATTCCGAGGTCACCATCGACCAACAGGGATCCTTCGCCCAGCTGAGTCTGGGCTACGCCATCGAGCCGCTGTTGGGCCTGCGCTTCGGCGCCACGCTCGGCGCCTGGCACGACGAGCTCACCGGGGCCTCCTCGATTGACTGGCGCTCGACCGCGACCACCACGACCGCCTTGATCGACCCGTTCAGCGGCGCCGGGTTGCTGATCACCGAACAGAGCGCGACGATCGATGCACAAGCGGCGATCGAGAGCGCATGGACCACGGGGTTCGGTGTTACCTGGGATATGAACAATCGCTTCACCCTGGCCGCGGTCTACGAACCCGAGCATCGCCTCGAGCTGGATCAATCCTTCACCACCACCGACGACACCGGCACCACGCGCGAAGCTGTCGATGCGACCATCGACCTCCCGCCGCGGCTCCGGCTGGGTGCCGCCATGCGGCCTCACGACCGTAGCACCTGGATCGGCGAGTTGCGCTGGACCGACCTGGAACGCGCCGTGATCCGCTCCGACACGGCGACCGACCGCCCGCTCTACGGCGCCGCTCCGGGTGATCCGCACGATCAGGCCTTTTCCGCCCATCTCGGTTACGAGCACGTCCTGCTGTATCCGGAGGCGGTCCTTGCCTTGCGCGCGGGCGCCTTCTGGGAACAGCGACCGGGGCTCGATCCGGTCGCGCTGGCGCCAACGCAGACGACGCCCCAGCCCAGCCGGCTCGACGACTGGTACGGCCTGTCCGTCGGAGCCGGGCTCTACCGGCGCTCGGTGATCGTCGATCTCGGCGTCGGTTACGAATGGGCCGATGATGTCGGCGCGGGCTGGCTGGTGCCGCGCAACGAGCAGATCGATGCCCGCGGCGTGGTCATCCGGCTGGGCATCGCCTATCTCGCCTTCTGACCCCAGGGCCAGACGCTACTCGCTGACGATCGGCCCCTGCCAGTCGGCCGGCTGCGCCGAGGCGGCGTCGAGCCGATCGCCCCGCTCGACATCCGGGCCGATGCGTACCAGCCCGGCCGAACGGGCCCGGCCCGGGTCCGGCTCCGCCACCAGATGGAAATGCAGCGGCACCGCGGGCAATGGATGCTGATCGATGCGCAATTCGCGGACCCGGCCGTGCTCGTAGTGCAGATAGCCACTGAATACAGGAAAAGCCTGACGCAGGCGACCAGCGACGGCGGCGAAGAAATCGGCATCGGAGACCTGGCTGTCGATCCGGGCATAGGCGTCGGCCTCGGCGACCACCACGCTGGTCGCGGCATCGACGACGCGCAGGAAGCACTCGGCTTCGCGCGGGTTGCGGCGGAAGGTGCCGGCGATCACGTAACGCGCCGCGAGCCGACGCGCGCCACGGGCGGCGGCCTTGCGGTTGATGTAGCCGGCGTCGGCGAGTGTGAGTTCGCGTTCGAGCAATGCATCGAAGCGCCGATCGGTGTAGCGGAACCGACCGTCGGCGATCAGGGCCGCGAGCAGGTGCGCGTCGGCCGGGCGATCGCGCCAGCCCTGGTCGAAGGGATCGAGCAGGGGCAGGAACAGCGCCACCGCGCGAAAACGGCTCGGCAATGCCGGGGGAACCCTGACGTCCAGCTCGCGCTCGGCGGTCAGGACCGACTCGTCAGCTTCGGCGACGATGCGGATGGTGCCGCCGTCCGGCGGCAGCTCGGCGCTGAAGGTCCCGGCGTACTGCTGCCAGGGGCCGCCGCTGGCGAGCACCCGTTCGCTCTGATCGATCTGCAGACGGATGGCGTCGATGCCGGCCGGATGCTTGACGCGATAGCGGTACCATACCCGCCGATCGGCGAGGCTGCTCCCGGACTCCGGCCCGATGAGCTGCAATCCGGGAGCGATCTCGGGTGAGAATCCCAGTCGGGCGCCGATCACGCCGGTCTTCATCGAGGCCAGCATCAAGGCGTTCGGACGCTCGGCGAGTGTGAAGCGGCCTGCCGCGTCGACCGGTACCGCCCGGACCATGCCCCGCGCGTCGACCGCGAACAGGTCCAGAGCATCCATATCACGTCGCTCGACCCGTCCGCTGAGCGCGCCAGCGGACGGGTCGGCCGGCTCGGCGGCGAGCGCGATCGTGCCCTCTTCGCCGGAAGAAGGGGACGGGTCGGTGATGAAACCGGTCAGCTCGCCGCGCTCACGACGGGCGCGGCGCAGCAGCGCCCGGGCCTTGGCGCTCGGCGCATGTGCCAGCGAACGTTCGAGGTGGATCACGCTCTGCTCGAGTCGACCCTGCGCGAGCAGGACCGCACCGAGTTCGCGGTTGGCGAAACAACTGGTGAAGCGCATGCCGTAGGTCCGGGCGCGGCGGGCGTCGTGCTGCCGTTGCCGCAGGCACATGCGCAGATCCCGCTCGGCCTCGGTCCAGAAGCCGCCGTCTGCAAAACTGACTCCACGTTCGAGATGGTGCCACCAGCGACCGCGGAACGGGACCCCGATCTCACCGTAACGTACCCCATCGCGCTCGCGCGGCGCCTGATGACGCGGGAGGCAGGCGACCAACAGCAGGAACACGGGCGAGAGGGCGACGAAGAGCCGGAGTCGCCTCACGGCAAGCCCTTCTCGCAGCGGTAGCTGCGATCGCGTTCCAGCTCGCGGCTGGGGGCGAGCACCGCACCACGTCGGTCGACATCGCTGACTACGGCGGCGATCGCGTCGTCACCAGGGCCAGGCGGATCGATCCACAGGGTGTCGTCGAGCTGCAGGCCGTGCTCGCTGCCGATGTCGCAGCGCCACGCGCCTGCGCGCCACGCGACCACGCCCTGCGCCTCGAGATGGGCGAGCGCATCGCAGACCACAGCATGGATGCGCTGGGGAAGATCCGCCGCGGCGGTCTCCAGCACGCGAGCGGCGAGGATGCGTGAGGTCTCGACCTCGATGACCCGCAGCTGCAGCGCCTGCTGATCGAGGTGGTTGCAGATCACGGCAAGATGGCCGCTGAGCAGACGCCCGAGTCGCAGACACCCGGTGGGGTCTGCCATCGCGCGTGCGGTCAGGTCGAGCTCGTGTTCGATCGCCGCGATCTGTTCGCGCTCGATCACGCTCAGCCCGCTCTCGCTCAACAGGGCCTCGAGGCGTGGCACCTGGCTGCGCGAGGCGTCGTCCACCAACACGAACACGCTGCGGATCGGGCTGCATCGATCCTCGGTCGCTGGCGCTGTTCCGGCAGACGCGGGCACCGGCGCCCCAGTGGAACCGGGAGTCGCGGGCGGGATCGGCGGCGCTGTCTGCGAGCCGTGGGAATGGGCCCAGACGCCGAGCCCGACCAGGGCGGCGAGGGTGGCCGCGGCGGCCAGGAGGCGCGCGCCGAAGCGCTGCGGTCGATCGTCGCGCGCGACCGGGGAGCGGGGCAGAGCGACCATCTCGCCGACCGCATCGCCGAGCGTGGGGGATTCCATCGGGGTCGGCTCGCCGGACTGCCCATCCGCCTGGGCGCGGTGGTGCGCCGCCTCGTGCTCGAGCGCGGTGGCGATGGCCAGCGCGTCGGCCGGCCGACGCCGGGCATCGAAGGCGATCATCGTGAGGATCCACTCGCGGACCGCAGCCGGGATCGCCGGTTCCGTGGCGATGGCATCGGCGCGACACAAGGGCCGCCCGCAGAGGGTATAGGCGAGCAGCACCCCGAGCGCATGGATGTCGCTGCGCGGATCGCCGGAGGAGAGGCGTGAGCGCAGTTCCGGTGCACAGTAGGGCCCCTCGCGATAGTCGGGCCCGGCGCCGGGATCGGCGAGGCAGATCTCGTCCTCATCGATCATCACCACGTTGCGCGGTTCGATGCCGCCGTGCTCGACGCCGAGACGATGCAGCGCAGCCAGCGCCGCGGCCAGACGCGCCAGCATGGCGCAGGCCTCCGCCGGAGTCAGCGGGCCCCACTGCTCGATGCGGTCGGCCAGGGTCCACACCGGCAGCGACGGGAACACGAGCAGGGTCGCGTGATCCTTGCGGCGGTACTCGTTGATCGCGAGTAGCCCCGGTTGGCTGAGCGAGGCACAGGCGTCGAGCTTGTGGGTGTAGGCGATCGGATCCTCGATCAGCTCATCGTCGACCAGCTTGATCGCCACGTCGTGCCCGGAGGCATCTTGCGCCGCGTGGAATTGGCCGGTGCTGGTCATGGCCAGGCGCACGCCCAGACGGTAGCCGCCGACCTGCAACCCCGGACCCCCGCCCGCCCAACGCTCGTCGTTGGGCAGAACTCCATCGGGCAGATGCCAATCGTCACCGCTTCGACGCATGGTTCAGCCTCCGGCGTTCGCGCGCGAACCGCGATTATGCATCTGTCAGTCGCACGTCCACCGCCGGTTGGCTCATCGGGTCCACGGCGCCCCAGCGGGGCCGGGCCGCCGTGGGCCAGCTGTTCGAGCTGGCCGACCGGTGTGGATCCACATCCGGGTTTTGCCATTTGACCGCCCGTCAGAACGCTATGGTGCCCGCGTATGATCACCGCCTGTCTGCACGAACGCGTGCTGCCGCTCAAGCGCGCCCTGCCGACACCGCAGGGCAAGGTGCCGTTGCGCCGGGTCCTGGTCCTCGTCCTCCAGGACGAGTCCGGCAATGCCGGCTACGGCGAGGCCGCCCCCCTGCCGGTGTTCGGCACCGAAGATCCCGTCACCTGCCGCGAGATCCTGACCGAGCTGCGCGAACAGCTCCCCGCGATCGCCGAACGGTGGCTGCAACGCGATCTGCCGCAGGCGACGCTCGGGCCGCTCGAACGGCGCCTGACCGACAGCCCGTGCGCGCGCGCCTGCATCGAAGGCGCCCTGCTCGATCTGTGGGCCAAGCGCTACGAGCACGGCCTGGCCGACATCCTCCAACGCGGTGGCGAGCTGCCGCTGCTGCGTAGCCTGCCGGTCTACGGCATCCTCATCGGCGGGGGCAGTCGCTTGGGTGAATCGGCGAGCCAATTGGTCGAACGCGGCTGTCGCAGCCTGCACCTGACCGTCGGCAGCGACTGCGACAAGGCGCTCGCTCAGGCCCGCACCCTGCGCGAGGCGGTCGGACCCGCCATCGCCCTGCATATCGATGCCCAGGGGTTGTGGGACCGCGATCGGGCGAAATCCTTTGTCGTGCGCTCGCGCTCGCTCGACCTGGCGGTGCTCGAACAACCCCTGCCGCCAGACGACCTCGAGGGGCTCGCCGCCCTGCGCCGCCAGTCGACGGTGCCGATCGCGGTGGACGAGAGCGTACGCCAGGCCAGCGACGTCGCCCGCGTGGCGGCCAAGGAGGCAGCGGACATCGTCATGCTCAAGCCGAGCGCTATCGGCGGCTGGCGTCCGTCGCTGCAGGCGACCGAGCTGGCGCGTTCGCTGCATATGCACGTGATCACCGCTTCGTTCATGGACGGCAGCATCGGCCGCGCCCTGGCCAGCCACATCGCCGCAGCGCTGGGGTGCAGCGATCGTGATCAGGGTCTGGCCACCGGCGGCCTGCTCGAACACGACCTCACCGACGCCCCCCTGCGTGCGCGTAACGGCATCCTGACCTTCACCGATGAACCCGGCCTGGGCATCGGCACCCTGTTGCCGGAGATCAGCGATTCCTGAGGCGAGCGCGCGCCTTGCTTCGCGCGCTCGCCCTGGCTACTATCATCCCAACGTACCACAGTCTTCCGTCCCCCGAGGGAGTCCGCTCATGGGTCTGTTCGATTGGGCCAAGAACCAGTTCATCGAAATCATCGAATGGGTCGATGACTCACGTGACACCCTCCTCTACCGCTTCCCGGTCTATCGCAAAGAGATCAAGCAGGGTGCCAGGCTCACGGTCCGCGAGGGCCAGGTGGCGGTGTTCATCACCGAAGGCCAGATGGCCGACGTGTTCCAGCCGGGGCTCTACACGCTGACCACCCGCAACCTCCCGGTCCTGGCCACGCTCAAGGGATGGAAATACGGCTTCGAGTCCCCCTTCAAGTCCGAGGTCTACTTCGTCAACACGCGACTGTTCGCCAACCTCAAGTGGGGCACCCCGAACCCGGTGATGATGCGCGATGACGACTTCGGCGTGCTGCGCCTGCGGGCCTTCGGCAGCTACGCCATGCGCGTGATCGATGCCGGCGCCTTCATCAAGCAGCATTCCGGCACCGCCGGGGTCATGGACACCGAGGCGATCAACGGACATCTGCGCAATCTGGTGGTCAGCGGCTTCGCGGACGCGCTCGGCGAGAGCAAGATCCCTGCCCTCGACCTGGCAGCCAAGTATGACGAGCTCTCCTTCGGGCTGCAGACCAAGCTCAACGAGCGCTTCAAGGAACAGGGCGTCGCGCTGGAGAACGTCGCCATCGAGAACATCTCGCTGCCACCAGAGGTCGAGAAGGCCCTGGACACCCGCAGCAAGATGGCCGTGATCGGCGACATGAACCGCTATACCCAGTATCAGGCCGCCAACAGCATCGAGACCGCCGCAGCCAATCAGGGCATGGGCGGCGCGGCGATGGGTATGGGCGCCGGTTTCGCTTTCGGCAACATGATGACCAACCAGATGGGCGGCGCGTTCGCCGGGCGCATGGGCCAGCCGGGCGCCGACCGCTTCGCCGGCGGCATGCCCCAGCAACAGGCGCCACAGCAGCAGGCGCCACAGCAGCAGGCGCCACAGCAGCAGGCGCCACAGCAGCCGGTACCGCAGCAGGCCGCACCCGCGGCACCCGCCGCCGGGGGTGCGGCCGACAGCCCCGAGGCCAAGCTGGCCAAGGTCCAGAAGCTGTGCGAGGCCGGCCTGATCACCGACGCGGAGGCCGCGGCGCACCGGGCCAAGATCCTCGAAGCCATGTTCTGAGCGCCCGCCGTCCGCACAGCCGGCAGCGGCGTCGCCCGATGCCCAGGGCGACTCAAAGCTCGCAAATGAGGGCCATGCCTCGCCTCCACCTGCGTCACTACGGCCCAAGCACCAAAGAGAGCCGGGCGGTTTGACGCAGGTGGAGGCGACGCAAGGCATGCCGACCTGGTGATCGGCGCTCCCGGGGCGAGCTTTGAGTCGCCCTGGCGTGCGCCCAGGGCGACTCAAAGCTCGCAAATGAGGGCCATGCCTCGCCTCCACCTGCGTCACTACGGCCCAAGCACCAAAGAGAGCCGGGCGGTTTGACGCAGGTGGAGGCGACGCAAGGCATGCCGACCTGGTGATCGGCGCTCCCGGGGCGAGCTTTGAGTCGCCCTGGCGTGCGCCCAGGGCGACTCAAAGCTCGCAAATGAGGGCCATGCCTCGCCTCCACCTGCGTCACTACGGCCCAAGCACCAAAGAGA
>CAZTGE010000012.1:0-48923 GCA_964612995.1 uncultured candidatus Brocadiaceae bacterium | reverse complement strand
CTTACCTACCTGAAGTTGACCGGTTTGCGACTGGGGTATCTGTTGAACTTCGGAGTAGCGCTGATGAAAGAGGGCATTACTCGTACCATCAACGGTAACCTCTCATGATTTCTCCGTGTCTCCGTGCCTCTGTGAGAAATATGATCGAGCAAGGCGGTGAACTGGACGCCGCTTCGCGGCGCCAGTTACCTTGAACGTTCGACCCGTTCGCGGTTCGGATTGCGTCATTGCGACAGACGGCCGTGGCGATCGGGTTACTGGCTCTTCGCAGTCTGCCCACCGGGCCGGCGGGGGCTTTGATGGGAAGGTCTCTGGGGGAAGCCTCACAACTCGTCGCGCTCAGCGCTCAGGGCGTTGAGCCAACGCAGCACGTCGAGCAGGGGCGGCAGGCCTTCGCGTTTCCAGGGATTGAGCACATGGTAGAAGGCGAGGTCCTCGAGGTGGGCCTGATCGCCGCCGTTGGCGAAGCGCTCGAGGGCCGAGCCGGTGGTCTCGGCCAGAACCGCGAGCGCGACCAGATCGGTGCAGATGTCGGCGGTGGCGGCCTCTTCGAAGGGATCGGTGATGGTCGAGAGCCGTCGATAGGCGGTGTCGATGTGCAGCGCGTCGAAATATCCGGTGGTGCGGCGGGTCCAATGGGCGAAGCGGGCGCGGCGATCCGGTGGCTCATGATCGAAGTCGTGATAGGGGCGTTGGGCCTGCGGCACGAGCAGGTAGTGCAGCAGGCGTTGCTCGGCGCGATGGATGTGGACCTTGAGCAGCGAGAGGGTCTCCTCCCAGCGCCGGAAGGCGTCGAGAAAGCGCGGCTCACCGGCGGTGACCTGCTCGAGATCGGCGAGCCAGCGCGCTTGGACCCGAGCGATGGCATCGAGCGCGCGGATGAGGTCGGTGGGCGTATGGGTCTGGTCGCTCATGCGGCTTCAGGCGGTGGCGTCGACGCGCCAGCCGGGCGTGGTGACCTCGCGCGGGGGGAACGAAGCGATGCTGGCGGCTTCGGGCCCGGACAGCGCGCGGGCGAGCTCGGTCAGGTAGACCACATCCCCGCCGCTGCCCAGCATCTCCTGCGGTCCGGCCCGGGTCCGCGGCGGCATGCGCACGCTCGGCGGTCGGCTCACGATCGCCGGGCGCAGCTTGAGGTCGGCGCGGGCGCTGAAGGTCATGCTTCCATTCTAACCCGCCGATTGCGCCACCCACGGCAAAACCCGGCGGCGCTGTGCAGACGCCCGGTTCGGGCGCACACCCGCCGCGAACGCGACCGCGACCGCAGCGTCCGGAGCCCAGCCAGGCCTGGCTGGGCGACCGGCCGACCGAGGAGCGCTTTTCGGCGACAATGGCCCGCAGGGCCGCCGAAAACGCCAGCGCAGCTGGCGAGTGACGACAGAGGCGCGTGGGGGTACGCGCGTGAGAGCGCGAGGGGGCAGCGCCCCCTCTGAAAGAGCGCCCCCTTCCCAGGAACTTCTCGCGCTATCGCGCCTGTTCCACCCGTTCGTGGCCCGGATCGCGTCATTGCGACAGACGGCCGGGGCGGCCAGGTTCCTGGTTCTTCGCAGCCGGCCCGCAGGGCCGGCGGGGCTCTGAAGGAAGCCTCAGATTTGGGTTGTCGCTGTCGAGCGGCGGGCGCAAAATGGACGCCAAGCATCGGCTGACGGGATGCTCAGGAGAATCGACACGTGAGCGGCTCGATGTTCAACCGGTTCGCGCCCGACGGCGAGCGTCGCGCGCGGGATGCCGAAGACGACGCCAGCGGCACCGTCTTCGCTCCGCGCAGCGTCGGCAGCGTCGCCGGGGTGACCGAGGCCGAGGTGCTCGCGGGTGTCGATCGGGTGCCGGCGCTGCCGCTGGTGGTGACCCGGTTGTTGGCGCTGGTCGGCGATGACCTCTCGAGTGCGAGCGACATGGAATCGCTCATCAGCCAGGACATGGTCATCGCGGGCAAGTTGCTCAAGCTGGTCAACAGCCCGTTCTACGGTCTGTCCAACGAGATCCGCTCGCTGCCGCAGGCGGTGGCGATCATCGGCTTCGCCAGCCTGCGCAGTCTGGTATTGGCCGCTTCGACCGCCGACATCCTCGATGTGCGCATCCGCGCCTACGGTTTCCTCGAGCACGGCCTGTGGCTCAACGCCATGGCCACCGGCTGTGTCGCGCGCGAGATCGCCCAGGCCACGGGTCACGACAACGAGACCGCCGACGAGTACTTCGTCGCCGGGTTGTTGCGCGATGTCGGTATGCTCGCGCTCGGGCCGATCTACCAGCGGCTGGGTATCGTGCTCGCGGAACGGATGGGCGACGACGGCGATCTGCTCAAGGCCGAGCGGCACAGCATCGGCTTCGATCATTGCTGGGCCGGAGAGCGGGTGGCCGAGAAATGGCAGCTGCCCGAGGTGCTGGCCTTTGTCGTCGGCCGTCATCATCGCATTCCGCAGCATTGCCAGGATCACGCCCTGCGGCTGCTGGCCTCGGTGCGCCTGGCCGAACGGCTGGTGTGCAAGGCCTGCGTCGGCCTGGAGGCCGAACATCCCTTCCGCACCAGCGTCGATGGCGTCCTGCTCGGTGCTTCGGGTCTGAGCGTGACCGCTTTCCGTGATCTGGTCGCTCGGATCCCCGAGATCGTCGCCCAGGCCCAGGCGGAGGGGCTGGCTTGACGCCCCCGCGTCAGGCGATCGATGACGCGACGCTGGCCACCATCGCGAACAGCCTGGTCGCCATCGCCGACGCGCTGGTGTTGTGCAGCAGCAGCCGCAGCCTGATCAGCCGGCTCGAGGAACTGCTCGCCGCCTCGGGCGCCCTGCCGGCACGCCTGTACCTTTGCGATGCGCGCTCCGGTGTGTTTTACCCCGCCGCCGCCTTCGGCTGCGAGGAGACCGATGCCGAGATCCCGGTCGACGAAGGCGTGGACATGTCCGGCGGCGACCGCGTGGTGCTCAGCCGTGGGCGCGATCTGGTCGGGCTGTTGCTGTACCCGCCGGCGGCCGACCGCACCGGCATGGAGCTGCTCGCCGCGGTGCTCGGGCCGGTGCTGGTCAACGTCCACATCCAGGAACGGTCGGTCGAGGAACGCAGGCGGCTGCACAACCGCATCGACCATCTGGTCGCGGCCGGTCGCCTGTTGCGCCATCTGGATATCGAGCGGTTGTTGGTGGAGATCCTCCAGTGTGCGATGGAGGCGGTCGACGCCCAGGTCGGCGCGGTGCTCACCGGCGGCGAGGATCGACCGCAATGCATTCGCGTGACCATGGGTCTGCAGGCCGAGCACATCGACGCCATCCGTGAGCCTGATGGCGACCGGGTGGTCGATGTCGTCGCGCGCAGCGGCGAGCTGCTCTGCCTCGATCGTTCTCAGATCGCCGATCAGCTCGATATCACCAGCCTGCGTGCGGTGCTCACCGGCCTGCTGGTCCTGCCGCTCGATTCAGGCCGCGACCGACAGGGGGTGGTGCTGCTGGCCAACCCCGGTTCGCGTTTCGACGAGGACAGCGCCCAGTTGGCCGAGACGGTGTGCCAGATGGCGGCGATCGCCCTGGAGAATGCGCTGCTGGTCCAGAGCCGGGTCGAGCAGGAGCGCCTGCGTCGCGAGCTGGACATCGCCCGCAGCGTCCAGGCTGACATGTTCCCCAACGCTCCGCTCGCTGTCGGCGGGCTACGCGCGATCGGCTCGGTCCGCTCCTGCGACGAGACCGGTGGCGACTACCTGACCTACCTCGAGCGTGACGGCCGGCTGGTGACGATGATCGGCGATGTCACCGGCCACGGTCTCGGCGCGGCGCTGTTCACCACCGCCGCCCATGCCATCGTCCAGCAGCAGCTGCGCAGCGACCAGGAGCTCGATGCGGCGATCCGTGCGTTGAACATCGGCCTGCGCAGTACCCACAGCGGTCGGTTCATGACCACCGCGGTGATCGAATTCGACCCGGCGGCGAGCACCTTCCGCATGGTCTCGGCCGGCCACAATCCGGTGCTGTGGATCAATCGCGGCGTGGTGCGGTGGCTCGAGAGCATGACCCTGCCGCTGGGCATCCTCGACGATTTGACGCTTCAGGATCCAGCCCGGCTGCAGCCACAGGCCTACGCGCCGGGCGACTGTTTCGTCCTCTACACCGACGGCTTCACCGAGGCCTTCGATCCCCAGGGCCACTGCATGGGCGAGGAGCAGTTCGCGGCGGCGGTCCAGCAGGGCATCGCCGATGGCCTCGACCCGGCGGCGTTGACCGAACGGCTGTTCGCGGTGGTCGACGAGTGGACCGGCGGTTCCCCGCCGACCGACGACCTGACCTTGCTGATCGTCAGCGTGCCTGAGGGGCCTGACGACGATCCCCCGGCAGCGGCGCTGTAATCCGGGCCGCGCTCGGGCGTCCTCATCACGGGCTGGCATACGGTCGGTACCGGTGGCGCGGACTCCCGCTTGGTCGGCGGTGCCCGGCAGACATCATCTGATCCGATAGGCCCGCTGCCGGCGTCGCGCAGACGGGTGGAGGAGGACGGCGCGTGCGATCGATCATCATGCTGCTCTTGTGCCTGGTACCGTTGCGCGTCGTGCGCTGCGCCGATGAGGAACCGGCACCCTTTCCACGGATGTTCCCCACCATCGGGCAGTATCTGGATCGCTATTACTACGACCACAGCCGGATCCAGCCGGAGGTGATGGTCGAGCGCGGGCTGCGCGCGGCCGAGAATGGCGAGGTCGGCCTGGCCTTCGATTGGCAGGACGGTCAGATCGCGCTGAACGTGCGCGGCGAGGTGACCGGGATCGAGGCGCCGATCCCGGTGGATCTGAGCCAGGCCATGCGTCTGCTCGAACGCGTGCGCGAGTCGTTGCGCGGGAATTTCGACAACGCTCGCACCCGTGAACTGGCCTACGCCATGGCCAACGGCGCCTTGCGCACGCTCGATCCGCACACGGTGATCTACCCGCCGCAGCCGGCCAGCGACTTCGAGGAGGACATCCAGGGCGAGTTCTACGGCATCGGCGCCTGGCTCGACGAAGAGGACGGCGTGATCCGGATCGAACGGGTCATGCCCGGTCTGCCGGCCGACAAGGCCGGGATCCACGACGGCGATATCATCCTCAAGGTCGACGGCGAGCGCACCGTGGGGCTGAGTCTGCCCCAGGCGGTCAGCCGGATCAAGGGGCCCAAGGAGACCACGGTGGTCCTGACCGTCGAACGCGCCGACGGGGAGATCAAGCAGATCCCGATCGTCCGCGATCTGATTCCCGTGCCGATCCTCAAGGCCTACCGCCATGGCGATGTCGGCTATGTGCGCATGGACGAGTTCAACCGCCAGACCGCCAACGCGCTGCGCCTGGCCATCCTCAACCTGGTGGTCGAGGATCCCAGCCCGCTGGTCGGGTTCGTGCTCGATCTGCGCTTCAACTCCGGCGGGTTGCTGTCCCAGGCCGAGGAGACGAGCGACTTCTTCCTGCCTCCGGGCAAGGAGATCGTGCGTACGGTATCCAAGGGCAAGCGTGACAACGTGATGATGTCGGGCCGCGAGCTGGTGCTCAAGACGCCGATGGCGGTGCTCATCGGTCCGGGCAGTGCCAGCGCGGCCGAGATCCTCGCCGGCGCGCTACAGCGCAACCGCCGGGCGGTGGTGCTCGGCCGGCCCTCCTTCGGCAAGGGCTCGGTCCAGACCGTGCGCAGCCTGCGCGACGGCAGTCACCTCAAGCTCACGATCCAGGAGTACCAGCTCAAGGAGGGGATCTCGATCCAGGAGCGCGGGGTGGTGCCCGATGTCGAGCTGTTGCGTCACAGCCAGGGCGAGGATGGCTCGGTCGATCTGCTGCCCTACTCGCTGCTGCGTGAATCCGACAACGAGTTCGCGCTGCGCGCGCGGCGGGATTTCGAGAGCCGTACCGCCTATCGGTTGCCCTGGCTGCAGCGCCACCGCACGCGCGAGCAGATGCGCGCCCACCAGCTCTCCAGCCCGGAGTTCACTCCCGATCAGGAGGCCCGGCTGGTGCTCGAACTCATGGAGACCGCCTTCGGCGGGGCGGACGTCGAGGCGCTTTCGCAACGCGCCGAAGCGGCGCTCGACGAAGGCCGGATGAGCCGGTTCATGCTCGATGCGTTGCGCGAACCGCTGCGGCAGCGCAGCGTGGTCGAGACCCAGGGGCTCGCCGAGGCCTTCGCCGCCCAGGAGCCGCCGATCGAATGGGCCGCGGCCGATCTCGAACGCAGCGTGGACGCCGATCAGCTCTCGCTCGCCTATACCGGTCCGACGCGTGTCACCGCCGGCGAGGAGATCGAGCTCGGCTTCGTCGTGCGCAACGCCGGACAAGCGGCGGTCGGCCAGCTCTTCGGCGTGGTCGTGGCCGACGAGGCCAGCCCGCTGTGGGAGGATGAGCTGGTCTTCGGCACCGTCGCAGCCGGCGGCGAGACCGCGGCGGCCTTGCGCTTCCGCGTGCCGCCGCGGTCGTTCAGTGTCGACGAGCATTTCGTGCTCCGGCTCTATCGTGGCGAGAATCCAGATCCGCTGGCCGCGGTGGAGGTGGACCTGACCATCGTCGGCAAACCCCGGCCGGATTTCGCCTATCGCTGGGAGCTGATCGAACCGGAGACGAGCGACGACGACAAGCTGCTGCCCGACGAGGCGGTGACCCTGCGGCTGCATCTGATGAATCAGGGTACGGTCGCGTCGGCTCCGCTGACCCTGTTCGTGTTCAAGAACGACGACTACTTCACCGAACTCGGCGAGGGGCGCATCAAACTCGCAGCGCTCGAACCCGGTGGCAGCGTGAGCGCCGACATCCCGCTCACAGTACGCTCGCAGGTCGTCGTCGGCCGACGTACCCGCATCCTCGACCGCGATGCGATCGAACTCCAGATCCATGTCAAGGAACGCTTCGACGACGGGATCGATGCACGGTATTTCGCCGCCTTCTCCCACCGGCTCGAACTGCCGCTGCGCGAACGGCTCAGCGGCGGTACCATCCGTCAGCCGCACATCGCGCTGCAGACGGTCATTGCCGCGGCCGACGGTCGCAGTGCGCACATCGTGGCCACGATCGAGGACGACAATCCCGCCTACGTCGCCCTGTTCCACAACGACGACAAGACGCGCCTGACCCCGCACGCGGATCTGAGCGCGGGCCGCTTCGAAGCCACCGTCCCGCTCGAGGAAGGCATCAACACGATAAAAATCATGGCTTCCGATACCGACGAGGTCAGCGACATCGCCTACTTGCGCTTCTGGCGCGAACCGCAGACCACCGCCCGGGCGACTCCGGAACCGTCGGCGGACGACCCGATCGGGGAGGTGCCCTGATCGAGCGCGTTCGCGGCGCAGAGGCGGGGCCGGTCGGCCCGCAGCGGGTTTGTGCCCCGCCCGCGTGGACGCGGTCGGCGTCGTCGTTGAGTGGGCATCGCACCTGCGATCGACCGTCTGCGGGCCGACGCCGCAACGTCCGTCGCTGAGCGCTACAACGGACCGAGCCCGAACAGCGCCGCCGCGTTGTAGCCGGCATGGGCCAGGGTGCTCACCGCCAGGCCCTGGCGGATGAATATGGTGCCGTAGAGCAGACCGGCGAGGAAGCGGTGGGTGAAAGCGGACCAGGCGAAGGCTTCGCCGGCCGCGGGATGGAACACGGTGGTGTGGGCGACGCTGAACAGGGCAGCGCTCAGCGGCAGGCAGATCGCGTAGACGCTCCAGCGCCCCCATCCGAGTGCGCGTAGACTCAGACCCAGAACGCCGAGCACCAGCGCACGGAAGACGAGTTCCTCCTGCAGCGCGGCGCTGATCGCGAGCCCGGCGAGGGCCAAGGCCTGCTCCAGCGGCGGCGCGGTCGCGGCCTCGGCCGGGATCACGCTGATGGTGGCCAGCGCGACCATGTAGCGCACCAGAGCCCAGAGCGCGCCCCAACAGCAGACCAGCAGCACCGTGCGGCGGCGCGGCAGTTCCCAGGGGTGATGGCTCAGCGCCTGCACGGCCAGGCCGCCGGCCGTGAGCAGGGCCACCGGCACCAGCGGCGCCTGCAGGCCGAGGCGGTTGCCCAGCGCCTGCCATTGGCCGGTGAACAGTGGCAGGGCGGTGTTCGCGGGCTCCCACATGAAGCGGTAGATTTCCGCTATCAGGCCCAGCGGCATCAGGATGGTGAGTACCGTCAGCGGCGCGCGATAGGCATCGTTCGCCTGTTGGTAGAGCCCGAACGTGTCGGTGGCGTCGTCCGGTCGCAGCGTCCGCGGTGGCGGGTCCTCGCCCGTGGCAGGCATCGAGGCAGTCTAGCCCGCATCCCTCATGAGACAACTGCTGCAAAGCCGTATCGCACCGCCACTACAGGACTTCGCTCGGTCGGCGGATCCTCACGTAGCGCTGCTACGCTCCGGTTCGCCTCGATCGCGAAGCCCTGCATTGACAGCCCGCTACGACTTTTCGCGACGTTGCTCATGAGGGATCCGGGCTAGACTCGCCGCCAAGCTGTCCAGTGTGTTTCCCGCCACCCGCTGGAGTTTGGTCGAGCGCATTGGCGAAGACGACGGCGCCACCGCGCATGTGTTGGCGTTGTACGCCGACGCCGTCGGCCGCTATCTGGCGATCAAGCTGCCGCGTGCACGCACGCGGGGCACGCTCGACGACATCGTCCAGGAGGTCCTGCTCGGGCTCATGGAGCGGCCCGGGGTCCTGGGCCGCGCCCGCCGCACCGCCGGCGGCCACTTCCGCTACCTGCTGATGCACGTCGCCTACAACGCCGCACGCAACGCCGAACGCAAGCTGGGCGACCGCCGCGCGCTGGTCGCCCAGGCGGTCGCCGAGTGGGAGGCCACCACCATCAACGATCCGGATGAGGGTGTGGATCGCGCCTGGGCCCAGAGCCTGCTGCAGAGCGCCTGGAACGAGTTGCGCGCCTGGGTGCGCAGCGGCGACGAACAGGCGGACTGCCTCGCCGTGGCCGAGGCCGAGGCGCATCTCATCCACGGTCGCAACCTCCGGGAGATCGCCATCGAGCGTGGCCTCGGCCTGGGAACCTGCCACCGTCGGCTCGCCAGGGCGCGGACGCTGCCGCGCACCTCGATCCTGGACCACCTTCGCGCCACCGGCGAGATCGCCGACGAGGCCGGAGGCGACGAGACGGTCGATCTCCTCCTGGCTTCGGCGGCACCGTGACTACCGCCCCGCCCGACGACGCGGAACTGGCCGCTTATGTACACGGGGGACGGACCGTAGGGGCGAAGCCGCTGAGTGGTTACGCATCAAATAAAGAACCCCCTGTAAAAACAGGGGGTTGCATCTGGAGGCGCCGCCCGGACTCGAACCGGGGTCTGCGGATTTGCAATCCGCTGCGTAGCCACTCCGCCACAGCGCCGGGCGGCGGGCGTTCTCAGCCCGCGGTCTGCTTGGATGGCTTGACGATCTTGCCGCTCTTGATGGCCTTGGTCGAGGCGTAGACCCGGACCACCTTGCCGTCGATGAGGCAACGGACCTTCTTCAGGTTCGGTTTGACCTTGCGCTTGCAACGGCCCTTGACCTTGTTGCCGACGCCGCCGTCCTTGCGCTTGCCCTTCTCGGACTTCGTCCAGCCGGTGGTTGTCTTGCGTCCGGTGAAATGGCAGACCCGTGGCATAGTTCGTCCTCTCGATCGGGGCGAGGACGGTATGGAACCGGGGGCGGCGGTCAAGTGCGCTCTGCGCGAGACTGCCTTGCGCTGCCGGTTCAGGCCTCCGCCGGCGGCTCGTCGTCGCAGAGCTGGTTGGCGATCCGCCGGGCCTCGCGGGCGAGCACGGTCGCGCAGGCGGTGTAGGCCTCCGGGCTCCCGCCGTAGGGGTCGGGCACGCCGCCGGCGGCGGCGTCGACGATGCTGACGGCCTCTGTGCGGACCCCGGCCTGGATCAGGGCCATGGCGTGGCTGCCGCTCAGGCAGAGGAAGTGGTCGACCGCGGCGAGATCGAGCTCGGTGGCGGGGGTGCTGCGATGTGCGCTGATGTCGATGCCCAGCGAACGCATCGCGGCGACGCTGTGTTCGCTGGCCGGCGCGCCTGGCGCCGCGGCGATCCCGGCGCTGCTGATGCGGACATCGTTGCGCCCGAGCGCCGCGAGCTCCTGACGCAGGAGGGCGGCGAGCATCGGGCTGCGGCAGGTGTTGCCGGTGCAGACGCAGCAGATGTGCATGCTTCTCCCCTCGCGTCGTGGTGCCGGCGGCGCTCAGCCGTGGCGGGTGCCGATGTCGCGACGGTAGTGCGCTCCGGCGAAGGCGATCTGCTCGCAGGTGCTGTAGACCTTCGCGCGGGCCGCGGCCAGATCCTCGCCGCGGGCGCAGACCGAGAGCACGCGCCCGCCGGCGGTGACCACCGCGTCCCCTGCCCGGTCGGTGCCGGCATGGAAGACCAGCACGTCCGGATCCTCGATCGTGTCGAGGCCGGTGATCGGCAGGCCCTTGCGGTAGCTGCCGGGATAGCCTCCGCTGGCCATGGTGACGCAGATCGCGGTCGCCGGGTCCCAGTCGATGGTCATCTTGTCGAGCTTGCCGTCGATGCAGGCCTCACACAGGTCGACCAGGTCGCTGCGCATCCGCAGCATCAGCGGCTGGCATTCGGGGTCGCCGAAGCGGACGTTGTACTCCAGCACCTTGGGGCCGTGATCGGTGAGCATCAGCCCGAGGTAGAGCACGCCGACGTAAGGGCGGCCCTCCTTGACCAGGCCGGACATGGTCGGCACCAGGATCCGCTCGACGATCGTGTCCTCGTCGTTCTTGCCCAGCAGGTGACGCGCCGGGGTGAAGGCGCCCATGCCGCCGGTGTTGGCGCCGGTGTCGCCCTCGCCGACCTGCTTGTGGTCCTGGGCCGTCTCGAGCAGGATCGCGTTGTGGCCATCGCAGAGCGCGAAGACAGAGATCTCTTCGCCGCGCATGACCTCTTCGATGACCAGATGGGCCCCGGCCGCGGCGCCGAAGATCTGCTGTTCCATGATCGCGCTGACCGCGGCGTGGGCCTCGTCGACGGTGGTGGCCACGGTGACGCCCTTGCCCGCGGCCAGGCCGTCGCACTTGACCACCAGCGGCGGGCCGACCTCGTCGATGTAGGCATGGGCCTTGGCCGCGTCGTCGAAGATCTTGAAGGTGGCGGTGGGGATGTTGTGCCGACGGAGGAATTCCTTCATCGCCACCTTGCTGCCTTCGAGTTCGGCCGCCGCCTTGCTCGGGCCCCAGGCGCGCAGGCCGGCGGCCGTGAAAGTGTCGACGATGCCGGCGACCAGCGGGATCTCCGGGCCGACCACGGTCAGGTCGATCGCGCGTTCGCGAGCCAGGGCGAGCAGACCGTCGATGTCGTCCGCGGCCACGTCGACGCATTCGCCGATCGCCGCCATCCCGGGGTTGCCCGGGGCGCAGACGACCTGTTCGACCCGTGGGCTGCTGGCCAGCTTCCAGGCCAGGGCGTGCTCGCGCCCGCCGCTACCGACTACCAGAACCCGCATGCGCCGCTCCTCGGGGCGCGAGCATAGCCGGCCAGAGGCAGGCGCAAGACCGGCGGAGATCGCCAGTTCGCCGTGTCGCGGGCGTGGCACCGGCCGTCGGCCGGCGTTGATCGCTGCGCAGCACGGCGTAGCCTCGCGCAGCGCGCACCGCCTCCGGACCGTGCGCCGCGGTCCGCCCCGGCATGGAGTCGGCGAGCGTCGCGGCGGTGCTCAGGCAGCCATGATCGCGATTCCGCGCTTCCTCATCCCGATGCTGTTCGCTGCCCTGTGGGCGCGTGCTCCGGCCGCCGAGCAGGAAGCGGTGCCGGTGGCAGAAGCGGTGTTGCGCGATCTGCGCGCTGCCGATGTCGCGCGGGCCGAACAGGCGCGCGAGCGGGCGGCCTGGCAGCGCGAGCGCGAACGGATGGAAGCGCTGATCGCGACCCTGGAGCAGGAGGCGGGTGCGCTCGAGCAACGCGCTGGGTCCGATCGCGCGGCGGTCGCGCAGCTCGAACGCGCCACCGCCGATAGCGAGGAGTTGCGTGCGCGGCGCGAGCGTCTGGAGGCGGAGTTGGCGGCCCTGGCCGCAGAGACCCGGGCGATACTCGACGCACGCGCCGACAGCATGCTGCCGGGTGTGATCCCCGCTCCCGAAACGGATGCGGCGGACGTGCCAGACGACGCCGCGGTCCACGCCTTCGCCGCGGCGGTGCGGCGGCTCGATCGCGCGCTGGCCGCGTCCGCTGAGGTCGCGGTCGGCATCGAGGACGGTACCCTGGCCGATGGCTCGCAGCGGGCGGTCGAAGTGCTGCGCTGCGGCGCGGTCATGGCCTGGTGGCGCGCGCTCGACGGCGATGCCGCTGGCGTGGTGCGGATGGACGACGGCCGGGTGCTGCTCGAGCCCCGCGATGACCCCGCCGAAGCCCGGGCCATCGCCACGGCGATCGAGATCGCCGCCGGTCGGGCGGCACCGGAACTGGTGCTGCTGCCCTTCGGTGCGGCAGACGTGATCGACGGCGAAGCCGCTGCCGCGGAGTCGCGACCATGAGCCGTCCGGCCTGTGGCGGCGGCTTCGTTGCCGGCCTGTTGTTGCTGTGCTGCCTGCCGGGCGTGGCGGCCCAGGAGCTCGCCGCGCGTGCGGCCGAGGTCCGCGCCACGGCCGAGGCCGAACGCGCGGCGACGCGTGAGCGCATCGCCACCCAGCGCGCTGAGCTCTACGCGCGCCTGCGTGCGGCCGAGACCACGCTCGAACAGGCGCGCGACGCGGCCGTGGAGCAGCGGACGGCATATCGCCGGGCGCAGGAACAGGAACGCGCGGCGCGTGCGCAGCAGGGCCAGCTGCGGCAGGAGATCGAACGCCTGCGCGAGCGCGCCGCCTCCCTGCTCGGCATCACGCTGGCGGTCGGCAGCGATGACGCAGCCTGGCGCGCCGCCCTGGCTGCGGAGCTCGCGGCTCGCGGCTCGCGGCTCGAAGGTGCCGCCGCCCTGCGGCTGGAGCGGCGTACCGTGCGTGATCGTCAGGGGCATCCGGCGGAGGTGCCGGTGGTGGTGGTGGGTGCGGTCCAGGAGCTGGCCTGCGGAGCGCAGCTGCGCACGGCCGGACTGCTGCGGCAGGTCGATGGCACCGCGCTGGTCGCCGGACCACACCCGGAGCCCGCGATGCGTGCCGCGCTCGGCGCCGCGGGGCGCGGCGAGATCGCGGCTCTGCCGCTCGACGTGGACGGTTCGCTCTCCGCGGCCGAGACCCCCGCACGGTGGTCGGTGCGGCGTTGGCTCGCCGCCGGCGGCGTGTTCCTGTGGCCGATCCTGGCGGTGGCGGGCCTGGCGCTGGTGCTGGTCATCGAGCGCGCGGTGGCGCTGTTGCGCCT
Source organism: uncultured candidatus Brocadiaceae bacterium (assembly GCA_964612995.1). Taxonomy (GTDB): domain Bacteria; phylum Planctomycetota; class UBA11346; order UBA11346; family UBA11346; genus SLQH01. The sequence continues at coordinate 35,673 of CAZTGE010000012.1, read as the reverse complement.
GCGCGCGCGGCCGTCGCTGGCGCGCGAGGTGTTCGCCTTGTGCGAACGCGGCGAGGTCGCCGCAGCCCATGCGCTGGTCGCTGGCGGTAGCTCACCGACCGAGCGCGTGCTGGCCGCCGGTACTCGTGAAGGCGCGCTGGGCCATCAAGCCCGCGAGGCGGAGCTCGAAGCCGCCTTGTTGCGCGAAGAGCCGCGGCTCGAGCGCTCGCTCTCCTTCCTCGCGGTGCTCGCGGCCGTGGCGCCACTGCTCGGCCTGCTGGGCACGGTGACCGGCATGATCCGCACCTTCCAGGTGATCGCGGTACACGGCACCGGCAATCCGCGCCTGCTCTCCGGGGGCATCAGCGAAGCGCTGGTCACGACCCAGATGGGCCTGCTTGCGGCGGTACCAATCCTCCTGGCCCATGCTTGGCTCGGCCGGGTGGTCGACCGGCGTCAGATGCACCTCGACGAGTGCGCCAACGCCTTGTTGGCCCACGAACAGGCACCGACATGAACGCCTGGTGGGTGGCGATCGCGGATTGGTTCGCCCGCGGTGGGCCGGTGATGTGGGTGATCACCGTCGATGGCCTGCTGCTGTTCGTGCTGCTCTGCGAGCGATGGCTCGCGCTGTGCAGCACGCCGCCGGTGCGTCGCGGCGCGTCGGCACCCGCGCAGCACGCGCTCGATCATGTCGCCCGGCAGGCGGAGGCCGAGGTCCTGGCCCTGCGTCCCGAGCTGACGCGCCATTTCGCCCTCATCCGCGCGCTGATCGCGATCGCGCCGCTGCTCGGTCTGCTCGGTACCGTCGGGGGGATGATCGCCATCTTCGAGGGCATCCTCGTCGGCCAGCGCGTCGCCGCCGCGGCCAGCGGGATCGGTGCGGCGTTGATCACCACCCAATACGGCCTGGCGGTGGCGGTGCCGGGTCTGCTGTGCGAGACCCTGCTTCTGCGCCGGCGCGATGGCGTTGCGCGTGGACTTGCGCAGGCACGTGCGGCGACGGTGGCCGCCCACGGCAGCAGCCGGATCGTGCGGGAGGCGACACCGTGAGGCGCCCGCGTTGCGGCCAGCGGAGCCAGGCCGGGGTCGAGATGGCCTCGTTGATCGACATGGTCTTCATCCTGCTGATCTTCTTCATCGTCACCACCAGCTTCATCAAGGAGTCGGGGGTCGAGATCGAGCGGCCGACCAGCCAACGCACGGTGAGCGTCGGCGGTGGCTTCGTACCGGTGGCGATCACCCGCAGCGGCAGCGTGCACATCGCCGGGCGGGGTATCGCGGCGGAGGACAGCGCGACCGTGGCCCGGGTCCTGGCCGAGAGCGGGCACGACCGGGTGCTGATCCAGGCCGACCGGCAGGCGCCGACCGGATTGCTGCTGCGGGTGATGGACACCTGCCGTGCTGCCGGCGCCAGCCGGGTCAACGTGGCGGCGGTGGCGCCATGACCCCGCTCGCCCTGCGTCGTCGTACGCCCCGCCGTCGTGCCCTGGCGCGCTTCGCCCTGGCCGCGATCTGTGGCAGCATCGCCTTCGCCGTGCTGCTCGGCGTGCTCGCCCGCTTCGCCGCCGAAGAGCTCGGAGCCCAGCGGCGGATCCCGGTCACCGACCTGGCGGTGGTCGTGCCACCGCCGCCGCCACCGCCGCCGCCGGCCCCCCCGCCGCCACCGCGCGATCCGCCCCCACCGCAGGTGACGCCGCGGGCCAGCCTGCCGTCGCTGCCGCAGCTCGAGTTGCCCGACGCGCCGCCGGAGCCCGGCAGTCTGGCGCTGCCACCGCTCGATCCGAGCGTCGACCCGCTCGATCTCGCCGCCGCGGTGCCGGACTTCGCGCTCGCCGCACCGGCGGGCCCGGAACCGGCGGTTCCGTCTGGTGCGGTTTCGCTCGCGCTGCTCTACCACCCGGATCCCGAGCCCTACTACCCTCCGCGCGCAAAGCGTCGCGGTACCGAGGGGCGCACCCGGATGCGCGTCGCGGTCGACGCCCAGGGCGCGGTCACCGCGGTCACCGTGCTCGCCTCCTCGCCGTCCGGCGTGTTCGAGGATGCGGCACGACGCTGGGCTCGCCGCCTGCGCTACGAACCGCATACCGTCGACGGGCAGCGCGTGCCCGCGCGGGCGATCGTCACCCTGGTCTGGACTCTGAGCCGATGAGCATGGACAGCGCCGCCGCCTCCGACCGTCAGCCAGACTGCTCCGTCAGCAGGCTCTCCCGGGTGCATCGCCGGCACTCGTGCGCCATGGCGTCGGGGGCGTGGCGTGGGCACCTGCGGTGGCTGGCTGTGCTCGTGTTGTGCGTTGGCATGCTGGCGGCGGCCGATGACGGCCCGCCGGTGGTGCCGCGCGATCTGGCACCGGTGCTCGAGCGCGCACAGGAGCATCTCGCCGCCGGCGCGCCGCAAAAGGCCCTGGACGTTCTCGCCGGCTGGGGCGGCGAGGCGCACGCGGTGCATGCCCTGCTGCGCGGTCACGCCCTGCTCGCCGCCGAGCGCGCACAGGAGGCCGGCGCGGCGTACCGCACGGCGTTGGAGCTCGATCCGGACCTGCGTCAGGCGGGCTACGGTCTGGTGCGCAGTCTGGCCGTGTGCGAGCAGTGGCCGGCGGCCCGCGCCGAGGCCGGCCGCCACATCGCTGTTGACCGCGACCCGCGTGAGATGGTGCTGCTCTATGCCAGCATCGCCCACGCGCTCGACGATCTGCCGCTGCTGCGTGCGATCACCACCACCGGTCTGCTCCGCTTCCCCGAGAGCACCGCCATGCGGCGCCTGCGGCTCGCGGCTCTGGTGGCCGGCGATGATCGCGTCGGTGCGCGTGAACTGGTCCGCTCGCTGCTGCGCCAAGACCCGGCCCAGGCGGAGCTCTGGCGTACCTGGGCCGCGCTCGCCGAAGACGACCCCGCCACCGAGCGGGTGCGCTTGCAGGCGGCGGTGCTGGCCGCCCCGGAAGACTCGCGCTTGCGCGCGCGCCTGCTCGGCGCGTTCCTGGCCGCGGACCAGGCCGGTGCCGCCATGCGCTGCGCGCGTGCACTGATGGATCTGCGCGACGCCTGGCCGGCGGAGCGGGAGCACGATTGGGTCGAGCTCGCCGTGCGCGCGGCTATGCGCGACGAGCAGTGGGAGCATGCCCGGATCTGGCTGGGCCTGGTGCCGGTCGCCGCACGGGGCCGTTCCCTGCATCTGATCGCCGCGCGGTTGGCCCTGCAGGACGAGCGCAGCGCAGACGCACTCGCGGCGCTCGAGGCGCTGATCGCTGATGGGGCGAATGATCCGGCGGTGTTGCTGTGGGCCGCGCGTCTCGCCGCGGACACCGGCGCCGAGGCGCGTGCCGAAGCGCTGTTGCGCCAGACGATGCAGACGGAGGGGGCGACCGCTGCGACCGCGCGGTTGCACCTCGCGCGCCTGCTTCACGCCCAGGGGCGACGCGACGCGGCGATCGCACTGTTGCGCACCTACGTCGGCGATCATCCCGAGGATCGCCTGGCCGCCCGGCTGCTCGCGGCGATCCGCCAGGCGGCGGAGCCGGCCGCGACCAGCGACGAATAGACGACGTGCGCGGCGCGATCCGCCGCCTTGGCATTCAGTCGTCGCCGGTGGTATCGGGCCCATCGGCATCGGCCGGTGGGCCCGCGCCGGTCAGCTCGTGCGCGTGGCGCATGTCCTCGAGCAGTTCGCGGGCGAGTGCTTGCAGGCGTTCGCGACGGCGGGCCAGCAGGGGGCTCGGCGGATCGCTGCGTTCGAGCTGCGCGAGCACCGCTTCGAGCTCGGGGATGAGTTCGGTCTCGAGCAGCGCAGCCGCGCGTTGCGCTGCGAGTTCGTCGGCGTTGTAGCGGCTCGCCAGCGCGCGGTAGCGTTCGTCGAGCGATCGCAGGCGCTCGACGGTCTCTGCCATGGTCGTGGTGTGGCGGTCGAGATCCGCCGGTAGCAGATGCGGGATGCTCAGCACGATGATTGCCGCGAGGGCGACCACCGCGGCGCGCAGGCGGGTGCGGTGTTCGGATCCCAGCGTCGGTCGTCCGCCCAGCAACAGGGCGCCGGCGACGATGCCGCCGCAGAAGCCACCGATGTGCGCGGCGTTGTCGATCATCGGCATGGTCATGCCGAGGAACAGGTTGAGCCCGAGGAAGATCAGCAGCCGGCGGCCGGTCTCGCGGCGCAGCAGGGGCGGGATGTCCGGCCCGTGCAGCCGCAGGGCGATGTATTCGGCACCGATCAGACCGAAGATCGCGCCGCTGGCACCGACACTGGTGATCACCGGGTTCCAGGTGGTCGAGGCGGCGACGCCGCTGATGCCGGCCGCGAGATAGACCAGGGCGAAATCGACGCGGCCGTAGAGCCGTTCGGTCAGCTGCCCGACCTGGTGCAGGATCCACATGTTCAACAACAGGTGGACGATTCCCGCATGGATGAACGGCGCGGTGAGCGCGCGCCACCACTCGCCGCCGACGAAGGCGGGCCCATAGCTGGCGCCCCAGGTGCGCAGGTCATCGACGCCCGGTCTGAGCGGATCGGCCCCGGTGAAGACCATCACCGCGAACACGGCCACGTTGATCGCGATCAGGCCGCGGGTCAGGCTGGCGCGCGGTTGGCGCTCATAGAGCGAGAGCAGGAAGCGGCGCAGCGCGTCGGTCTGATCGTGCGGGCGCTGGGCACGGCCGCTCGGCGTCAGGATCTCGTCGGGCTCGCGGACCTCGTCTGGCTCGTTGCGCTGGAAGGGCATGGTCGGGCGAGCATGGCACGTGCGGCGGTGAACGAAACCGATGCTTTCACCCCGGGCTCGGGTCGCCGCGAGCACCGAGCTTGCAACCCGAGGACCTGCTGCTCGACGCGGGTGTCGATGACACCCGCGTCGAGGGACTGGCTCCGGCGTTCGATCACACGCTCGAGCGCGAAGGGGTGCTTGCCATGCGCGGCATTGCGCATGGCGCGAGACCGCCTGCCCGTCGAAGACGGCGAGTGAGCGATGCGCAGTCATCGCTCGGCCTCAGGCAGACGGCCGAGGCATGTGACACATCCGGCCTACGCCTCCTCGCGGCCGCTGTCGGAATCGGTGCGGACTCAGGGTTCGTCGCGTGCCAGCTCGGCGGCGCGCAGCGGCATCTCCCAAGCGCGCCGCAGCGACCGGCGCAGGACGGTCTGCGCATCGAAGGCCGCCGGGTAGAGCCGCAGGCTCCGGTAGCGCATGGCGCGATCACGCTCCTCTGGCGTGGCGTCCGCCGCCACCTGAGCCGGCAACTCGATCAGGTAGGCATCGGGCGGTTGCTCGTCGTATTCGCCCCCGGCGTCTTCCTGCGGCGTTCCGCGCGTTTCGGCCAGTGTGTAGCCATTGGCGAACAGGCGCGAGAGACTCTTGCCATCGCGAGTCTCGTGCACATAGCAGATCGACACCCGATCTCTCCCCTCCTGTAGTAACAGCTGCAGCGTGTCGCCGTCCAGGCACCATCGACTGCCGGGAAAGGAATCGATGACCTCGCCATCGCGACACGGGATGAACTGCAGGCAGGTCACTTCGTCGTCGACTTCCGGCACCTGCGGGAAGACGACGACGATCTCCAGAGTGAAACTCATATCCGTGGGCAAGGCGATCATCGGCTGGACCTCCGCCACCGGGGTTCGCACGCGCAGTCCCCCGCTGCCGCTGACCAGGGTACCGTGCCGATCATGGGTCAGAGCGGTCGCTTCTCGAGCGACGAAATCGTAGCGTCCATCGGCATGTGCGAGATCGACGACCGTATCCGCACTCATCGGCACGAAGGGCACCACGAACAACGGGGACACCGGATCTGGCAGGAGCTGCCCGCGGCTGATCGAGCCGTCGATGGCGTAGCGGAGCCACGAGCCGGCTTCGACCGTCCCGTGATCCGTGCCATCGCGCCCCGCCACCGCGACCGCTCCGGTGTGGACCTGCACCAGCGACCCCCAGCTCCGGTCCAACAGGCTCAGGGCGGTACCGCGCGGAGTGACCCGCAGGTGCTGCCCGGCGAAGCTTCGAGGCCCTGGGGGGTCGTTTGACGATCGCCAGTGCAGCAGCCCGTCGTTCAACTCGAAACCCACCGTGGGCTCGCCTTTGCGGAGCCTGAGCGAGCCGCTACCGACATACGTCCATTCGCCGTGCCCCGGCTGGCGGTCGTGATGTCGTCCGGCGCCGGCGAGCAGCACCGATTCCACGACCGCCGATTCGTCGGTGATCGGCGCGTTCGAGGGGATCTTGAAGAAGACGATGGCCGCCAGGAGGGCCGCGGCCGCCGCGATCAAACCCACGCGAAGGAACCGGCGACGATGCTGGTGCGCATGCCCCATGGCCAGGTATTGCATCAAGATGACGTCTTCGCACAGCGCGTCGCATAGCGCTGCCTGCAATTCGGGATCCAGATCGATGCGCTGCATCAACGCGCTGCGTTCCGCGGGCGAACAGGCATCCGCCAGCAGCCGTTCTAGCTCCACCGCGTCCTTCTGCTTCATGCCCGTGTCTCCATCGCGCGCAGGGAACGATGGATGCACGCTCGTAGCATCTTGCGCGTCCGGCTCAGCAACAGGTAGAGCGCGTTGTCCGTAAGCCCCAATCGAGCGCCCAGGGGCTGGTGCCCGGAGCCCTCGGCGAAGCGATGGTAGAAGGCCTTGCGATTGCGTTCGGGCAGTTTGCGCCAGCAGGCTACCAGCGCCTCGCGCAGGGCGGCATCCGAACGCCCATCGCTGGATCGGGTCGCGAAGGCGCGCTCGAGCACTTCCGCCTCGGCCACCACCGCGTGTCGCTGCTGGCGCGTCACCTGGCGCAGATGGAGATTGCGGGCGATGGCGAACATCCAGGCCTTGATGCTGGTCCCGACGGTGAAGTCGTTCCACTTCTGGCACACCACCAGCAGCGTTTCCTGGAACAGGTCCTCAGCAAGGGCCATGTCGCGACACAAGCCCAGGAGATACGCCTGCAGTTGCAGCCGATTCTCGAGCGCCAGCTGCAGCACCCGCTCGCGCGTCGTCTCGACATCGCTATCTGGATCGTCTGCCATCCGTTCGCCTTCGCTGCACTTGCGCGCCCATCATAACGGAGTCACACGGGGCGGTCGATGCCCTTGTGCGACATCGACCGCCCAGAACTGCCAGACGCTCCTGCCGTCAACCGGCGCCACTCGGACCGACCGGCGTCGGCGTGAGCGTGTGGTCGACCTCCGGATCGACGTGGTCGAAGATCCGCGCGTCCCCATCTTCCTCGACCGGCAGACCGTCTTCCGGGTCGATGCTCCAGTCGGTATCCTCCACCATCAGGGTGATGGTCCGCGGCTGCAGGCGCAGCACCGTCTGGGTGAAGGTACGCTGGTGGCTCCCGTAGCTGTTGTCGGCCTGGACGGTAAAGGTCCAGCGACCCGCCCGTGGCACGGTGCCGGCGAAGGCGCCCGACTCGGTGTCGAGAACCATGCCCGGCGGCAGAGCTCCCGCGGCGACGCTCCAGGTCAACGGTACCGATCCGAAGGCTTCGAACGCCATGCCGCGGTGGGTGTCGACCTGCATGTCGTCCAGCGAGCCCGGCGCGCTGATGAACGGCGGCCTGACGATCTCGAACACCACCCCGGCCTGGCCCCATTCGAGGTCGTCATCCCATACGTTGACGCGCAGGCTGTGCATGCCGGTGTCCATACCGGTGAGCGTGAACTCGATGATCTCATCCGCGGGCGGATCATCGTAGCGGTATTCATGGTCGTCGACGTAGAGTTGGACAGTGTCCAGATCGGCGTCCCCCTTGGTGATGCGCATCTGGGCGACGATGGTCTCGCCGAAATCGATTTCCAGATCGCCGGTCGGATAGAGGATCTCGATAGAAGGCTTGGGACCATCGACGATGATGGTGACCGGATCGGAATCGGTGAAGGCGCCATCGTCGTCATAGGCCCGTGCGACCACCGACCAGGTGCCCAGACCGAACGTCAGCGGGCTCTCATACGGCGCCGCTTCCAGGCTGCGCACGCCCACGTTGTCGACCCGGTATTCGACCCGTGCCACCTCGCCGTCATCGTCCGTGGCCGACACCTGGAAGTCGGTGGTGGCGAGTCTGTAGTTGATGTCCTGCTCGAGGGTGGTGCCATCGCTCGGCGAGGTGATGGTGATGCTCGGTGCCAGGTTGGCTGCGTCCTCGACGAGGACGGTCACCTCGTCGCTGGCGGAGGCACCGGCTGCGTCGACGGCGCTGAAACGGAAGTCATAGGTACCGACAACCGGGAAGCTCACCGTAGTGACCCGCTCGTTCGCCGCCGAGATGCTCGCGGTGGCGGGGCCGTCGATCTGTTCCCAGAGATAGGTGGGCGCGACATCCCCGTCATCGTTGGCCTGGGCATGCAGGGTGGCATCCAGGTCGAGCAGCACGCGTTGATCGTCACCGGCGTCTACCAGCGGCGTCCGGTTGGGGATAGCACGCGGCGAGATGACCACGGTGCCGGCGATCGCTTGCGATTGGAAATTCTTTTCGAAGCGCAATTGGGCCAGGCACACCAGTTCGCCGCTCTCGTTGATATCGATGACCTCCTGCAAGACCCAGCCGGCGTGGGCCGGCATGATCTCGTTGAGATCGATCCAGCTGCCGCCCCGGTAGACGGCGGCGACGCGCGTCTGGGCGTTGTGGGCGATGTGATAGAACCACCCGCCGACCAGCCCCTGGTTGTTGATATGGAGCGCCTTGGACCAGTGATCATCGCCGTTTTTATAGTTGATGGGGTAGTTGCACCGCTCGACGGCCTCGGGAGTGCCATAGAAGCCGACGGCCTTCTGCACCGTCACCACCTCGTTGCGATACATGAGGCCGCAGATGCGCGTGCCGTCGCTCGACGCGCCCCAGATCGCCCCGGCATCGGCGAACTCGGGCTCGGGCAACTCGAGCAGTTCATCGCCGCTTTCACTGCCGATCCACGGTTTGATGTGATTATCGGGGCGCACGGTGCCGTAATAGCGGCCGGTATCGTCGATGGCGTAGATCGCCCCCTCGTACTCGCTGAGCCACTGTTGTCCATTCACTTGATCCCACCGGCACGGGTAGCTCTTGTTGTCATCCCTATAAGCGAGGCCATACGCAACCTCGTCGTTGGTGAAGCCGTAGGCTCGCAGCGAATTGTCCGCCACCTTGTGCATCAGCCCGTCGCGCCAGATATCTTTCTCCGGATTGATGAAAGCCAAGACGCCCAGAAGGTCGTTGGCGAGGACGTTGAAAGCGCCCGCCGACGGGACGGGCACCAGACGGTCGCCCTCGCAGGTTTCGCGCACAGATTGCAGAGCGAAACCCTTCTGCGCGGGATTGGCCGCTTCGTAGCCGACGTGGCCGAAACGATCGATGCCGAATGGCATCCCCGTTTCGATGATACGGATGTCGACCGGATACACCGTGAGATCTATCGGATCGCAAGGCGCCGTGAACCGGGCGGCATCGGGGAACCACGATCGTTTCACGGCCTTGATCTCCATCTGGTGCCCCTCGAGCGCCGGCACCACGTAGTGACCGTCGCCGTCGGTATAGGTGGAGAACTGGACGTCTCCTGTCGCGGTGGTCAGGATGCGGACCCCGCTGACGCCGTCTCCCTGGTTGTCACGCACATACCCACTGACGGTCCCGATGGCATACACGACGATCTTGAAATCCAGGCTATCGACGGTGGCGCCGCCCTCACGCAGCCGCAAGCGGCAGGTGACCTCATGTCCGGCCGGGGTATCCGCGGCGATCGCCAGCGAGAAGCTGTCGATCATGCGGCGCTCGAGACCGGCCACGGTCCCGAGCTCTACCGTGTCGCCGTGAATGGTGACGTAGGAATCGTTGGAGGTCAGGCGCAGCTCTGCCGATTCGAGCGTATCCCCTATACCGATATTGGCCACCTCGATGGAAAGGTCCAGGGTCTCGCCCGCTTCGGCGAAACCGTTGCCGTTGCCCACCGCGGGGGCTTCCGGGCCGTCGTTCCAGGTGGGTCTGGTGGGGATCACCAGCCAGGAGTCGGACACCTGCCCCATCATGGTCGCGATATTCAGCCGGCCCTCGCTGACCACCAGCCCCTCGAAGGCGTCGATGTGGTCGACGCTCTCCAACAAGATGGTCCGCACGGTAGCAGGCGACAACCTGCCGGTGACGCTTTGAAGAAGCGCCGCAGCCCCCGCCACATGCGGCGTGGCCATCGAAGTGCCGCTGATGCTCCCGTAATGGGTGTCGTCGCCGCGCTGGGTCATGGCATCGGTCATATAGGTCGGGAAGGTGCTGTAGACGGCGACGCCCGGCGCGAACAGGTCAACGCTCTCGGCGCCGTAGCAGCTGAACGAGGCCGCGGCGTCATCGTGGTCGCTGGCCGCCACGGCGATCACGTTATCGATATCGTAGCTGGATGGATAGTGGGGCGTATCGTCGTTGTCGTTGCCGCTGTTGCCAGCCGCGGCGACGAAAGCCACATCGGCGGCATTGGCCGCACTGATCGCATCCTCGAGCGCCTGCGAGGCGGCGCCGCCGCCCCAGGAGTTGCTCGTCACGTGTGCGCCGTTCTCGATCGCATACTCGATGGCGCTCACCGCGCCCGAAGCGGTGCCCGAGCCGTCCCCGCCGAGGAACCGCAATGCCATCAGTTTCACCGACCAGCACACGCCACTGATCCCGTAGCCGTCGTCGCCCACCGCGCCGATGGTACCGGCACAGTGGGTGCCATGCAGGTGGTCGTCCATCGGGTCGCTGTCGTTGTTCGCGAAATCCCAGCCGTAGACGTCATCGACGTAGCCATTGTTGTCGTCGTCGATGCCGTTTCCGGGGATCTCATCCGGGTTGGTCCACATGTTGGCCTCCAGATCCGGATGGTTGTAATCGATACCGGTGTCGATCACCGCGACGACAACATCATGGCTGCCGGTGGCTATATCCCAGGCCTCCGGGGCGTCGATATCGGCATCCTCGGTGCCGTCGGTCTGCCCGGTATTGTGCAGGCCCCAGCATTCGCTCAGGTCGGGGTCATCGGGTGTCGTCGCCGCGGGGGCGATCCCGTCGCCGACGGCGAAGTAGAGATGGTCCGGTTCGGCGTAGGCCAGGTCGGCCGCGGCCTTGCTGAAGTGTTCGACCGCCTGTTCGACGGCGGCGTGGCCGCGTCGGGCCAGACGCACCGTGTAGAGATCGCCACCCAGGCGACCGACACGGCGCTCGATGGTCGCGTCGTGCTCCTGCGCCAGACGTCGCAGATCAGCGACCGCCTCGGGACGCCGCAGCTTGACCAGGACCCGGTCGGCGATGAAGGCATCGCGCCGCAGCACGCGCCGAGCCTCGGGCGAGCCCGCGAGCACCTGGCGTACGGCTACCGGGCGCTCCTGGCCCGACAGCTGCACCACGGCCGTCTCGACCATTACCGTCTCGTCGTCGTCGGCGGCGCCCCGGGCCTCATCGGCTGCCGCTTCGTGTCGGCACGATTGGACCACCGCCCCGGGCAACCATTCACGCAGTTCAGGACTCGCCATTGGTGCGCTGCCAGCTGTGTCGTCTGCCGGTGGAACCGCTTCGTTCGGCGCTTCGGGCACGTCGGCAGCGGTGATATCCGGGCGGGACCTCGCCGCGGGGGTCTGCGCGGCAGACGCGGCCGCATCCCGATCGGATGCAGTGGGCGCGGCAGGTTGGTGGCTCGACCATCGTCCTATAGCCAGCACGGTGCCGGCAAGGGCGATGACGAACACGGCGGCCACAGACAGGCGCCGACGTTGCGGATGACGGTTGGGCATGATTCCTCCAGAGGTTGCGCGAGGCGAGACGCCATACGACTTGCGCATGAATCCCCTCTGGGGGCAGTTTCTGTCAGCCCATCCAACAGTGAGCGCCGGGTGCCTCATACACCCGGCGTTCACGAGGCCGCATCATCATCATCATCGCAGCGCCGATGCAGGCATCAGCAGCCGCCTCGCCAGCGGGCCGGCCGCTGGCGAGGCGGGTCAGGGCGCGCCGTCGCTGCGGAGCGACGCGCCTTGACGATACAGGGGCCGATCATCAGCCCTCGTTGCCCGGCGCGGTGACGATGGTGTGGTCGATCTCCGGGTGCAGACCTTCCATCGTCTGGCTGCCGGCGCCACCATCCTCGAGCGGCGACCAGCGAGTAGGTCGGTGCGTGGTAGTCGCGGTACTCGGTCCCTGTCACCTGTGGCTTGCACAGGAAGCCGGCGCCGATCCGGCCCATCGCCGATCCCTGCAGCGACCGATAGACCGAATCGCTGTGCGTGGGCATCACGGTGGTGGGGAATCCGGGCATCGGGGCTGGCTCCGCGGCGTACCAGAAAACACATCACTCCGACCAGTGGTGCCATTGGCAAGCGAGCGGCCCGCCGCTAGTCTGCCGCCGTCGCCGTCACAGGAGCCACCATGTCAGCCGTCGTGCCCCGTATCACCCTGCCCGAACGCTTCTGGGTCGATCCGGCCTGTCCAGGCATCAACCGGTTGCCGGCGCGCGCCACCTGCGTGCCTTTTGCCGATGAATCCCAGGCGATCACGCGTGATCGCGAGCGCAGTCCGTTCTGGATGCCGCTCGACGGCACCTGGCGCTTCCGGATCCATCCCCGGCCCGAGCGCGTGCCGGCGCGCTCTCTCGCGGCCGAGAGCGACGACAGCCGGTGGGACGCGATCACGGTGCCCGGCTGCTGGACCTGTCAGGGCCATGACAAGCCCATCTATACCAATATTGCCATGCCGTGGGCCGGTTATCAGCCGCCGGAGGTACCGGACGACAATCCCACCGGGGTCTATCGCACCGCATTCGACCTGCCGACCAGTTGGCGCTCTCGCCGGGTGGTGCTGCATCTTGGCGGCGTGGAGAGCTGCTACAGCGTCCATCTCAACGGCCACACCGTGGGCATGGCCAAGGACTCGCGCCTGCCGAGCGAGTTCGACCTCACCCCCTGGCTGCTGCGGGGGCGCAATCAGCTGGCGATCCAGGTGATCCGCTGGTCGGACGGCAGCTACCTCGAGGACCAGGACCACTGGTGGATGGCCGGAATCCACCGCGAGGTCTATCTCTACAGCACCGCCGCGATGCATCTCGAGGACGTGTTCGCCCGGGGTCAACTCGATGAGGATCTGCGCCGCGGCCGGCTCTCGGTGCAGATACGCCTCGGAGCGATGCGCACCTGGCCCACGGGCTGGTCGGTGCGGGTACGGCTGCTCGATGCCGCCGGCCGCGATCGCCTGCGCCAACCGCTGTGCGCGTCGGTGCCACCGATGCTGTGGGAAGAGCACCACCAGCGGGAGGTCGAACTCCAGGCCGAGCTGCCGCGGGTGCAGCCGTGGACGGCCGAGACGCCGCACCTCTACACGGTGGTCGTGAGCCTGTGCGACCCGGACGGCGCGGTGGTCGAGAGCACCGCGGTGCGCACCGGTTTCCGCACCATCGACCTCGCCTATCGCGAGCTGCGGATCAACGGCCGGCAGGTGCTGTTCAAGGGGGTCAACCGGCACGATCACCACCAGGAGCACGGCAAGACGGTATCGCGCGCCGACATGCGGCGCGACGTCGAGCTGATGAAGCAGCACAACTTCAACGCGGTGCGCACCGCCCATTATCCCAACGATCCGTATTTCTACGATCTCTGCGATGAGTACGGCCTGTACGTCATCGACGAAGCCAACGTCGAGTGCCACGCCTACCAGCCCGGTGATCGCTTGGCCAGGGACCCCGACTGGACGGTTGCCTTCCTCGACCGGGTGGCGCGCATGGTCGAGCGCGACAAGAACCATCCGAGCATCGTCATGTGGTCGTTGGGCAACGAGTCCGGCTACGGCTTCAACCACGACACCGCCGCCGGTTACGTCCGCGGCCGCGACCCCTCGCGGGCGGTCCACTACTGCGAGGCGACCACCGGCCGCTGGAGCGCTTCGCTCGATTGGCCGCCACGCTCGCGCAAACAGCCCGGCGCGGGGGCGTTGTCCTCGGATGTGATCGCGCCGATGTACGCTCCGGTCCACGTCCTGTGCGAGTGGGCCGCGCAGCCGGATGCAGAAGCGCGGCCGGTGATCCTGTGCGAGTACTCCCATGCCATGGGCAATTCCAACGGCTGCCTGCACGAGTACTGGGATGCCTTCCTCGCGCAGCCGGGCCTGCAGGGGGGCTTCATCTGGGACTGGATCGACCAGGGTCTGCTGCGCCACGACGAAGCGGGCCGCGCCTGGTGGGCCTATGGCGGTGATTTCGGCGAAACCATCCACGATGCCAATTTCTGCATCAACGGCCTGCTGGGACCGGACCGGGTGCCGCATCCGGCGATGGCCGAGGTGGCCTGGTGTCAACGGCCGGTGGCGGTGCGCGCGGGAGCCGCGCCGGGCTCGATCGTGGTGCACAACCGGCTGGACTTCGCCGACCTCGGACACCTCGTGGTGCACTGGTCCTTGCTGGTCGACGGTGCCTGTGTGCGCCGCGGTCGTCTGCCGCGGCTGCGCACCGGACCAGGGGCCGAGCAGACGGTGGACCTCAAGCTGGGCGACGCGCTCAGCGGTCCGGGTGACCGGCGGTTGGAGATCGCCTGCCTGCTGCGCACGGCCACCGCCTGGGCCCCGCGTGGTCATGTGCTCGCGCGCGAGCAGGTGGAGCTGCAGTCGCAGCCGCCGGCTGCGGTCGTCCGCCCTGCCGCAGGCAGCGCGCAACGCGGAGGACCGGAGCTGAGCCTCACAGTCGGCGCGACCCGCCTGCGCTTCGATCGCCAGGCCGGGACCTGCTGCGGGCTGGAGGGTGTCGGCGGCGCCCTGGTCGTCGGTGGGCCGCGGCCGACGTTGTGGCGGGCGGCGACCGACAACGACGGCGTCAAGAGCTGGACCGGGCAGGAGGACAAGCCGCTGGGGGCCTGGCGCCGCCTCGGTCTTCCGCGGCAGCATCGGGACTGGTCGTCGGCGCGCCTGCATCGCGGCGCTGACGGTCCCCAGGTCACCTGTCAGTGTCTGCTCAGCGGCGAGACGGCTGAGGGCATGGTGGTGCGCCTGGCCCGACATCGGCAACGCTGGTGGATCGACGCCAGCGGCGCGGTCCACCTGGAGACGACCACCACTCTCGAGCCCGGAGTGCGCGACGTACCACGGGTGGGCCTCGAGTTGATGCTGCCGCCTGGCTGCGAGGAGCTGGAATGGTACGGCCTCGGTCCGCACGAGACCTACCCCGACCGCTGTGCCGCGGGGCTGCTGGCCCGGCATCGCAGCACCCTCGGCGGGCAGTACGTGCCCTACGTCCTGCCGCAGGAATGCGGTCTGCACTGCGGGGTGTACTGGTGCGCGCTCGCCAGCGCGGATCAGGGGCTGGTGGTCGGCAGCACGGAGACCTTCGCCTTCAGCGCGCTGGACTGCAGCGCTGCGGACCTCTACGCCGCGACCCACATCCATGAGGTGCAGCGGGCTCAGGCCTGCTTCTTGACCATCGACAGCGTGCACCGTGGCCTGGGCACCCGTTCGTGTGGCCCGGATACCCTGCCGCAGTATCGCATCGCGACCGCACGGCACGTTCAGCATCTGGTCCTGCGCCCGTTCGATCCCCGGCGTGAGGACCCGGCCGAGGCGCTCGGCGGTCGCTGAGCCGGCGCACGTACGATGCGCGGCGCGCCGGGGCGTTCCACCGGAGCGTGGCCCGGATGCCTGCCAGGTGCTGGCGCGGGTCAGACCAGTTGGCGACCGGCGTGGCGCCGGCGGTAGGCCAGTGGGGTGAGCCCGTAGCGGGCGCGGAAGCGGCGGGTGAAATGGCTCTGATCGCTGTAGCCGAAGTGCAGCGCGATCGCGAGGATCGGCATGCCGCTGGTGGCGAGATAGTGCGCCGCCTCGCCCAGCTTGATCGCGTGGACCAGGTCGGCGAAGGGCATGGCGAAGAGCTCGCGCACCAGATGGCCGGTGCGTGAGACCGAGAGCCCCAGTTCGATGGCGAGGCCGGCCACCTGCGGCATCACCTGGCGCTGACGATGGATGTAGCCGCGGATCGCATCGCGACGGTCACCGGGAACGGATTCGCTGCCGCTGAGACGCTCGCCGAGCGAGCGCGCCAGTGCAGCGACCAGCCCCAGGCGGTCGGCGAGAAAGCCAGGTCGTGGTTCACGCCGGAGCCGGGAGCGGGGCGGCGGGCCGGCTCCGGTCCACACCGGTCCGGCGTAGAGCACGCCCGGAACCGGGGCCCGGCGCAGGGGGGCGACGATCTCGGTATGGCCGAAGGGACAGGTCTGGATCCGCGGTCGCGCCTCTGCGGCCATGGTGTTCTCGGTGTGCAGGCCACACCAGGCCGCGCACTGGCGCTGGTGCCCGTCCTTGATTGCGAGGCAGGCCGGATCGGCGTGTTCGCACCAGCGCTTGGGGAATCCGCGCGGGATGGAGCGGTCGTGGAAGCACAGGCGCAGGTCCAGCGCCCGTTCGCTGCGGGCGAGGAGCTCGGCGATGGTCCCTTCGTCATTCGCCATGGTCGTGATAATGGCACGAGAATGACCAAGAACAGCTGATATGTTCCAAGAGCCGACGCGCCCGGACAAGACATCGTGCGTCGGAGCCGGCATGCTCGGAGCTCAATGATCGACACGGGGGAGCGCTCCATGGGGCAACACACCGAACCAGCACGCACGATTCCGGTCAGCGGCGAGTACGACGTGGTGGTGGTCGGCGGCGGCCCCGCCGGCATCGGCGCAGCCTTCGCCGCCGGCCGTCAGGGCATGCGCACGCTGGTGATCGAACAGCACAACTGCCTCGGCGGGGTCGGCACCGCCGGCGGGCACGGCTACATGTGCCGCGGCTCGAGCTGGGGCAGCGAGGAGGTCGGCCCCCAACAGGTGGTCGGCGGCATCGCCTGGGAGCTCTACACCCGCATCTGCCGCGAGGGCCACGGCGACCTGCATCCCGGCAGCGCCTTCTACGACGTCGAGGCGATGAAACGCCTGCTGGATGTCATGGCCCGGGAATGCGGTGTAACGGTGCTCTACCACACCTTCTTCTGCGATGCGGTGGTCAGGGATGGCGCCATCACCGGGGTGGTGATCCAGAACAAGGCCGGGCGCTCGCTGGTCCGGGCGCGCCGCGTGATCGACTGCACCGGCGATGGCGACGTCGGCTTTCGTGCCGGTTGCGACTGGCGTCAGGGGCGGCCGGAGGACGGCAGGTGCCAGCCGGTGACCATGATGTTCACCATCGGCGGCGTCGACTGGGAACGGGTCCGGGCCTGGCGCACGGACTACAAGATGCGCGCGGTCTGGGAGCGGGCCCAGGCCAACGGCGACATGGAGCCGTTCCAGAACCAGATCATGGGCTGGTGGTGGAATTCATCGCAGCCACACCATGTCGGTGTGAATTTCACCCACATCACCGGCATCGACTGCACCCGGGCCGAGGATCTGACCCGTGCG
Source organism: uncultured candidatus Brocadiaceae bacterium (assembly GCA_964612995.1). Taxonomy (GTDB): domain Bacteria; phylum Planctomycetota; class UBA11346; order UBA11346; family UBA11346; genus SLQH01. The sequence goes on along the minus strand of CAZTGE010000012.1, from coordinate 18,372 downwards.
ACCATCGAGGGCCGGCGTCAGGCCTGGCTCAGCGTTGATGTCTACCGCAAGTACGTGCCGGGGATGGAACAGTGCTACCTGATCAGCACGCCGAACACGGTGGGTCTGCGCGAGAGCCGGCGGATCATGGGCGAGTATGTGCTCAGCGAAGAGGAGGTCATGGCCCAGTGCCGGTTCCCGGACAACGTCTGTTACGGGAGTTTCTTCATCGACGTGCACAGCCTCGATGGCCCCGGCATGTCCGGCAGCACCTGGCGCCCGGGCCCCGGCTTCAAGTACCACATCCCCTACCGCTGTCTGGTGCCGCAGCGGGTGGACAACCTGCTGGTCGCCGGCCGCTGCATCAGCGTGACCCATGTCGCGCTGGGTTCGACCCGGGTGATGACCCAGTGTACCGGTCTCGGCGAGGCCGCCGGCACCGCCGCGGCCCAGTCGTTGAGCGAGAACGCGCCGCCCCGCGCGATCGACGTGGGGCGTCTGCAGTCGACCCTGCGCGCCAACGGCGGGATCATCCACGATGCGGACATCCGCCCCTGCAGTGAATTCCTGGAGCAAGCATGAACGTAGCACAATCCGGAGCGACACAGATGACCATCACCGAGCCCGCGCGCGCGATCCCCGTGGCCCACGACTGCGACTGCTGTGTCATCGGCGGCAGTTGCAGTGGTTTGTTCGCGGCCGTGCGCGCCGCACGGCGCGGGCTGCGCGTGGCGGTGATCGAGCACCAGAACCGCTTCGGCGGCACTGCCACCGCCGGTCTGGTCAACATCTGGCACTCGCTCTACGACACCACTGGTGAGCGGCAGATCGTCGCCGGGTTGACTGCCGAGATGCTCGACCGCCTCGAGCGGCGTGGTGCGGTCACCCGCCGCCGGCGCACCGATGCCGACGCCGGCGCCTTCTTCAATCCGGCCGAGCTGACTCTGGAGCTCGATGCCCTGATCGCGGATCTGCCGATCCGTCCCTTCCTCCACGCGCGGGCCGTTGCCACCCACGGCGACCCGGATGGCCGGATCCGGGCCGTGATCATCGAGGACGCCAGCGGACGGCGCGCGATCACCGCACGGCAGTTCATCGACGCCACCGGCAACGCCGAGGTGGTCCATCGCGCGGGGCTGCCGACCTGGCGCCACGCCGTGTTGCAGCCGCCGACCACCGCCGCGTTGTTCCAGGGCATCGCGGCAATGGAACACGCCGATCCGACCTTCGACCTCGGCGCCTGCGTGCGCGACCCGGCCGATCCGGATCACCTGGAACGCGGCTTCCTCTGGCACAGCCACCTGCCCGGCGCCGAGCAGGTGAGCGCGGTCTTCGGCACCCGGGTCCACGGGGTCGATTGCAGCGATGCCGACGATCTGACCCGGGCCGAGATCGCCGGGCGCGAACAGATCGCGCGCGTCACGCGCATCCTGGCGCGTCGCGCAGAGCGTACCGGAGAACTACGTGATCCGGTCGCCCTGTTGGGCCTGGCATCGCACACCGGGGTTCGCGCTACACGACAGGCGGTCTGCCGGCATCGGCTGGCCGAACACGATCTGCTGCGCGGGCGCGACTATCCTGATACCGTAGCCGTGGCGACCTACCGCGTCGATCTCCATCATCAGGGCAGCGGCGGCATCACCTTCCGCTACCTCGATGGTCGCGAACAGGTGATCGACGCCGATGGCCGGTGTCAGAACGGCAGTTGGCGTGGACCCGACGATCCGCCACCGGCCACCTTCTACCGCATCCCCTATCGCAGCATGGTTCCGATGGGGTCTGCCAACCTTCTGGTCGCCGGGCGAGCGCTCGACGCCGATGCCGGTGCCTTCGGCGCGGTACGGGTGATGGTCTGCTGCAACCAGCTCGGCGAAGCCGCCGGCGAAGCCGCCGTGCTCGCCTGCGAAAGCGATGGTGCGGTGGGTGACATCGATCCTGCAGCGCTGCGCGATCGGCTCCAGGGCGGTGGGAGCGCGTTGCCGGCGGACTGAGGGGGCGCGATCTGCGTTCAGCCGGCCTGGCCCAGCTGGCCGCAGCCGGCCATCACCGAGCGGCCCTTGGTCACCCGGTGGCGGACGGCGCAGCCGGCGGCGCGCAGGCGCTCGGTGAAGGCGATGGTCTCGTCGTCGTGCGGCGCCCGGGTCAGCGGTTCGGTGCCGGGGTTGTAGGGGATGACGTTGACCAGGCAGCGGCCGAGCGGGGCACAGAAGGCGGCGATGGCGTGCTCCACGTCGGGGAGGTCGTTGATGCCCGGCAGGAGACAGTAGTTGATGCCGAAGGCGAAGTTGGTCCGCGGGCGATAGGCGACCAGTTCGCTCTGCAGCTGCGCGAGCGCGGTCCCGCGGGTCGCCGGCATCAGCCGGGCGCGCAGGGCGTCGTCGGCGGCATTGAGACTGATCGACAGCCCGAGCCGCTTCCAGCCGAGCGTGGCCAGCCGGCGGATGCCGGCGGCCTGGCCGACGGTGCAGACGGTCAGCCGGTCGTGGGCGAACGTGCAGCCGCTGCGCTCGGTGAGCACCAGCAGGGCCTGACGCAGCTGGTCCCAATTGTCGAGGGGTTCGCCCATGCCCATGAACACCACGTTGCGGATCGGCCAGCCGAGGACGTGGCGTGCGACCAGCACCTGGCCGACGATCTCGGCGGCGGTCAGCTGGCGTCGCAGGCCCATGCGTGCGGTCTGGCAGAAGGCGCAGCCCATGCGGCAGCCGACCTGGGTCGAAACGCACAGGGTGTGCCGACCCCGGCCCATGGGCAGGTGGACGCTCTCGAAGCAGTGGCCGTCGGCAGCGCGCAGCACCGCCTTGGCCGTGCTCTGCCCGGGCGCCTCCGGGCAGGGCTCGCTGACCACGTGGTCCACCACCGGCAGGTCGAAGTGGAAGCGTTCGCGCCAGGCGGCGCGGGCGGTGGCCCCCATCTCCACCGCCTGCGGATCGAAGCGGCCGCTGCGCATGGCCAGGCGGTAGAGCTCGCGTGCACGACCGGCGCCCCGCGGCAGCTCCGCGGCCGCGATGGCGGCGAGCTCGTCGGCTCTCAGTCCAGCGATGGCGCTACGGGTGTGCATCGCCCACAGGCTACGCCCCGCTGCCCCGGCGCCAGGGGGGCTCTGGTGCGCTGTCTGGCGCCGCCGCTTCGGATCCCCGCGTCCGCCCGCTGCGCGGCCCTCGCGCTCCTCGGTCGCGGTTCGCGGCTTCCTCGTACGACGGATCGTGCCGGCATCGAGCTGCCCCGGCGCATCACTGCAATGCGGCGCGCCGCTGCTGTGCGGCCGTGCAAGCGCGCCTGGCCCGGTCTTCTCAGCCGGGGCGAGAATGGTACACTCGCTCCTCGTGATCAGCGTCGCCGACCTCAACGATCTCATCGCCCACCAGTTCGCCTTGTTCGCCTGGCTCGAGGACAACCCCGAGGTCCTGCAGGCGGAGCGCTCGCCCTTCGATGAAGAGAACCGGTCGCACATCGAGATCGCCGGCGAGCCCTGGTCCTACTCGCTCTACCACCACGAGGTCGAGTTCACCGCCCGCAATTCCGGGCGCACGGTGATCATCAACCGCTCACAACGCTCGCCGTTCGAGTTCAACGTCCGCAGCCTGCTGCGCTTCCTGTTGACCAAATACGAGCAGTCGCGCCTCAACGACGTGGTGGTCGAGAACTGGATCGTGCGTCAGGTCCCGAGCGGCCGGGTGGTGCGTAGCGACTACACGCCTGGGTTCTTCGCGCTGCACTGATGGCGCTGGCCCGCCCGGTTCCGGGTCATGAGCTGCCGTCGTCCGACCGCGCCGCGAGCCAGATGTGGTGATGGGCGCCACGCCCGCCGTGGGCGCGGACGCGGGCGAGCGTGACCGTGAAGCCGGCGCGTTGCAGGCGCGCGGTGAAGGCGGCGTCCGGCACCGCCGACCACACGGCCAGGATCCCGCCCTCTCGTAGAGCCGCGTGGGCGCAGGCCAGCCCGGCCGGGCTGTAGTGCCAGTCGTTGGTTCCGGTGCAGAGGCCGGCCGGGCCGTTGTCGATATCCAGCAGGATCTGATCGTAGGTCGCGCGATGACCGCGCATGAGCGCGGCCACGTCGTCGAGCACGAGGTGGACCCGTGGGTCTTCGAGCACATGGCCGTTGAGCGCCGCGAGCGGCCCGCGGTTCCATTCCACCACCGCCGGCACGAGCTCCGCCACCGTGATCCGGCTCTCGGCGTCCAGGTCGCGCAAGGCCGCCGCCGCCGTGAAGCCCATGCCCAGTCCGCCGATCAGGATGTGCGCGCGGGGCCGGGGGCCCTGACGTTCACGCGCGAGGTCCGCCAGGGCATCTTCCGAGGCATGGGCGCGGCTGTTCATCAGTTCGTGCGGTCCGGCGCGGATCGCGAAACCCGTTACGTGCTGCCACAGGTGCAGTTCGCCGCCGCCGGGTACTGCCGCGCTGTCGATACATACCCACGGCTTCATCGTCAGGCTCCGTCGATGCGGCTCCCGGCCGCGCTCGGCACGCTAGCGCTCACGGACGGCGACGGAAGCGCCCGCCGCGCGGGGCGCGCTGCCGTCGCCGATTGCCGCATCGCGGGTCGGGCGTAGCGTCGGGGACATGTCCGAGCGCGCGGCGACGGTGCGTGGGCTGCAGGAGGAGCCGGCTATGGGCGCAGCGAGCGCATCAGCACAACGAGGTGAACGGGCCACTGACGGAAAGCGGAGCCGCGGCGGCACCCGGGTGCTGGTGACGACGACCATCGTCCTCCTGCTCCCGCTGCTCTACGTGCTGAGCATCGGCCCGGTGGCCAGGTGTGCTGCAGCCAGGCCCGACGATGACCACGCGGCCCTGGAGCGTTTCTATGCCCCGGTCGTCTGGCTGCACGACCATACCTTCCTCGAGCAGCCGCTCGAATGGTACGTGAATCTGTGGCTGTGAATCCCCGGCCTGCCGATCAGCGCCTCGACCCCGACACGCTGGTGGCCATGGCCCGCTACCGCATGCCCTACGGCAAGCACAAGGGCACCTATCTGAGCGAGCTGCCAGAGGCCTACCTGGTGTGGTTCAAACAACAGGGCTGGCCGCCGGGGCGCCTGGGCCGGATGATGGCCAGCGTCTACGAGGTCAAATGCAACGGCCTCGAAGACATCCTGCGGCGCGTGCGCCAGATCGAGGGCGGGTGAGGTCCTCCACCACGTCAGTGACTGGTGCTACTGGCGGGCCGGATCGTTTCAGTTGTTGTTGCGCGTCGGCCGGAAGGGGTGGGTCCAATTCAGGAACGGCCCCGCGGCGCGGGTCTGGATCCACACCCGGCCGTGGCCGGAGAATTCACAGACCAGACCTTCGCCGCCGAAGAGGAAGCTCTTGAGCTTGCCGCCGGTGGACATGCCGGGGACCATGCGGATCTTGTAGTCGAGGGTATCTTCGAAGGCGACGATGTAGCCGGTGTCGACGATGTATCCGGCCTCGGCCACATCGACCTCGAGGATCGCGCCGAAGCTGTTGAAGAACACATCGCCGGTACCGCTGGCCTTGAGCAGAACCAGGCCTTCGCCGGAGAAGAAGCCCTTCGCGCCCTGCCATTTGCCGCTGATCTCGACCCCGTCGCTGTTGGCCATGTAGGCGCCGCGTTGGAGGTAGAGGGTGCTGCCGTTGAGCGGGTAGTGCACCGCGTCGCCGGGAGTGCCGGCGGCGAACACCACTTCGCCGGGGCCCTCCTTGGCGGTGAAGGTGTTGACGATCATGCTCTCGCCGCCGAACGCGCGGCCGAGCGTGGCCTTGAAGCCGCCCTTGAAGCCGGCCTTCATGTGGATGTTCGCATCCATCGCGGCCATGGCCGCCGGCTCGGCGAAGACCTGCTGATCGGCCTCGAGCTTGACGGTGACCATCGCGAAATCGGGACGTTGGGTGATCTCGTGTGCGAGCGTGCTCATGTCGGTCTCCTCAGCGCGGCTTCAGCTTGGGGCCGAGCAGCTTGCCGAAGCTGGGCGGGTTGTGGCTCTGGCAGTAGAGGCGGCCCTGGCCGGAGAATTTGCACACCAGCCCTTCGCCGCCGAGGAAGCTGCCGATCAGGCTCTTGGACGCCTTGCCGATACGGAATTGGAGCGTGTCCTCGAAGGCGACGATGTGACCGGTATCGACCGTGTAGTCGCCGTCGACGTCGACGGAGTAGATCGCGCCGAAACTATTGAACAGCAGCGGTCCGGTGCCGCTGCACTTGACCCAGAACATGCCCTCGCCGCTGAACAGCGCCTTGCCCAGGCCCTGCCAGCTGGCATCGATCTCGATGTCGGCAGCCGAGGCGAGCCAGCTGGAGCCCTGGACGATCATCGTGCCGCCGGTCAGCGGGTGATTGACCACGTCGCCGAGCAGCTGCGGCCCGACGTAGAGCGTCTGGTTGTCGCCGCCCGCGGTGAAATGGTTGAGGAACAGGTTCTCGCCGCCGAGCATGCGCTTGAGGCCCTTGAGCAGGCCGCCGCCGCCCTTTTTGCGGGTCGTGGTTTGGACCGTGATCCCCGGATCCATGGCGATCATGCCGCCGACCTCGCAGGTCACGGTCTCGTTCGCCGCGAGGGTGATCCGGGCCACGGAGGCCGCCGGACGCGCCTGGATGTCGATGTCCATGCCGGTTCCTCCTCAACGCAGATGGCTGTTGGTCCACGCGACCAGCCCGCCGAAGGCACGCGATTGCATGTAGATCCGCCCCGGGCCACGCACCCTGGTCACCAGCCCTTCACCGCTGAACAGGCTGGAGAAGATCCCGCCGGACATCCCGACCTTGAGCTTGACGCCGGGTTCGTAGCCGACCAGGTGCCCGGTATCGACGACGTATTCGTCGCCGACCTCGCGGGCGAAGATACCCCCATAGGCGCCGAACCAGACCCGTCCGTTGCCGGAGAGCTTGAGTCGGAACAGGCCTTCGGCGCCGAACCAGCTGCTGATGCCGGCGTAGCCGAGGCGCAGTTTGACGCCCGGTTCGCAGGCGATGAAGGCGCCGGGCTGGAGATAGAGCGTGGTGCCCTTGAGTTCGATGCACTCGATGTCGCCGGGCAGCGCCTGGGTCAGCACCAGCTCCCCCGCCTGCTCGGCGGTGAAGTGGTTGACGAACAGGCTCTCCTTGCCGAACAGCCGGCGTGCGATGGCGGAGAAGGGGCCGCCGTTGAAGCGACATTTCGATTGAATGCCGGCGTCCATGCTCGCCATCGCATCCGCTTCGGCGACGATCGTATCGCCCGGCGCCATGCGCACGCGGATGTTGGCGAACGAGGGCCGGTCAGCGATCGTCACGTCCATCGCTGGTCTCCTCGGTCTGTGGTGCAGGGGGTGGTTCCGATGCCGGTTCCTCGCCGAGGGCTGCACGCAGGGCGGTCCATGCGGCGGGGGGGATGGCGGGGCTGTAGTCGCGCGGCGGCAGCGCGGCGACCTGTTCGCGGATCGCGGCGATACGCTCGGCGTTTTGGGGGTGGGTGCTGAACCAGGCCGGCACTTCCGGGCCCGCGGCCTCGGCCTCGAGCAGCAGGAAGAACCCGGCCAGGCCGGCGGGGTCGATGCCCGCGGCGTGGAGGCGTTCGATGGCGAGGCGGTCGCTGTCGGCCTCCTGGTCGCGGCTGTAGGCGTTCTGGGCGGCGAAACGGCCGAACTCCGCGGCGAGGGCGGCCAGGCCGCCAGCGTCGCCGATGAGCACCTGGATCGCGACCACCAGCCCGAGCGAGCGGGCGACGCCCTGGATGCCGTGGCGTTCGCGCACGTGGGCGATCTCGTGGGCCAGGACTCCGGCGACCTGTTCGGGGGTCTCGGCGGTCTCGAGCAGTCCGGTGTAGATCGCGATGTGCCCGCCGGGCAGGGCGAAGGCGTTGAGTGTGTCGGCCTCGATCACCGTCAGACGGTAGTCGAAGGGGTCCTCGGGATCGATGGCGTCGAGCCGCGCGATCAGCGCGTCGAGCGGATCGACCACCGTCGGGTCCTCGAGTTCGGGGCCGCCGAAATCCATCTGCGACATGGCCAGCTCGCCGATGCGCTTGTCGATCGAGGGCGGTGCGGCGCGGATCGCGGCCTTGCCGGCGGCGACGATGGCGAAGTAGCCACCGACGAGCAGCAGCAGGAAGCCGACGACCAGGGCGAGTATCAGGTGGCGGCTGCGCCGGTCGCCGCGGCGCTTGTCTGCACTGGCGACGGCGAGCGGTTCGTCGAGGATGCCGCCGGCGGCGTCGCGCAGGGCGGCGAGGAAGCGCTTGTCTTCGCAGAAGATGGTCAATCGCTCATCCGGCGTGCGGCAGAACACCATCCGCCCGCTGGCCCCGCCGACGCGCACACTGCAGGCATCGTAGCGCAGCTGATGACGCGAGCCGTCGGCGGTGGTGGCGACCAGCGTGGACGGGTGGAGTTCGATCGTCGCCCCGGCACGCCCGTCGGGGATGTCGGGATGGAAAACACCGCCAGTGAATGTGTCCTCGCTCGGCCTCACAGCGAAACCATAGCCATCGATTTTGCAGGCGCCAAGTCCCTTTTCCCCGGTCGCATCGCTGCTTGCGCACTGTCTGCATGACGGTGACCGGCCCCCTGTAAGCCGGCGCTCGGCGGCATGAGATGCCGGCATGGGGCATTTCCAGCATCTGCCCGAACGCCGGGGCGGCGACGGCCAGGGTCACGGCAATGCCAAAGCCCTCAAAGGTCCACTGATGGACTCAGGCCGGAGCGCAGCGCAGTGGAGCGACCGTCCGACCGAGCGGTGGTTTTCCGCGACAATGGGCCGTAGCTCCACGCCCGGCTGCGCGATCTGGTGCGCGAGACGGGCGATCGCTTCGCCCCGCTGGGGCCGTAGCCTCAGTCGAAGGGCGCGAGCCAGTCGAGCCGTTCGCGCAGGTCGGCGATCAGCGGTCCGGGGTCCGGTTCGCTCAGCGCGGCGCGCAGGCGTTCGCGTGTGCGCTGACCGATCTGCGAGCGGTAGCCGCCGAGCAGGGCGATCAGGCGGCGGCGGGTGATCTCGCCATCGGGGCCGAGGTCGGGAACGAGGATGAACGCGGCGAGGACCTCGGCGAGCTGGGGGATCTCGTCATCGGCGAAGCTGTTCGCGGTCGCAGCCTGGATCAGGTTGTGCGCCGCGCGGCCGGCGAGCTCGCCCATCTTGCCGGCGTCGGGCCCGGTGATGGCGAAGATCCGGCTGAGTTCGAGCGCGATGGTCAGGTTGCTCGCCCGCGGCAGCAGGGTGTCGGCGATCTGGAAGCGCAACGAGCCCGGCAGCTGGGGCAGCTCGGCGAGGCGGCAGAGGCAGCGGCCGAGCAATTGGGCGTTGGCCGGGCCCCAGATCACCTTCCAGCTGGAGACCTCGCGCCACTGGTTGCACAGCTGGCGGGTGAGGTAGCGCAACATCTGCGGCGGCAGATGGGGGCTGCGCCCGATGTGTTCGAGTGCGATGATGATCGCGGGGACGTTCTCGGTGTGGGCGCCCAGGCGCGCGTCGAGGACGTAGAGCACCTCCTGGGTCTGCTCGTCGACGGTCTGCTCGGTGCGGGCGTCGGGTACGCGGGCCTTGAGCCCGGTGAGCAGGTGGTCGAGGATCGCGCTGCGGCGGACCGGATCGATCGCCGGGCTGGCGGCGAGGTGGCCCCAGGCCGGCACCGCATGCAGGCCGAGCGCCGACGAGTGGGCGTCGACCCGGGTGACCAGATCGCCGTCGCCATCGACCGCCGGGGCGGTGGCCAGGCGGGCCGCGGCCCAGAGCAGGCGACCGCTCTCCGTCTGCTCGCGGGTGTGCTCCATGCGTTGCAGCAGGCGGTCGACCGCGGCGCCGATGCAGTCCGGTCCGGCATCCTGAAGCAGCTCGGGCAGCACCTCGACCGCGATGTCGCGCACCCGGCGGTGGGGGCTCTCCTCGAGCAGGGTCCAGCAGGGGGCGATCGCCGGCTGCCCGATGTCGATGATGTTGTAGATGATCAGGTCGCGGCCGCGATCGGTGTTGAAGCGCACCGAGAGCTCGCAGAGCGGGGGCACCATCTGCGCGCGGGTCGCCGGCTCGCCGGGCAGGAGCACCGGCAGGCGCTGTTCGAGTACGGTGAGCACGTGCGGCCCGCGGACGTCGGCGAGCAGGTCGCGGATCTGGCGCAGCAGGGTCTCGCCGTCGTCGGGCGCGATCCGCTCGCTGCGCGCGAGGTCGGCGAGCAGCCAGAAGACGGTGTTGTCGCGCAGGTCGCACAGCGGCGTGTCGTGGGACGCGATACGGTGGGCCAGCTCGCCGTCGGCGTCGAGCTGACGCAACGAGGCGGCCAGGGCCATGCGATCGGTCGGTTCAGGGCCGGGAGCGAGCAGCAGGTCGACGCCGCGCGCGAGCAGGGCGGCGCGATCGACACCGGTCTGGCTGGCCTGGAGTACGATCAGCCGGGCATCGAGCTCGTCGCCCTGCCCCATGAGTTCGCGCAGGGTCGGGGTGACGGTCTGCGGGTTGTGCTGCTGCAGGGCACGGATCATGCCGATGAGACTGATCCGGTTGGCGTGTGGCAGCATCAGCTCGAGCAGGCGGGCGAGTCCGCGATGGTGGGCCAGCTGGGGGGCGATGGTGGTGGCGAGATGGACGATGCCGGGGGTGACCGCGTTGCGGCCGAGCATGGCCAGCATCGCAGCGACCACGAGGTCGATCTGCTCGTGCGGAAGGTTGCGCAGGTTGTCGGCCAGACGGCGGATGCTGCGGTCGTCGTCCTTCTGCAGCGCGCGGATCAGGTCGATGACCAGCGGGCGGGCGCCGGCCTGGACCAGCAGCGAGATCGCCCGCTCGCGCACCAGCTCGGCGCCGTCGGCGAGGACCATCGGCATCAGCTCGGCGATCACCCCGAGGTCGGGTCCGGCGTAGCGCAGCTGCTCGAGCGCGGCGGCGCGCTGGTCGTCGGCCGTGGCGGCGAGCAGCCCCTCGATCGGGCCGCGTACCTGCTGGCTGAGCGAGGGCAGCAGGGCCGCCACGCCGGCAGGGGGGCCGGCGCCGGGTTCCACCGGCGCGGTCAGCGGGTTGTCGACCTCGTCGGCGAAGGCGAGCACGTGCCAGGTCGTGCCGTCGTCGGCCGTTTCGCCCCGGGTCACGCTCAGGCCGAGCTCGCCGCAGTGGTGGCGTTCGCACAGCGCATGGAAGGCGGGCTCGTCTTCGGCGGTCGCGCTCAGGCCGCGATCCATCACCAGCGCGCGCAGGTCGGAATCGCTCCCGGCTTCCTGCAGCACCAGCTCGGTCAGCGCGAAGCGCTCCTGCAGCAGCGCGCCGAGGCGCATGAGCAGGCGGCGGTCGCCGCTGCAGAGCTGTTGGAGCAAGGGGCCGTCGGATGCGCGCAGGCCGGTGAGCATGCCGGCCAGTCTGCAGGGCAGCGCCAGGGCGACAAGCGCGACCGGTCGTGCGATGCGCAGCCGGCCGCCGCTCGTTCACACGCCCCGCCACGGCAGGGGGGGCCGAGCTGGTCCAGGGCGACTCAAAGCTCGCACATGAGGGCCATGCCTCGCCTCCACCTGCGTCACTATGGAGCAAGCCCAAAGAAAGCCGGGCGGTTGGACGCAGGTGGAGGCGACGCAAGGCATGCCGACCTGGTGATCGGCGCTCCTGGGGCGAGCTTTGAGTCGCCCTGCGAGCTGGTCCAAGCTTTCGCTTGAGAATCCGGCAAAAGCCAGAATATGGCGCCCTCGCCGCCGACGGGCTCAGCGTGATCCGGCGCCGATACGAACGTAAACTCATGCACCCACGCGAACTACGCGTCATGTGCTCCAAGCGGAGACAGCCATGCCTGCCCTGCCTATGAAGAAGATGCGCAACTTCGGCATCATCGCCCATATCGATTCGGGCAAGACCACGGTCTCGGAACGGGTCCTCTACTACAGCGGAAAGAGCCACAAGATCGGCGAGGTGCACGAGGGCGCCGCGACGATGGACTGGATGAAGGAGGAGCAGGAGCGCGGCATCACCATCACCGCGGCCGCGACCTCCGTGGAGTGGAAGGGCCACTACCTCAACCTGATCGACACCCCGGGACACGTGGACTTCACGGCCGAGGTCGAGCGTTCCTGCCGCGTGCTCGATGGCGCGGTGGTCGTGTTCTGTGCGGTCGGTGGGGTGCAGGCGCAGTCGGAGACGGTATGGCGCCAGGCCGACAAGTACCGCGTGCCACGCATGGTGTTCATCAACAAGATGGACCGCGTCGGCGCCGACTTCTTCAGCGTGGTCGATCAGATCAAGAACCGCCTCGATGCCAACCCGGTGGTGCTGCAGTACCCGCTCGGCGGCGGCGACGAGCTCGAGGGGATCATCGATCTCGTCGGCTGGCAGCTGCTCAAGTTCGAAGGGGAGAAGGGCGAGGACATGAACGCCTACCCGATCCCCGACGCGGAGATCGAGCGGGCGACCGGCCTGCGCCAGGAGCTCTTCGAGCAGGTGGCGCAGGAGTCCGAAGAGCTGATGGAGAAGTATCTCGAGACCGAGACCCTGCCGCTCGAGGACCTCAAGACCGGTATCCGCAAGGGCACGGCCGAGTACCTGTTCCAGCCGGTGATGGTCGGCTCGGCGCTGAAGAACATCGGCGTCCAGCCGCTGCTCGACGCGATCGTCGACTACCTCCCCGATCCTGAGGAGGTGCACAACATGAACCAGTTCGCGGTCGACGACACGCTCATGGAGCATCCGATCCCGACCACGCCCGATCCGGAGGCTCCGCTGCGCGCGCTGGTGTTCAAGGTCATGGCCACGCCGCACGGCGAGCTGTCCTTCATCCGCGTCTACCAGGGCACGCTCAAATCCGGCGATCAGGTCTACTGCCCCAACCAGGAGAAGAAGGAGCGCGCCTCGCGGCTGCTCAAGCTGCACGCGATCCAGCAGACTCCGCTCGACGACATCCGCGCCGGTGACATCTGCGCGGTGGTCGGGCTCAAGTTCGCCGCCACCGGCGAGACCCTGTGCCCTGAGAACAACCAGGCCATCCTCGAGGGCATCACCTTCGCCCATCCGGTGATCTCGATGGCGATCGAGCCCAAGTCCAACCAGGACAAGGAGAAGCTCGCCAACGCCCTGGCCAAGATGGAGCGCGAGGATCCGACCTTCCATCGCTACATCGATCCGGAGACCGGCCAGCTGATCATCAGCGGCATGGGCGAGCTGCACCTTGAGGTGCTCCAGCACCGCATGCTCTCCGACTTCAACGTCGACGCGAACGTCGGCCGGCAGCGCGTGAGCTACCGCGAGACCATCACCAGGGAATGCGACGTGCGCGGCAAGCACGTCAAGCAGACCGGTGGCTCGGGTCAGTACGGTGACTGTATCCTCAAGATCCGGCCGATGACCGACGAGGAGAAGAAGACCGGCAAGGAGTTCATGTTCGCGAACGTGATCAAGGGCGGATCCATTCCCAAGGAATACATCCCCTCGATCGAAGAGGGCTGCAAGGCCGAGCTGATGCGTGGCTACGTCGCCGGTTGCCCGGTGATCAACGTGCACATCACCCTGGTCGACGGCAGCTACCACGACGTCGACTCGAGCGAAATGGCCTTCAAGGCGGCCGGTCAGCTGGCCATCCGTCTGGCCTACGAGAAGATGGGCGTGCAGCTGCTCGAGCCCTGGATGAAGGTCGAGGCCGAGACCCCCGAAGAGTTCACCGGTCCGGTCATCGGCAGCCTCAACTCGAAGCGCGCGATGATCACCAGCACCGAGAACCGCGGTTCGATCACCGTCATCCGTGGTGAGGTTCCGCTGGGCGAGATGTTCGGCTACACCACCGAGCTGCGTTCGCTGACCCAGGGCCGTGCCGCCTTCAGCATGGAACCTTCGGACTACAAGGCCGTGCCGCAGAGCATGGTCGAGGCGATCGCCAAGAAGGCCTGAGCCGCTGGCGCGATCGAATCCCTTCTCTCGCCCCCGGCCGCCGTGCGGTCGGGGGCGAGGTCTTGCAGGGCGGATGGCAGACCCGGCTTGACCGGGCCATACCTTCAACGGACCATTGCCGTGTGCTTCTGTCGCTTCGCCATCCTTGGTCGCGCGGTCACGCCGGTTCGGCTCTCGCTCACCACCGCGCCTGCGCGCTGTGCCCCTCACGGTCGATGTCCCTGGTGGTCCTGATGACGCTGCTGCCGGCACTGGCCGCAGCGGAGGCGGGGCCACCGGTGCCGGATGCCGTGGTCCAGGTCGCGATCGGCGCCGGTGTGGGCCTGATCCTCTGCGGTGTGGTGTTCATCCTGCGCGAGGTGCTGTTCTTCCTCTTCAACCTGTTGTTGATCGTGCTCGGCGCAGCGCTGCTGATCGTGGCCATGTTCGGCCAGGAGCTGGGGATCTGGAACATGGTGCTCGAGGATGCCCCCGCGGCTGACCCGCCGGCGCGGGTCAGCCCGACAGGAGGGTCAACAGACAGGCCACCGGCACGCTGAGCAGGATGGCGTCGTAGACGTCGAGGAAGCCGCCGAAACCGGGGACGATACTGCCGCTGTCCTTGACCGCGCTGCTGCGCTTGAGGCAGCTCTCGACCAGATCGCCCATCACCCCGGCCGGGCCGACCGCGAGGCCGAAAGCCAGCGGCTGCCAGTACCCGGAGAAGGGCGCGACGGGATAGCGCATCCATGGACCGGAGACAAGATAGACCGTGAGGTAGGCCGCGGCGATCGAACCGACGAGGCTGAAGCCGAAGCCCTCCCAGGTCTTGCCGGGCGAGATGCTCGGCGCCATCTTGTGGCGACCGCAGGCGCGCCCGCCGAAGAAGGCGGCGACGTCGCCGAGCTTGCAGACCGCAAGGGCGGTGAGCAGCAGCTGGGTACCACGGACCGGGTTCAGCGGTGTGTCGTGCGCCCCCAGCGCGACCAGCAGGTGCATGCTCAGCCCGATGTAGAGCATGCCCAGAACCGTCCCGCCGAGGCCGTGGATGAAGCCCTCGATTCCGCGCGTGGTCTGCAGCAGCGCGGCCCAGACCAGACAGACGCCCAGCACGAGGGCGACCGGCTCTGTGGGCAGGCGCTCGAGCAGTGCGCGGTGGATGTCGGGCACCGCGATCAGCGGCAGCAGGATGTTGGCGGTGAACAGGGGGGCGCGTACCGGTCGCCCGGCGGGGCCGCGAGCGAGAGCGACGAACTCCGGCGTGGCCGTGATCGCGATCACCAGCGCCACCGCGAGCGCGCCCCAGCTGGTGTTGAACGCCATGTCGGCGACCAGCGCGGTGATGGTCGCGGCGCCGAGCACGGGGCCGGCGATCAGACGGTTGCGCAGTTCGGCCTGCATGGGCGGCGCCACGCTAGTCGCCATGCCCGCTCAGGTCACGCGAAAAGGCCGCCGCAGGCTCCGGATCGATGCCTCCGCCGTCTCACCTGCCGGTTGCCTCGGGGCGCGATCCGACATACTTCCCTCCTTTCTTCAACGCGAGCGCACGGAGGTCCCCGTGGCCACCATCCTTCCGGACGACGGACTCACCTTCGATGACATCCTGTTGGTGCCCGACCGTAGTGCGGTGGTGCCCAACGAGGTCGATGTCAGCACCCGGTTGAGTGGGCGCATCCGCCTGAACATCCCCCTGATGTCGGCGGCGATGGATACCGTCACCGAACACCGGCTGGCCATCGCCCTGGCCCAGCTCGGTGGTCTGGGCGTGATCCACAAGAACCTGAGCATCGAAGCCCAGGCACGCGAGGTCGAGAAGGTCAAGCGCAGCGAGAATGGTGTGATCACCGATCCCAAGGCGCTGAGAGTCGACGCCACCGTCGCCGACGCACGGCAGATGATGGAGCTGTATCAGATCTCCGGCATGCCGGTGCTCGCCGGGAGCCGGGTCCGCGGTCTGGTCACCCGCCGCGACCTGAAATACCAGCACGAGCCGTCGACCCCGATCACTGAGGTCATGACCACCGATCTGGTCACCGCCGGCCCCAAGGTCGCACTCGGCGAGGCGCGCGAGCTGATGTACCGGGCCAAGGTCGAGAAGCTGGTGCTGATCGACGACCAGGGCGATCTCGCCGGTCTGATCACGCTCAAGGACCTCGAACGTCAGGAACAGTTCCCCCAGGCCAGCCACGACGAACGCGGACGCCTGCGGGTCGGCGCCGCGATCGGCGCGCTCGACCTCGATCGCGCCGCCGCGCTGGTCACCGCCGGGGTCGATGTGATCGTGGTCGACAGCGCCCACGGCCACAGCGATAACATCCTGCGTACCGTGCAGACCATCAAGTCGACCTACGATATCGACGTGATCGCCGGCAACGTGGCCACCGCCGGCGGCACCCGCGACCTGATCCAGGCCGGGGCAGACGTGGTCAAGGTCGGCATCGGCCCAGGTTCGATCTGCACCACCCGGGTCATCGCCGGGGTCGGCGTGCCGCAGGTGAGCGCGATCATGGCCGCGGCCGAGGCGGCCGCGGCGTCGGGCACCAGCATCATCGCCGATGGCGGGATCAAGTTCAGCGGCGACATCGCCAAGGCCCTGGCCGCCGGGGCCCAGGTGGTGATGCTCGGCTCCCTGCTCGCCGGCACCGACGAGGCGCCGGGCGAGACGATCATCTACCAGGGCCGCTCGTTCAAGGCCTACCGTGGGATGGGATCGATCGGCGCGATGCAGGCCGGTTCGGCCGATCGCTATTTCCAGGACAACAAGAACGCTGACAAGCTGGTCGCCGAAGGCATCGAGGGCATGGTCCCCAGCCGCGGCGCGATGGCGAGTCTGGTGTACCAGATGCTCGGTGGGCTCAAGTCGGCCATGGGCTACTGCGGCGCGCCGGATCTGCACAGCTTCTGCGAACACGCAGTGTTCTCCCGCATCACCGCCGCGGGGCTCAAGGAGAGCCATCCGCACGACGTGACCATCACCAAGGAAGCACCCAACTACCGGCCCCAGTGAGCCGGCACCGTCATTCCCACTCAGGGCGCCGGTGCCACGGGCAGCCGGCGCCCTTTTTTTTCGGACAGAGCGTGAGCCACGACACCATCGTCATCCTCGACTTCGGCAGCCAGGTCACCCAGCTCATCGCACGGCGGGTGCGTGAGGCCGGGGTCTACTGCGAGATCCACCCCTGCACCGTCGGCCTCGATACCGTGTTCGACCTGCAGCCGCGCGGCATCGTGCTCAGCGGGGGGCCGGCATCGGTCTACGGCGAGCACTCCCCGACCATCGCCCGCGAGCTCTACCAGGCCGGCGTACCGATCCTCGGCATCTGCTACGGCCTGCAGTTGACCGCCCTGCTGCACGACGGCCAGGTCGCGGGCTGTAGCGAGCGGGAGTACGGCCGCACAGAGATCGAGGTCGTCGGCGAGGACCCGCTGTTCGCCGATCTGCCGCGACGGCAGGTGGTGTGGATGAGCCACGGCGATCGCATCGAATCGATCCCCGGCGTCGAGGTGCTCGCCACCAGCGCCAACTGCCCCTTCGCCGCGGTAGCCATCCCCGAGCTGCGCTTCCACGGCGTCCAGTTCCACCCCGAGGTCGTGCATAGCGAGCACGGCGCACAGATCCTCGCGAACTGGCTGTTCAAGATCTGCGGCTGTGCTGGCGACTGGCAGATGGGCTCGTTCATCGACGAGGAGATCGCCCGCATCCGGGAGGCGGTGGGCCCACAGCGCCACGTCCTGCTCGGGCTCTCCGGTGGCGTCGACTCGATGGTCGCCGCGGTGCTGATCCATCGGGCGATCGGCGAACGCCTGCACTGCGTGTTCGTCAACAACGGGGTGTTGCGCAAGAACGAGGCCGAAGAGGTCATCGCCACCTTCGAAGCCCACGTCGGCGAGGGCCTGCGCTACGTCGACGCCCACGAGCGCTTCCTCGACAAGCTCGCCGGCCAGGACGATCCGGAGCGCAAACGCAAGATCATCGGTCACGAATTCATCGAGGTATTCAAGGACGAGGCCACCCGGATCCAGGCCGAATGCGGCGGTCGGATCCACTTCCTCGCCCAGGGCACGCTCTACCCCGACGTGATCGAGTCGCAGAGCGTCTCCGGCGGCCCGACCGCGATCATCAAGAGCCACCACAACGTCGGCGGTCTGCCGGCGGACCTGGGGCTCGACCTGATCGAACCGTTCCGCTTCCTGTTCAAGGACGAGGTGCGGGCCGTGGGCAAGGAGCTCGGGCTCCCGCCGGCGGTCATCTGGCGCCACCCCTTTCCCGGTCCGGGCCTGGCTGTGCGCATCCTCGGTGAGATCACCGCCGAGAAGGTCCGCGTGCTCCAGGACGCCGACGCGATCATGCGCGAGGAGCTCTGGCGCCACGGGATCTACAACGAGATCTGGCAGGCCCTGGTGGTCCTCACCCCGATCAAGACCGTCGGCGTCATGGGCGACGAACGCACCTACGAGAACGTCGCCGCAGTCCGCTGCGTCACCTCCACCGACGGCATGACCGCCGACTGGTACCGCATGCCGCACGACGTCATGGACAGGATCGGCAACCGCATAATCAACGAGGTCCGCGGCATCAACCGGGTGGTCTACGACATCTCAAGCAAGCCGCCGGCGACGATCGAGT
>CAZTGE010000011.1:0-49395 GCA_964612995.1 uncultured candidatus Brocadiaceae bacterium | reverse complement strand
CGCGACGAGCGACAGCGAGGACGCTGGGGTGCGGCGAAGCCGTGAGGGGGCAGCGCCCCCTGAGATGGAAGCCTCCGGCTTGACCGAGCATTGGGCGCATCAGGGAATCCGAAAGGGGGCGATCGTTGGCGGTTGACATCGATCACTATCTCGTCTCCGCGGCCCGACGCGCCTACCGTCTGGTGCCGGGTCGGACCTACGTCATCGGCCGTGAGGCCGGCTGTGAGATTCCGCTGCAGGATGTGCTGATCTCGCGCCGTCACTGCCAGCTGGAGTGGGACGAGGCCGCCGGCGCCTGGCAGTTCGTCGACCTGAACAGTCGCAACGGCATCTTCGTCGATGGGGTCCGGGTCCAAGGCCAGGTCGCGCTCAAGGACCAGGCCCGGCTGCAGGTCGGCGGTCAGGTGTTCAACTATCTGCAGGTTCCGCCGGGCGCCGATATCGGCGCGCTGGGGCGCCAGGCGCCGAGCGTCGACAGCGAGGCGACCCTGGCCCCGGGGATGAACCTGGCCGACCTCGCCTCCCAGGGCGCGGCGTTCAGCGGCGAGGTCGGCCCTGGCGGTGTGCTCGATCTGCTGCAGTTCCTGTCGCAGACGCGCAAGCACGGGCGGCTCGACCTGCTCAATGCGGCGGGGATACTCGTCGGGTCGGTCTGGGTCGAGCACGGCGCCTTGCGCGAGGCCATGTATCGGCTGGAGCAGGGCATCCCGGCACTGTTGACGATGCTACATCAGCCGGTAAGCCGGTTCGCCTTCCATGCTGGTGAAGCGCCTCCGGCCGATGCCAGCATCACCGGCTCGTCGGAGGCGGTGTTGATGGAGATCGCCCGCCAGTGGGACGAATCCGGCCGTTGATTCCGCCCTGGCGCCGGACGGGCAGCAACCAGCATCACGGAGTATCGATGAGTAGCGCAGAACTGATCGGCATCGGATCGCCGATCGTGGATATGGTCATTCAGGTCGACGACGAATTCCTCCGGCGCGAGGTCGCTGGCGCCAAGGGCGGCATGGAGCTGGTCGAAGTCGATGTCATCGAAGGTCTGCTCGCTGCCGCGCCGGGCCGGCCGCTCCGCAGCGCCGGCGGAGCGGCGTCGAATACCACCGTCGGCTGTGCCCACCTGGGCATTCCCAGCGCCTTCATCGGCAGTGTCGGCGACGACGAGCGTAGCGAGTACTACCGCCAGGCCTTGCGCGAGCACGGCTGTGAACCGCGTCTGCAGGTACACGAGTTCCTGCCCACCGCGCATGTACTGTGCCTGGTCACGCCGGATGCGGAGCGGACCATGCGGACCTACCTCGGGGCCGCGGCAGCGCTCGATCCTGCGACCATCCGTGCCGATCACTTCGAAGGCGCGCGCATGGTGATGCTCGAGGGCTACACCCTGTTCAATCACGACCTGACCCGCGCCATCGCCGCAGCGGCCAAGGAGGCCGGTTGCAAACTGGCGCTCGATCTCGCTTCGTTCGAGGTGGTCCAGGCCAACCGCACGGTGATCGAGGAGATCCTCGATCATCGGGTGGATCTGGTCTTCGCCAACGAGGACGAAGCCACCGCCTGGAACGCCGGCGGGATCGAGGCAGCTCTCGACGATCTGGCTGGTCGCTGCGAGATCGCGGTGGTCAAGCTGGGGGCCGAGGGAGCCTGGATCGCTGGCGGGGAGCAGCGCCACCACGTGGAGGCGGTGCATGTGGATCAGCCGCTGGACACCACCGGCGCTGGTGACACATGGGCCGCCGGGTTCATCGCCGCCCATCTGCGCGGTTGCCCGCTCGATGTCTGTGGCCACCTCGGCGCGCTGGCCGGGGCCGCAGTGGTCCGGGTCGCTGGGGCGCAGCTACCGCGCGAGGAGTGGCAGCGGATCCGTGGGTACCTCGAGGCGCAGGCCTGAGCGCGCGTCATAGGGGGCCGGTCATGATGGTGCAGCTCCATGACCGGCGGAAGCCCACCTTCTGATAGAGGCGGATCGCGGCGGGGTTGTCCGCCAAGACCTCGAGGCCCATGCGGCGGATGCCCAGGGCCGCTTCGAGGTGGAGCACGCCGGCGAGCAGGCGCTCGCCGAGGCCCGTCCCGCGCACGTCGGGTGCCACGGTGAGCATGTTGAGCCAGTTGCGCGCGGTCTGCGTCCTGACCGTCGCCGCGGCGAGAATGGCCCCGGATTCCTGGTACAGGTAATGGCGGTAGCCCTGGCGCTCACGCTGGGCCAGCGGCGCGTCGCAGTAGCTGCTCTCGGGAAAGCCCTGTCGCAGCAGCCGCGCCACCTCGTCCAGGTCTTCGCTGCGGGCGAGGCAGACGCCGGCCACCATCTCATGTGGCGTGCGACCGAGCGAGTGCTCGAACACCAGATCGTGTTTCCATGGTGAGAGCCCGTGTGCCAGACAGAAGGCGCGGGCGATGCGGTTGCGCTCGTCGACCAGCACCCGCAGGCTCTGGAATCCGCCGTCGCGGATGGCGGCTCGGGTCTCGCGGAGTAGTTCGCTGCCGATCCCGCGTCGTCGCTCGGCGGGGGCCACCACTGGCCCCCAGAGGGTGACCTGTTCGTCGGAGTAGGGGCAGATCGCCAACGCGCCGAGCACCTGATCCTGCTCGACGGCGCAGAGCACCCCCAGCGCCTGGCGCAGGTCGGTCAGCTCGGGTGACAGCCCCATGCGCGAGGGTTCGCCGCAGACCGCATGGTTGCGTCCGGCCTGGGCGGCGCGGAACAGCTCCAATGCCGGCAGCTCGCACGCCGGTTCCGCATCGAGGTCGGTCAGGCGCAGGTCGCTCATCGCTGCGAGGCTAGGCTCCAGGTGGATGGCGGCAAGGTGCCTCGGCGCAGACTCATCGTGGGCTCAGGCGTAGACGTGGTAATCGATCTCCTGGAAGATCGAATCGCGCCACTCCATCTCAGCGAGCATGTCCTCGCGCAGGTGGCCACCCTCCAGGGCCTCGTAGAGGCCGGTGAAGCGGTTGACGTGGTCGCGTACGCGGCGGGTGGCGTAGGCCGGGCTGGTGCCGGTGGTCATGATGAAGCCCCAGTCGCTGCTCTGGGCCAGCAGGAGCTCGCGCGCCATCTGCTGCAGCGCGCGCCGTTCGAGGCCGGTGGCATCGGGTCGGGCGCGCGCGCTGTCGCGCATGCGGAATTCAGCGGCATGCAGGTGACGATAGATCCAGTCGTTGCCCGGGTTGAGCCAGACCCCGTTGTTGCCGTTGTCACCCCAGGACGAGGCGCAGGGGCGGACCACCTGCTGCATCGGATGCTCGCGCAGGTACTGGCTGGCCGAGACGGCGCGCAGTTCGCCCGAGTGGTGGATCGCCCGCATGGCGCTCTCGATGAACTGCGGGCCTTCGAACCACCAGTGGCCGAACAGCTCGGCGTCGTAGGGCGAGACGATCACCGGCGTGTGGTTGAGGATGTGCTTGAGGTGGCGGCACTGGTGGACCCGGGCGCGGGCGAAGTGTTCGCCGTGCTGCATGGCCAGGGCGAAGGCCTGGCTGGGGACGTACGGCGCCTTCTGGTCGAGCGGGACCTGTCCGGTAACGGCATGGTACTTGAGTCCGAGGTTGCGCCGGACGCCGTCGGGGTGGAGGAAGCCGCGGATGTAGTCGTAATCGCCATCATAGCCGAGGTCGCGATAGAACTCACGGTATTCCGGGGCGCCGGGGTAGCCGACCTGCGAGGACCATACGCTACGGCTGCTCTCGGGGTCGCGCCCGAAGGCGGCGACCCCGTTGGCGGTGTAGACCGGCGCATAGACACCGTAGCGCGGGCGGGGGTCGGCATAGTAGACGCCGTGGGCTTCGAGGAAGAAGTAGCGCAGGCCATGGGCCTTGAGCTGATCCTCGATGCCGGGCTCGTAGCCGCATTCGGGCAGCCAGATGCCCCGTGGATCGCAGCCGAAGTGCTTGCGATAGTTGGCCACGGCGACGGCGATCTGGGCGTTGCGGGCCTCTGGAGTGAGCATCAACGGCAGATAGCCATGGGTCGCACCGCAGGTGATCGGCTCGATCACGCCGGCCTCGACCAGTTTGCGGATCCAGGCGATGATGGTGCCGTGCCGTTCGAGCATCTGCAGGCAGAAGCGGAAGTGGTCGCGGTACATCACCGCGGCTTCGGCGAAGGGGCTGTGGGCCTTGGCCGGAACCTCCTGCTCGGCGAGTTCGAGCAGGCGTTCGCAGCATTGGCGATAGCGCTGCATCAGCAAGGGGTCGACCAGCATCTCGCACAGCGGTGGGGACCAGGTCATGGTCACGCGTGCCGGGACGCCCTCGCGATGGAGGCGTTCCAAGCGTTCGAGCAGGGGGATGTAGGTCTCGGTGATCGCTTCGAACAGCCAGCTCTCTTCGAGAAACACAGGTTCCTCGGGATGACGCACGAAGGGCAGATGGGCGTGCAGGATCAGGAGGAAGTCGCCTACGGGCATTGATTCTCCGGCGGAGAGGGGGGGAGCCGGTTGGATACGCACTTACGGCGCTGGACGTTGACCGGCCCAGGCGCGGAATCTGGGGCTCAGTGCTGCCAGATGCCGCTGCTCAGCGCGCGGCTCGAGATGAGTTCGCCGCTCGAGGGGTTGACCACGCCGACGCGTTGCCACAGCCGGCTGACCATGGCGCGGTCGCGCTGGGCAGAGGCGCTCGAGGGCTGCTCATTGAGCCCCGCGCGCAGCAGCAGCTCGCTGAAGGTCTCGTCGACCGACATCCATTGCTCGTCGAGATTCTCGCTCGGTCCGTTGGAAGGCGTTTCGACCGGGTTGCTCTTGGCCAACAAGGCCAGGGCCCCGTCTTGGGACCGCAGGGCGAGTTCGGCGTGGTAGCAGGAGCCGGGGGCGACGGTGACGTAGTAGTTGCCGCCGCGCAGGTCGATGATCCGCTGCTCGGCGCCACCGGTGGTGTGCAGGATCAGCACCGGGGTGCCGTTCTCCTGCAGGCGGCTGCGGGCCTCGCCGATGCGCTGGTCGCTGATCTCCCAGTAGGCGAACAGGTGGTGGGGATCCTGGACCAGCAGCACCAGTCTGTCTTCACCGTAGTGGTCGGGCACCGGCAGGCCGGGTTCGCCGTTGGGACCGGGGCTCAGCCGGGCGGCCTGCGGCGGGGCGCTGGTCGCGCTGCTGGGATTCGCGTGGGTCTCCGGATCCGGCGCCGCGGCTGCGGGCGGCTCGTCGCGGGCCAGCTCGATGGCCCGGATGAGATCCTGTTTGCGCAGCTTGGAGCGGCCACGGATGCCGAGGCTGTCGGCGATCTCGCGTAGTTGTTTCACCGTCGAACGCTGAAGGTCGGAATCGGGCATGGGGGACTCGTCCTGATGCGGATGGCGGTGATGACCCGAGAGCGGGGCCGGGAGGTGGTGGGCGTGGCACGCTGTATGATGCACGTCCCTGATCGCGGGCAAGCTTCGGCGGTGCACGCGCGCTGTGCGTTGTCGATGGCCGCTCGCGCTCCGGTCGTGGCGGGGGTCATTGCGCGCTCGCCGGCGGTTCGTCCTGATCGTCGTCGCCGCTATCGGCTGCCGGCGGCGGCGCCGGAATGTGCTGGCCCTTGCTGACGACCACGATGCCGTTGGGCGTGATGTGGAAGTGCTTGCGGTCCTCGTCGTGGTCGTAGCCGATCCGCGCCCCCGGCGGGATGCGGACGTGCTTGTCGACGATGCAGCGGCACAGACGCGCGCCGCGACCGACCTCGATGTCGTCCATCAGCACGCACTGGTCGACCTCGGCGAAACTGTTGATGCGGCAATCCATGCCGACCAGCGAGTCGCGTACCGTCGCGCCGGAGATGATGCTGCCCTCGCAGACGATCGACTGGATCGCATGACCGACCCGGCCCTCGAAGTTGTGGACGAACTTTGCGGGCGGGTAGCTGGTGATCGCCGAACGCAGTGGCCATTCGGAGTTGTACAGGTCGAGCTGCGGGTGGACCGAACGCAGGTCCATGCTCGCGTCGTAATAGGCGTCGAGGTCACCGACGTCGCGCCAGTAGGCGTCGTTGGAGTCGGAGGCCGAGTTCGGGATGTAGTTGCGGCTGAAGTCGTAGGCGAACAGGCGCTTGCCATCGGCGAGCAGGCCGGGGAGGATATCCTTGCCGAAATCGTGCGAACTGCCCGGCAGCTGGGCGTCGTGATCGAGCGCGGGTTGGAGCACGTCGGCCTTGAAGATATAGTTGCCCATGCTTACCAGCGCCTGGTCGGGATGGCCGGGGATCGGCGCCGGGTCTTTCGGCTTCTCCTGGAAGCCGGTGATGCGCCAGTCCTCGTCGACCTGGACCACGCCGAAGCGGTGGGCCTGATCGATCGGGTGGGGGATGCAGGCGATGGAGACGTCTGCTTCCTTCTCGTTGGTGTAATCGATCATGTGGGCGACGTTCATCAGGAAGATGTGGTCGCCGCCGAAGATCGCCACCAGACCCGGGTTGCGGTCGCTGATCAGGTTGCTGTTCTGGTAGATGCAGTCGGCGGTGCCGCGGTACCAGTGTTCGCCATGGCGCTGCTGGGCCGGAACCGGGTGTACGAAGTGCTCCGGCAGCATCGAGCCGAAGGACCATGCGGCCATGAGATGCTCGTTGAGACTCTGGCTCTTGAATTGAGTCAGGACATAAATCGAGTATATGCCGCTGTTTATGAGATTCGAGAGAACGAAGTCGATGATCCTGTACTTGCCTCCGAAGGGGACCGAGGGTTTGCTGCGTTCGGCGGTCAAGGGCATGAGTCGGGTTCCCTTGCCACCGGCCATGACGAAACCGAGGACCCGCTTGTTGGCGACGACGGACACGTTCGCACTTCTCCTGATGAGGGCGATGGTTGCGACGGACCGACAGTTTAGCGAGGCCGCACAGAAGCCGAAAGCGTATTTTCGCACATGCTCTGGTGCGGCGCTGCGCGAGCGGAGCGCAGACCTGGGCGCCAGCGGCGCCCGGCCGGCAAATCGCAGGGAAAGCGAATGCGAGGGCGACCGGTACTCGGGGCCTGCGATGCTGTCAGGCCTCGAGCGCGGGCGGGCTCAGTCTCGCGGGGCGTACACCGACGTGAAGCCAAGCCTCGGGGGCGTACCGCTTCGCCGGATCACCACTGGTTGACCCGGTCGGGGTCGATGTTCATCAGGAACTCGACATTGCTGTTGTAACGCGCGATCTTGGACTTGAGGAATTCGATCGCGTCCTGCGAGCTGCGTTCGGCGAGGAACTTGCGCAGGGCCCACAGGCGCCGCATCTCCTCGGGGTCCTTGATCAGCAGGTCGTCCTTGCGCGTGCCCGAGGCGGCGACGTCGATGGCCGGGAAGACGCGCCGGTTGGCCAGGCGCCGGTCGAGCACCAGCTCCATGTTGCCGGTGCCCTTGAACTCCTCGAAGATCACCGTGTCCATCACCGAGCCGGTGTCGACCAAGGCGGTGGCGAGGATGGTCAGCGAACCGCCGTGCTCGATGTTGCGCGCCGCGCCGAAGAACTGCTTCGGCCGGATCAGAGCGCCGGACTCGATGCCGCCGGACATGATGCGTCCCGAGCTCGGGGCCTCGGTGTTGTAGGCCCGGGCGAGGCGGGTGATCGAGTCGAGCAGGATGACCACGTCTTTGCCCTGTTCCACCAGCCGCTTGGCCTTGGTGATCGCGATCTCGGCGCACTGCACGTGGCGCTGGGCCTTCTGATCGAAGGTCGAGGCGATGACCTCACCCTCGACGTTGCGCTCCATGTCGGTGACTTCCTCGGGGCGCTCGTCGACCAGCAACACCATCAGGGTCACATCGGGGTTGTTGGTGGTGATGGCATTGGCGATCTTCTGCAGGTAGACGGTCTTGCCGCACTTCGGCTGTGAGACGATCAGGCCGCGCTGGCCCTTGCCGATCGGCGCGATCAGGTCGATGATCCGCAGGCTGAGGTCGGTCGGCTTGTCCTGCCGCTCCATGAACAGCCGATCTTCGGCGTGCAGCGGGGTCAGGTTCTCGAAACGCTCGATGCGCGGGCGCTCATCGATCGGATGCCCCATCGCCGTGGCTATGCTCAGCAACTGGGGGCAGCGCTCGTTGCCGCGCGGAGCACGGGCGATGCCGGTGATGTGCATGCCGGCGCGCAGGCCGGCGCGTCGCATGTGCTGGCCCGAGATGAAGGTGTCGGTGTTGTTGGGCAGGTAGTGGCTCAGAGGGCTGCGCAGGTAGGCGTGCTGGTCCTTGTGCTTCTCGAGGAAGCCTTGGACCAGGATCTCGTCGTTGCGGTTGCCGGCGACGCGACGGATGATCTGACTGATCAGGTCGTGCTTGTTGAGGCTGCGCACGTCGCGGATGTCGAGCTTCTCTCCCTCTTCCTGCAGGTCGGGGATCCCCCGGCGGAGGTAGTCGTCGAGGTCGATCCGCACCGGTTCGGGCGGCGGCGGCGGCGGCGGCGGCTTGGCCGCGGCGGGCACGGTGACGGTGCCGTCTTCGGTCACCCCGTCGACCTCGCCATCGTCCGGTTCCTTCGGCGTGTCGTTGCGCAGGCTGGCCAGATCGATGCCCAGCTGGCGGGCGAGGATGGTCTTGGCGTAGGTGCCCAGCAGGGTCGGGTCGCCGCTGTTGTCGACAGTCAGCTGGCAGGCCTTGCGGCGCAGCTCGGGGTCACCGAGGCGCTCCTGGCGCCGGGCGAGCTCCTCGGCGTCCCAGCCGCGTGAGGAGACGCGGGCCACGCGCAGGGCCTCGGGGGCCTGGACGTACACAGTCTGGGTGCAGATCTGGTCCAGGCCGAGCTCGGTCAGCCGTGCGGCGTCGATGACGACGAAGTTGCCGGCCTTCTTGAGCATCGCTTTGACCCGGGTGGTCAGGCGCGGGTCGACGATCTTGTTCAGCGCAGCGATGCTCGCAGCGTCGACGAAGGCCTTCTCGGCCAACTGTTGGCGGTCGATGCGGCCATCCTCGGCGAGGATGTCCTCGCCGAAGGTGTCGACGATCTTCTTCTTGGTCGCCGGGCCCTCGATCACATCGTGGCCGATGGCGTCGACGTCGATGACCGTGGCGCCGAGCGCGGCGAACTGCTGCGCCAGGGCAGATTTGCCCGCGCCGGCTTCACCGGTGATGCCGACGATGACGGTCTTGTCCTCGTCGACCTTGAGGTCGATGTTGTCCAGGGGGGTCTCCTGACGGGGTGGACCGTCGCGCCGCCGCCCGCGCCGACGCCGGCCACGCCGACGGTTGCTGTTCTGCTGCGGGGGCGCTGTGGTCGTGTCCTGGTTCATGGTCTCTCCTCTGCGCGCTATCTGGTCGCAGTGGTTGATGCTAGCTGAGCGCGAGCCAGTTATCCGCGCACTTGACGTCCGCCACCAGGGGGACGTCGAGGTTCCAGGCGCCGGTCATCGCTCGTTCGAGGGCGTCGCCAGCGTCGTCGGCCAGGGTGGCCGGGGTTTCGACGAGCAGTTCGTCGTGGATCTGGAGAATGAGGTGGGCGCCGGCCGGAAGCAGCTCGCGGCAGCGGAGCATGGCCCGCTTGATCAGGTCGGCGGCCGAGCCCTGGATGGTGCTGTTCAGCGCGGTGCGCTCGGCCTGCAGCACCTCGTTGCGGTTGCCGCTGTGCAGGTCGGGCACGTAGCGTCGACGCCCGGCGAGGGTCTCGACGTAGCCGCGCTCGCGGGCGCGGGCGACCACCCGTTCGACGAACGCACGCACCGAGCTGAAGCGCTCGAAATACTCGTCGATGAAGCGCGCGGCTTCCCCGCGGGTGATGCCCAGCTGCTGGGCGAGGCCGAAGGCGCTCTGACCATAGATGATGCCGAAGTTGACCGCCTTGGCCGCGTTGCGCTGTTCGGGCGTCACCGCTTCGGGATCGCAATGATTGACCGCGGCGGCGACGAAACGGTGGATGTCGTCACCGGCGCGGAAGGCCGCGCTCAGGGTCGGGTCGCCGCTGAGGTGGGCCAGGACCCGCAGTTCGATCTGCGAGTAGTCTGCGGCGAGGAACAGGTGCTCGGGCACCGGGACGAACGCGGCGCGCAGCTCGCGCCCGAGATCGGTGCGTTTGGGGATGTTCTGCAGGTTGGGCCGTTCGCAGGACAGCCGCCCGGTCTCGGTCCCCGTCTGGCGTAGATTGGCGTGGATCCGGCCGGTGGTGGGGTCGATGAATTCCGGCAGACGGTTGAGGTAGGACGACAGGAGTTTCGCCAGCGCACGGTACTGCAGGATCAGCCCGGGCAGTTCGTGGAATTCACGCAATTTCCGCAGGACGTTCACGTCGGTCGACGGTCCGGAGCGGGTCTTGCGCAGTGCCGGCAGGCCGAGTCTGTCGAACAGCACCTGCGCGACCTGTCTGGGGCTGGCCGGATTGAAGTCGTTGCCGGCGTGGGCGGCGATGTCGCGTTCGAGCTGGGTCAGGTAGTCCTGGAGGTGGGTCCGTTTCGTCTCGAGTACCGAGACGTCGACGCTGATGCCTCGTTGCTCCATGTCCGCCAGGCAGGCGACCAGGGGCAGTTCCTGTTCGCGGTAGACCGCCAGCAGGCCCTGCTGCTCGAGCTCGGCTTCGAGTGTGGCGGCGAGGCGCCAGGTGCACTGGGCGTCTTCGCAGGCGTACCGCGCCACAGAGGCGATCGGGACCTCGGCCATGGTCTGGCCATTGGCCAGATCGATGACCGCGGCGGTGGGGATCTTGTCCTCGGCGAGATGGCCGCGGGTGAGGAAGTCGAGGCCATGGCTTTCGCGCGCCGGGTTGAGCAGCCAGCTGGCCAGCATCGGGTCGCCGTCGAGGCCATCGACCGCGAGGTCGTGGGCGGCGAACACGCGCAGGTCGTACTTGGCGTTCTGCATCACCTTGCGCACGCCCGGATCGGCGAGGAAGGGGGCCAGCAGGGGGCGTGCCTGTTCGAGGTCGACGCAGGCCTCACCCGCGGGGCCACACAGCGGCAGGTAGGCGGCAGACTTGGGCGTGGGTGTACCGGCGGCGAAACTGATGCCGACCAGCTGCGCGTGGAGCGGATCGAGCCCGGTGGTCTCGGTGTCTATCGCGCAGCGCCCTGCGCGACGCAGGCTCTCGAGGTAGGGGCCCAGTCCGGCGAGGTCGAGGGTGGTGTAATCGGCGTCGAGGCTGGCGGCGTGGGTCTGCGGCGGAAAATACCGCGCCATCGAGAAGCCCAGTTCGCAGTAGAAGGCGCGCGCACCTTCGTCGAGGGTCTCGCATTTGACCAGGCCTGCGAGCGCGGGCAGGTCGGCGACCTCGCGGATGGTGATCAGCTCGCGGGTCAGCGCAGCCGCGGCGGCGAACGCCTCGACGTTCTCGCGACGTTTGCCCTTGAGCTGATCGGTGCTGGCCAGGAGATTCTCGAGGGTGCCGAATTCGGCCAGGAGCTTGACCGCGGTCTTCGGCCCCACGCCCTTGATGCCGGGCACGTTGTCGGCGCTGTCGCCGATCATGCACAGGTAGTCGATGACCTGATCGGGGCGGATGTCGTGCGCGTCGAGCAGTTCGACCGGGCCCTTGATCTCCTGTTTGACCGGATCCCAGACGTGGATGCGTTCGCTGATGACCTGCGAGAGGTCCTTGTCCTTGGAACAGATGCGGATGTCGAGCGCCGGGTCCTCGCGCTCGGCCCGCCGGGCGAGCGAGGCGATGACGTCGTCGGCCTCGTAGCCCGGTATGCTGATCACCGGCACCCGCGAGACTGTGGCCAGGGCGTGCACGTCGGCCATCTGCGCCCGGAGCTGGTCTGGCATCGGGTCGCGGTTGGCCTTGTAGTCCGGGTAGAGTTCGTGTCTGAAATTCCTGTCAGGATGGTCGAATACCAGTGCCAGATGGGTTATCTCCGGGTCCTCGCGCAGCGATTTGAACAGCTGGGCGAAGGCATGGCTGACCCCGGTGGGCCGCTTGCCGGGGCCGGTGAGGCTGGGCATACCGAAAAAATATCGATACGCGTAATAGTTGCCGTCGATGATTGCGAAGGTGCCTGACACGAAGAACGGTGCGATCCGGAAAGGCCGACGGACAACGTCGTGGGCGTCGGCGGGGATGACTGGAGAAAGCCTGCGGAACGCGACAGCCGGCGGGCCCGGAAGTGGGCGAGGAGCACGGTTGTCGGGGAAAGTGTCGGTCGCGGTATCAGCGGCCGACGTTGCGTACCAT
This sequence comes from uncultured candidatus Brocadiaceae bacterium, assembly GCA_964612995.1. Taxonomy (GTDB): domain Bacteria; phylum Planctomycetota; class UBA11346; order UBA11346; family UBA11346; genus SLQH01. The sequence goes on along the minus strand of CAZTGE010000011.1, from coordinate 37,362 downwards.
AGGCCGGGCTCCAGACCCTGTCAACCGCGCTCTTGTGCCCTTGCCCGAGGCGTGGTACCTCTTGGCCATGGTCGCGAGCGAGGGCCCCGCGCCGGGGCACACCTACACCTTCGTCTTGAGCGACGGCAGCCGGGTGCAGGCCGAGGTGCGTACCCGTGCCGGGCACTGGGTCGAGGCGGTCTGCGATGGGCTCGTTTTCCAGCTCAACCTCGATCAGGTGGTCTGTTTCGCTGCCGGAGCCCTGCCCGCCTGCCTCGCCGGGTCAGATACGCGCGCTGGCGGTTCGGCCAGGCGGATCCGGCCGAAGGCCGGCGGCAGTCCGGGCCGCCGGTGGGAGGACGACGAGCTGCGTCTGCTCGCCAACGCCTTTCTCGATGGCGCGATCGATCGCGATCTGGCGCGCGAGTTCGGACGCACGGTGGCGATCATCAAGCAGCTGCGCCAGGCCTTCGAATGCGCGCGCGGCAACCTCGACGAGGATCGCGTCGGCGAGGTCGCGCAGTCGTGGATTCCGCGGTGGCGCCGGGTGCTGCTGCCGGAGTAGGTGCGTCGGAGCTCTGCGGCTTCGCGCTTGAGTCCCGCGTTCGGGTCAGAGGCTCTGCGGCCGATATCGGTCAACGAACAGCCAGCATCAGGCACAGGAGGTCAGGAACATGGGATTCACCGTTGCGATCGCAGGCGTCACCGGCGCCGTCGGCACCGAGATGCTCAAGGTCCTCGAGCGCCGTGATTTTCCGGTCGACGAGCTGCGCCCCCTGGCCAGCGCGCGCAGCGCCGGCAAGACCGTGCCCTTCAAGGGCGAGGCGGTCACGGTGCAGGAACTGACCGAGGACAGCTTCGCCGGGGTCGACGTGGCCCTGTTCAGTGCCGGCGGTTCGATCAGCAAGCGTTTCCGTCAGGCCTGCATCGATGCCGGTTGCCTGATGGTCGACAACTCTTCGGCCTTCCGCATGGATCCCGAGGTGCCGCTGGTCGTGCCGGAGGTCAACCCCGATGATGTCGGCGCCCACAAGGGGGTGATCGCCAACCCCAACTGCACGACCATCATCATGCTCACCGCGCTGGCACCGCTGCATCGCGCAGTGCCGCTGCGTCGGATCGTCGCCGCGACCTATCAGGCCGCCTCTGGCGCCGGGCAGCAGGCGATGCTCGAGCTCGAGGCCGAGACGCGTGCGGTGCTCGCCGGTGAGCAGTTCGAACGCACGGTGATCCCGGTGCCCTACGCCTTCAACTTCTTCCCGCACAACTCGCCCTACGGCGACGAGGGCTACTGCGAGGAGGAGATGAAGATGGTCAACGAGAGCCGCAAGATGCTGCACGCCCCCGATCTGCGGGTCCATGCGACCTGCGTGCGGGTGCCGGTCCTGCGTGCACACGGCGAGGCGCTCAACGTCGAGTTCGCCGGCGAGCTGAGCGTGGAGCGCGCCTACGAGCTGCTGGCTGCGGCCCCCGGCGTGCGCGTGGTCGAGGATCGCGCGACCAACCGCTGGGGCATGCCGGTGGACGTCAGCGGTCAGGACGACGTGCTGGTCGGGCGCATCCGCCGCGATCCCAGCGCCGAGAACACCCTCGATCTGTGGGTGGTCGGCGACCAGCTGCTCAAGGGCGCGGCGCTCAACGCGGTCCAGGTCGCCGAGCTGGCCTGTCGCTGAGCGCCGCGGCGCCGGTCACTCGACCGGGGGCGCCGGTGCTTCCGGCACGGCGCGGGGCGGGTCAGCCGGCGGTGCCGTGCGGATGTGCGGCTCCTCGATCATCAGGTACATTGCGGCCGCCGGCACCAGAACGGTGAGCAGGTTGTCGCAGGCGATCTCGAGGCCCTGGTCGCCTGATTGCGGACCGAGGCGCAACGCCGCGGTCGGCAGGTGGGCCAGTGCCGGCGCCGGGGTCGCGACCAGCAACCGTCCGGCGAAGGGTAGATCGCCGCCGCCGAAGGCCGCGCGCATCTGCAGCATCGATCGGGCCAGCAGCGCACTGGACTGGAGATCGATGGCCAGTGCGAGGTGCGGGGGGGCAGGTGCGGTCGCGGGTGTCTCGCCGTCAGCCGCGGCGCCCGGCGCGGCCGTGAAGACGGTCTGGAGCGGCGAGTCGGCGAAGCCGGTGGTCTCCGGCGCGGCCATCTCGCTGATGGCGGCGGCGTTGGTGGCGAAGAGCCAGCGGTCGGCCGTGCGGCGGGCGTAGATCGCCACCGGCAGTGTGGCCTGAGGCAGCTGCAGGCGGGTCGGGGCGCTGCGCGCCTGCTCGCTGTCCCAGACGACGTCGGCCTCGGCGCAGGTGTGCTCGATCCAGGCGTCGAACGCGGGTCCGGCCGGCAGTGAGATGGCGATGCCGGGCATCACCAGGCCCGGTGTGATCACGAGGTAGCCCGTGCCGTCGAGCTCGGCGAGCACGGTGGCCAGGCCGCCACGGTCGGTGGCCGCGGCGATGCTCTGGTCGATGATCGGTGAGAGTGCGCGCCACCCGGCAACCGTTTCGGCTGCCCGCGAGCCGTCGATGCCCCAGGCGAGCACGGCCAGGGCGTTGCTCGGGATCGGGGAGAGCGCGGCGGGCTCGAGCGGTGCGAGCAGCGGAGGCAGGACGAGTTGCCGGCAGGCGATGGTGCTGTGGCTGCCGCGTTCGTCGAATCGGGTGGCGAGCGTCCAATCCATCTGGGCATCGAATGCGCCCATGCTCGCGGCCAGTGCACTCAACAGGCTGCGGATGGGCTGCGGGGAGCGCGCCGTGGCCTGCAGGCGTAGCGCGCAGTCAGCCCCGGCGAAGTGCTCACGCAGATGCTCGTAGCTGTGCGGTTCCGTCTCCGGCGGCAGATAGGTGAAGGTGTTGCCGTCGATCGCGGTGGTGCCGGTGGGGCAGATGATGGCGTTGCCGTCGGCATCGAGACGGCCACCCGGCTGCTGCTTGATCGCCTCCCAGATCGCCTCGGTCTGGTCGTGGACCGTGAGCTGGGCCTGGACTTGTGGCGGGCTCGCCGGGACCAGTTCGGCGTGGAGGGCGAAGCGCTCGGCGTTGGCCAGGATCAGCGCGGGATCGATCCAGGTGGTGTGTTCCAGTTCGGCGAGGATGTCGAGTCGCAGTTCGGTGAGCTCCGCGCGAACCGGGCTCCCGGCCGCGGCCTGCCACAGTGCGTGATAGGGGGTCTGCGCCCAGCGAGAGCGGCTGCGCAGCAGGTCGGGCACCAGTAGGGAGAGCCGGGTCGGGGCGCGTTGCGGCGCGGGGTCGCCGGTGGGCACGGCGTCGCCATCCGGTGCGGTCTCGGCCTGGAGCGCTGCGGTGGCGGTGGTCGCCAGGAGGGCCAGGGCGATGAGAGGCTGTGGACGCATGGATCCCTCCGGGATTACGGTTCGGTCGTTGTGAGTTGACGCCGCCAGGATGCTGCACTGACACGGCGTTCGCGTGCGGCCAGCTCGGTGGCCGAGCGCCAGTAGGCGTGGCCGGGATGCCATTCGACGCGGCCTCCGCCGTAGACGACATGGCTGCCCGCACCGTTCCAGCAGGCCGGATTGTCGACCAGCAGCGGTTGGTCGTGGGGCGGACGTTCGCCCGCGGGCGGGATGTAGCGATAGGCCGGGCTGACCCCGTCGCCGCAGGGGTGACGCAGCGCGGCGGCGTCGAGCTGCGTCGGGTGCGCCCGCGCCAGCACGGCGAGGTCAGACGGCGCCAGGCCGCGTTCGATGTGGAAGATGGTGACCAGGCGCCCGATGCGTCCGAGCATCATGCGGGCGCGGCTGCGAGCGAGGGCGGCAGGATGCATGCGCACCGCCAGAGCGAACCCGGCCCCCAGTGCCAGCGGGATCGCGGCGTTGTGCACGCTCAGCAGCAGTCCGGGCGGCCGGCGTTCGAGGCTGCAGGTGGTGGCCGGCAGCAATGGCTCGAGAGCCTCGGTCTGGCGCGCGATCGCCGCGTGCCAGTCTGGCGGCAGCAGGGGATCGAGCATGCCGCCGCGACCGGGTGCGAGCGCTGCGAGCAGTCTGCCGTTGTCGATCGCGCCGCAGGCCAGCGGGCGGGCATGGATCGCGAGCGAGGCGAGCAGGCGCGGCGGGGCGTCCGGTGTGGCAGCGGCGAACGCGTGCAGCACGCCGCTCTCGCTGCCGATCAGCCAGTGGCTGCGGTCACGGCCGATCACCAGCTGATGGGGCAGGCCCGGCAGGGCGAAGTTGCGGCTGGCCTGCGGCAGGGGTTGTTCGAGCCCGGTCAACTCGGTGAGTGCGGCGTCGAGTTCGGGGGCGCGCGGCACGGCCACGAGCAGTGCGAGCGAGCCGGACCGCGGCAGCAGCGCCACGAGTGCGGTGCCGTGGACCGCCGCGATGGTTTCGCTCAGCGGTGGCAGGCCTGCGCCGGTGAGACGCAGGTCGAGCGCGACACGCAGGGCGCGCAGCTCGCGTCTGGCCTCCAACCGCGGTAGCAACGTGGCGAGGCGTTCGCCGTCGCACACCGCGGCGGTACAGGCGATCACGTCGTCGCCCAGGCGTTCGAGCAGGGTCGGGTCGATGCCGGAGCCCTGCGGCGCTTGCGGGTCTGGCAGGAGAATGCGCAGCGCGCCGCCGGCGGGGCCGAGGTTGTAGCTCGCGCTCAACGGCCGCGGCGGCTGTCCGGGCACCGTGCGCAGGGCGCCGCGGAGATAGACGTCGTGGAGCTGTGCGGCAGGCGGGGGATGCGGAACGGCGGCGCCCTCACGGGTGAAGCACAGGGTCTGCGCTTTGCGTTCGATGTGTCCGTCGCGCCAGAGCAGACCGGGAGCCTGCGGTGCCGGGGTGGCATCGAGCAGGTCGGCCGCGAGTTCGAGCGCGGCGGCATGGTGGTCGGTGAGCGCGAGCCGCGCCGCGGCCAGCCAGGGCGGCGGGGCGGTGGGGTCGAAGCGCAGGTCGAGTGCCTGCGCGGCGGTGAGCACCCGTTGCGCCTCGGCTCCGGCGAATCCGCTGCGCTGCACGGTCAGCAGGGCGTCGGCGAACTCGCCGCGGACGAGCTCGTCGACGATGCGGGCGAAGGGCGAGGCGCGCCAGTGCGCCCGCAGGCGCGGCAGGTCGCTGAGGTGGATCGTCAGGCCATCGGCCGGGGTCTCGGCCGCGGCGAGCGGGAGGAGCAGGGCCAGCAGCAGGATGACGCGGGGGGCGGGCATCGGAACCATCCTCGCGGCTCGCAGACGGGAACAAGGCTCGCGCTGTGCGGCCGGCGCGTGTGTGGCTTGAGCTGCGCGTCGCGCTGGCAAGCATGGGCACAGGAGTGCGCATGGGATCAGCCGACACGCCGCTGCGGGGCATCATCTTCGACATGGACGGGGTGCTCTGCGACAGCGAGCGCTTCATCTGCGAAGCGGCGCAGGAGATGTTCCGGCGTGACTACGGTGTCGAGGTGCCACCGGCGGCCTTCGTGCCCTTTGTCGGCGCGGGTGAGGATTGTTACATCGGCGGGCCGGCCGAGGCTCACGGCATCTCGATCACCATGCCGGCGGCCAAGGACCGGACCTATGCGATCTACCTCGAGCTGATCCGGGGTCGGCTGCCGCCGCTACACGGTGCGGTGGTGTTCATCCGTCGAGCGCGGGCGGCCGGCCTGCGTCTCGCGGTGGCTTCGGCTGCCGATCGGGTCAAGGTCGAGGGCAATCTCGCCGAGATCGGAGTTCCGGCGAGCGAATTCGCCGCAGTGATCACCGGCAGCGAGGTCGCGCGCAAGAAGCCGCATCCCGAGGGCTTCCTCGCGGCGGCCGCGGCGATGGGCGTGCCCGGCGAGCAGTGCCTCGTGGTCGAGGATGCGATCAATGGCTGCAGCGCCGGTGTGGCCGCCGGGGCGACGGTTCTCGGTCTGACCACCAGCTTCGACGCGGCCGCCCTGTGCGAGGCGGGGGCACAGTACACCGCTCCCGATCTCGCCGCCGTGCCGGCAGCGTTGGAGCAGAAGCTGGGCATGGCGTGAGGCAGGACGACGATCCGCCGCCGCCGATCGCATCGCCGCCCGGTGGCGCGCGGCGATTGGCGCTGCACGCCTGTTGCGCGGTCTGCGCCGGGACGGTGATCGAATCGCTGCTCGCAGCTGGGCTGGAACCGGTGGTGGTGTTCGCCAACGCGAACATCGACACGTATGAGGAGTACCGGCGCCGGCTCGCGGATGTAGAGCGCTTCTGCGCGCAGCGCAGCGTCGCGTGCGTCGCCCTGGACCATCGTCCGGCGGTCTGGGCTGCGGCGGTCGCCGGGTTGGAGGACGAACCCGAGCGCGGGGCGCGCTGTGGCGTGTGCTTCCGGTTCCGGCTCGCACGTGCGGCGGCCTGGGCGGCCGACAACCAGATCGGGTTGTTGGCCACCACCCTGGGCATCGCCCGGATGAAGGACCTCGCCCAGGTCCACGCCGCCGCTGCGGCGGCGGTGGCGGATTACGCGGGGGTCGATTTCTGGCCGCACAACTGGCGCAAGCGTGGCGGTGCGCAACGGATGTACCGCGTCGCGGCGCGTGCGGATCTGTATCGGCAGAACTACTGCGGCTGTTGGTACAGCCGGCGTTGAGGCCGGGTTCAGCCGATCTTGGAGCGGACCAGCGTGAGCAGATGGTCGGGCTTGATCGGTTTCTGCAGCACCCCGTTGAGGCCCAGGTCGCTGTAGTCGGTCAGCTCGGCGAGTTCGTTGCCCATGCTCGAGAGCAGGAAGATCGGCACGCTCGAGCCGGTGACCTTGACCTCCTTGACGAAGTTGGTGCCTGCGTCGACCTCTTCCATCATCAGGTCGACGATGATCATGTCGGGCTGCTCGTCCTTGTAGGCCCGCAACCCCTCCTCGGCGCTCGCCGCGGTGAGCACGCTGTAGCCATGGGCTTCGAGAATCGTCTTCAGGCTCTCGAGCACATCGGGGTCGTCGTCGATGGTGAGGATGGTCTTGCCGTCGCTCATGGCGTTGCTCTCACTTGCTGTGCTGGGGTTCGAGGGAGAAGGGCGAGGCCTGCGGCTCCGGCCGGGCCGGCACGATCGCCTGGGCGGCCAGGCGCGTTGGATCACGAGCTTCGAGGATCGGGCGCAGGAAGTCCAGGGCGGCCTCGAGCCCAGCCACCGCCCGCGGTGACAGGCCTTCGCCAAAGTCATTGAAGACGTAACCGGGGATGGCCAGCAGGTAGGCATCGGGGCTGGCGTCGAACAGGTCGGCGGCGAAGCCGACCACCGCCGCGGGGTCGAGGCTGTGCGATGAGAAATGGACCCGGGGGCGCGGCAACACCCGTTCGAGGTAATAGGGCGGGCGGTCCTGGACCGACGCGTCGATGAACAGCACCACGTCACAGCGGGTAAGCAGCTCGCAGTCTTCGAGCGAGAGCTGGTAGTTGGCCTCGAGTGCGATCCCCGGTAGCTTCCAACCACGGATGCGTTCGACCGCAGCAGGCCCGAGGCCGTCGTCGAGACGACCCGGGTTGCCGTAGCCGTAGATCAGGAATCGCAGCGCGTCGGCCATGCCGCGGCTCAGCAATCCTTGCTCTTGCGGTCGATGATCCTGCCCGTGGCATCGGTCAGTTCGAGCTCGAGCGGCATGCGTCCGACGGCATGGGTGGCGCAGGACAAGCAGGGATCGTAGGCCCGGATCGCGACCTCGACATGGTTGAGCAGGCCATCGGTGATCTGCTTGCCGGAGAGGTACTGCTTGGCCACCGATTCGACCGCCCGGTTCATCGGCTCGTTGTTCGAGGTGGTCGAGACGATGAGGTTGCCCATGGTCACCTGATCGTTCTCGTCGACCTTGTAGTGGTGGAACAGCGTGCCGCGCGGTGCTTCGAGGATCGCGGCACCCTCGCCGCGGAAGCCGGTGGAATCGGCGATCAGGTCCTCGCCCTGCAGGTCGGGGTCGTTGAGCAGCTGCTTGATCTGCTCGGCACTGTGCAGCAGCTCGATCATCCGTGTCCAATGGTAGGCGAGCGAGAGGTTGTTCGGCTTGCCGTCGGTGACGGCCATGAACTCCTGTCGCGCCTGCTCGGCCTCGGGGGTGTCGATGCGGTCGCAGACGTTGATCCGGGCCAGCGGTCCGACGCGGTACCAGCCCTTCTCCGGTCCGAGTTCCCGAATGAAGGGGAACTTCATGTAGGACCAGCTGCGGACCTCCTCGGCCAGGACCTTGTGGTAGTCCTGGGGATCCATCTGGTCGACGATGACGTTGCCCTCCGCGTCTTTGAAGCGGAGGTTGCCGTGATAGAGGTCCAGGGTGCCGTCTTCGCGCACCAGACCGGCATGGTTGGAGTCGAAGGCGGCGAAGGTCTTGGCCAGGTCGAGGTGCTCGACGGTGTAGTTCTTGGCCAGTTCGAGCGCGGAGCGGGCCCAGTCCAGCTGCTGGTCGATGTCGGCGAGGAAGCCGTCGCGCTCGGCGATGCTCAGGTTCTTGTTGATTCCGCCCGGGATCGCACCGGTGCCGTGGATCTTCTTGCCAGCGGTGGCCTTGATGATCTCCTGGCCGTATTTGCGCATCATCACGCCCTGGACCGCGAGCTCCTTGTGCTCGCGTGCCACCGCGATGACGTGCCGCTTCTCGACCGGGGCATCGAAGCCGAAGAGCAGGTCGGGCGAGCAGAGGTGGAAGAAGTGCAGGGCGTGCGACTGGAAGGTCTGGCCGTAGTGCATCAGCCGGCGCATCTTCTCGGCGGTCGGGGTCAGGCGTTCACGACCGGTGACGTAGTCCATCGCCTTGGCTGCGCAGAGGTGGTGGCTCACCGGGCAGATGCCGCACAGGCGCTGGACCATCACCGGGACCTCCCAGTAGGGCCGTCCCTGGACAAAACGTTCAAAGCCACGGAATTCGACGATATGCATGCGCGCCTGGTCGACCTGTCCGGCGTCGTCGAGCTGGATGGTTACCTTGCCATGTCCTTCGACGCGGGTGACGGGTTCGATGACCACTCGTTGTCCCACGGTTCTCTCCTTGTCGCGCTGGCGCCTGGGCCAGGTATCGATATTCGGCAGCGATGAAGGTACTGGTGGCTCCCGGGACCCTCTCACCGGGCGGTCGGTCGACGGGTTGTGCCCGTCGGTCGGCCGGACGGAAGATCAGTCGTACTTGACCATCTCGTAGGGAAGGTCGAGCGGCTGGTTGTTCAGCAGGGCGGTGAGCGCGGCCCAGATGGTGTCGCCGGAGGGCGGACAGCCGGGCAGGTGGAAGTCGATCTTCACCACCTCCTGAGCCGGATAGACCTTGTCGAGCATCAGCGGCACCTCGATGTCGTTGGGCGTGACCTTCCCCGGGTTGTAGACCGTCGGCCCATCGAAGTAGGCCTCGGCGATGCACTCGCTCAACGGGATGGTGTTGCGCATCGCCGGGATGCCGCCGGTGTTGGCACACTCGCCCACCGTGACGAGGACGTCGCAGTGTACACGGAAGCTCTGCAGCACGTGGACATTCTCGTCGTTGCAGCAGCCGCCTTCGATCAGGCCGACGGCGCAGCGGTCGGTGAAGGTCTTGATGTCGTTGATCGGGCTCTTGTCGAACTCGACCAGATCGATGAGTTGGAGGATCCGCTCGTCGATGTCCAACAGGGACATGTGGCAGCCGAAACAGCCGCAGAGCGAGGTGGTGGCGATCTTGGGCTTGGTGGCGGTCATGATGCGGGGTTCCCCTGGTTCAGCTGCTCGACGTCCGTGCCGATGGGCTGGTGGTCGTAGGTGCGTTGCCCGATCGGGGTGGCGAAGCCGGTGCGCTTCTTGAGGATCGCCCCCACCGGGCAGACATCGCACGCCTTGTCTGTCAGGTCGAGATCGGTGTCGGACAGCCGGGCCTCGGCATTGACCTGGACGCGCTTCTCGGCCCCGCGGCCGACGAAGCCGAACACCGACTTGTTATCGAGATCGCGCGAGGCGCGCACGCAGCGGCCGCAGAGGATGCAGCGGTTGCGGTCGATGAAGATGTCCTTGTGTGAGGCGTCCACGCTTCGGATCGGGTCCATCCGGGGGTAGCGCGGTGTGCCGATGCCCAGGCGGTAGCCGACTGCCTGGAGCTCGCAGTCGCCGGATCTCTCGCAGCAGGGGCAGAAGTGGTTGCCCTCGACCAGCAGCATCTCGACGATCTGCCGCCGCATCTCGACGATCTCGTCGGTCTCGCTCTCGACCACCGCACCGGGGGCGACCGGCTGGGTGCAGGCGGCCTGACAGCGGCCGTTGACGCGCACGGTGCAGACGCGGCAGGAGCCGTGGGGCAGGAGGTCCTTGTGGGTGCACAGCCGGGGGATGTAGATGCCCGCCGCGTCGGCCGCCTCCATGATGGTCTGGCCGCGCTCGGCGCTGATCTCTTTGCCGTCGATGGTGAAGGTGATGTCGGTCATGGGGGATCCTCTACTCGACGTGGACGGACTTGTGCCCGGCGATGGCCGCGGCCGGACCGGTGGCGGCGGACAGATCGAAGCTGTTGAGCAGCCCGGAGCCTGCGGGCTTGAGCGCGGTCTGGTAGATCGCGGGGAAGTTCTCGATGGTGGTGAGCACCGGGTTGGGCGAGGTCTGGCCCAGGCCGCAGCGGCTGCTGTCCTTGATGGTGGTGCACAGGCGGGTGAGGTAATCCACGTCGGTGCTCTGGCCGCGTCCGGCGAGGATCTCCTTGAGTTTGCGTAGCAGCAGTTCGTTGCCCGCGCGACAAGGGGTGCAGTAGCCGCAGCTCTCTTCGCAGAAGAACTCCATGTAGTATTCCACGACCGCGAGCATGTTGCGGCTGGTGTCGAAGATGACGATTGCGCCGCCGGTGGCGAGGTCGTCGTATTCGATGCATCGGTCGAACTTGGTCGGGTCGATGATCTGGCCCGACGGGCCACCGATGAGCACCGCCTGGGTGTCGGAGGCGCCGACCATCTGCAGCATCTGGTTGACGGTCAGGCCGAACTCGACCTCGTAGACACCGGGTCGGCTGCAGTCGCCGGAGATGGAAAGCAGCTTGCTGCCCGGCGAACCCTCGGTGCCGATCTGGTTGAACCAGCCGGCGCCTTCCTCGATCACCCGCGCGATGGCGCAGAAGGTCTCGACGTTGTTGACCGTGGTCGGCGTGCCGAGGTAGCCCTTCTGGGCCGGGAACGGGGGGCGGGTCTTGGGGTCGCCGCGCAGGCCCTCGGCGGAGGAGATCAGCGCGGTCTCCTCGCCGCAGATGTAGGCGCCGGCGCCCATCTGGATGCGGATGTCGAAGTCGAAGCCCTCGCGGCCCTTGATCGAGCGGCCGAGCAGTCCGGCTTCGCGCCGCCTGGCCAGGACGTTGTTGAGGAATTCCTCGAGGTAGGCGTACTCGCCGCGCAGGTAGAGGATGCCCTGGTTGGCCCCGATGGCGTAGCCGGCGACGGTCATGCCCTCGAATACGAGGTCGGCGCGTTCGGTGAGGATCACGCGGTCCTTGAAGGTGCCCGGCTCGCCCTCGTCGGCGTTGCAGATCACGGTCTTGACCGGCCCCGCGGCGTTGCGGGTGAAGTCCCACTTCATACCGGTGGGGAAGCCTGCGCCGCCGCGGCCGCGCAGGCGGCTGGCCTTGGCGTCGCGGATGACCTCCTGCGGGGTCAGCGCCAGGGCATTGGTGATGGCCTTGCCCGGTTCGACCGGTGCGAACACCAGCGGCCCCGTGCGGCGGATGTTGTTCTCGACCATGCTGCGCACCAGGTCGCTGGAGTTGTTGCCGTCGCCCAGTCGCTTGACCAGCGCCTGGGGGTCGGCGCCACCCTTGAGTTCGGCGACGATCTTGCGCGCCTTGTCGGCGTCGAGGTTGGTCACCGGTACGTCGTTGATCAGTGCTGCCGGCGCCTGATCGCACAGTCCGATGCAGGGGACCAGTTCGAGGCTGAACGCGCCATCGGTGCTGGTCTCGCCGGCTGAGAGGCCCAGCGCCTGTTCGAAGGCCTGCTGCACCTCGGAGAGCCCGCTCATCTGGTCGACGATGTCGTTGCACAGCCGCACCACGACCTCACCCTTCTGTTCGAGGGAGAGGAAGGCGTAGAAGCTGGCGCAGCTCTCGACCTCGATCCGCTTGCAGCCGATCTGGCGGGCGATGGTGTCCATCGCCGCGCTGGACACGGCGCCGTACTCGCGCTGGACCGTCCGGACGATGTCCATCATTCGCGACGGATCATTGTTACAGCTTTCACAAATGGCCGGGATTCGTGTCGCCTGGTCCGTCATGGGGCACTCCGTTGTGCTGGAGCCGTGTCGGCTGCGGTTGAGGGGGCGGTCGTCTGCACCGGCCGCCGATTTGTGAGGCTGCCGATGTGTGATCGGCTTTTCCATGGCGCAGTGCCCGGCAGGGTAGTCGAGGCCCCTGTGAGGTCAAGGCGGCTTCACGTGTTTTCCGCTGTGAAATTCTGAGCGGTGCTACACCCATGCATATCGCAGGGTTGTGTGATCGTGACGACGGTGCGTGTGGGCCGGATCGAGGGGGCTCTGGCTCGTCTGCGGCAGGGGCCGATGGCTTGTTGCCGGACGGACGGCGGACCGCTGGTCGCGAGGCTCACGCCTACCCTCCCCGGCGATGGCGCGAGCCGGACCGTTGGTGCTGATCGAGGCGCTGTCCGGACGGGGTGCCGGCTACGGGCCCAGTGGACCGGGCGGTACCTCAGCGGTGCGCGGCGGCGATCTGGGCCGCGGCGAGCGCGGCGTCGTCGGGGCCGATCCGGCTGGGGCCGTTACGCATGGCGGTGACCAGGATGGCATCGAGTGCTCGGGGCCAGAGCGCGGCGTTGCTGGCGAGCAGGCGGTCGAGTGCATGGTATAGATGCTGCCAGAAGTCGCTGCGGTTGCGGACGGCGCGACGGGCGGCGGCCTGGGCACCGGCGTAATCGCCCGCGGCGATCGCCGCGGGCAGGTCGATGGGGTGTTCATGTCGACCGGTGGCGATCCTGTCGAGCCCGCCCTGGTTATAGTGCCACCAGATCTGGTGGGTCAGCTGGCTGAGCAGCGTGATCATGTGCTCGCAGGGGGCGAGCGAGGCCATGGCCTCGCAGGCCAGCGAGCCGCTGAAGGTCTCGAACAGTTGGGCGTGACGGTCGTGCCGACGGACGAGGGCCTGGCGGGCGCAGCTACCCATGATCCAGCTCAGGCTGGGGACATCGGTACAGGGGCCGAGGTAGCTGGCCAGAGTGGTGTAGGCGCCCCTGGCCGTGCGGTCTTCAAGCAGCTCGACCATCACCGATGGGCAGGGCGCCTCGGTATGGAACTGGGTCTGCATGTCGCGCTGCCAGGCGCAGAGCTGCTCGCGGGTCAGTACGCTGTGCGGATTTGTCGGCGTGGCGCAGAGCACGCCGGCGAGCCAGGCGCGGCGCAGGCGGAGCCGCTCCTCGCGTGTGGCGTGGGGCCAGAGCGCCAACAGCGCGGCGGTGATAGCGGCCTGGAAACCGATGCGGCCGGGGTTGGTGGTGACCAGCGGCAGGATCTGGGTCGCGAGGGCGTCGCGGTCGGCCGGTAGGGCGCCAGGAATGCCCGGCACCTCGCCGGGGATGGGGTCGCGCGGCAGTTCGCAGGCCGCGGCGAAGGCCCGCGCGCTCAGCCCCGCGGGCAGGTCGGGCAGGTCGGCGAGATGGCCGGTCTGGACCAGGGCCAGCGCCCGTCGGCCGAAGCCATCGCCCGCGAGCATGGCATCGATGGCCTTGCGGGCGTGAACGTGGGGCAGTTCGGTCAAGCTGAGCTGACGTTCGCCTGCCGGTGCGCGGGCATCGGCCGTCTCGAACGCGGCTTCCAGCATGTTGGGCAGACCCGTTGTTCTCACAGCGCCTCCTTGCCGGGGTAGCGGTACGGAACCCGGGATGGGGCTGGGGCGGCAGTGCGTTCGAAGGCCAGATAGGCGATGCGACAGCCGGCCCGTTTGCGGTGACGTTCGAATACGGTGGGCACCGTGGTGGGGATGTCAAAGGCGTAGCCGGCAGGCTGAAACCGGTTGACGAACAGCCCGGGCAGGGTGCTCACGTTCGAGAGTGCCTGGAAGGCGTAATCGTGGCGATCGCTGGCGATGGCAAGCTGCGCACCGGGCGCGAGGCACCAGGCGAGGTCGAGCAGGAAGGCGCGGGTGAGCAGGCGACGACGGCGGTGGCGACGGCGTGGCCAGGGGTCCGGGAACAGCACGTAGGCCCGGGCGATGCATCCGGGCTCGAGCCGGTGATGGACGAAGTGCCAGGCTTCATCCTGGAACAGCCGCAGGTTGGTCAGGCCCCGGCGGGTGGCCTTGTGTGCGGTCTTGGTCACCCGCAGGCGATCGTATTCGACGCCGATGATGTCGTGTTCGGGCTGCGCGGTGGCGGTGGCGGTGATGAAATCGCCGTGCCCGAAGCCGATCTCGAGCACCAGCGGCGCGCGGCGGCCGAACAGCGCCGCCGGCGCGATCGGATGCTCGCCAGCAGGACCGACCAGCGCGGCCTGCTCGGCGGTGCGCACGCGGTAGCGTTTCATCGCGGTGGTGACCATTCGCTGCGGCGTCCTCGGGCTGGTCCGGGTGCAGTGCTTGACGTTCGGACGGTCGGCGACGGTAGCTCGCGCTCCAGGGGCGTCCAGCTAGAGTCCTTGATGGCGTGGAACTCGTCCTGGCAGGTCAAGTTCTGCAGATGGCTGCCAGATCGCGAGTTCCATGCCGTCAAGGACTCGGGGTCCGAGGGGCTTGCCCCTCGATGTGAGAGTCTGGCGGGGCGATGACCCGCATAATGCCCCTTGCGGGCTGGGGCAGCGCCCCGCTAGCAGTGGTGTGGCGAGTGAAATGGGCCCAGCAGGACTCGAACCTGCAACCAAGCGATTATGAGTCGCCTGCTCTGACCATTGAGCTATGGGCCCCCATGTCGGGTCGACGAGGTGTGCGCGCAGGACAGCGGCATGATGGAATGTCGAGTCGGTCTGACAAGCCCCGCCGTGGATGCGCGCGTGGCACAATCCGTTGCGCCGGACTCGGCGCGGTGGTAGATGCCACGCATGGCAGTGCTCGATTCCCCGACAGCGGATCTGCAGGCCAGCCGCCTGCAGGCGGTGGTCGGTGAGAGCTGGCGGCTGCGCGATCAGGCCATCGCCGAACTCCTGGCCGGCTGGGACGGGCCGGTCAAGCGCGCTCCCGAGCCGGACGACATGGAGAGCCTGATCCTCTCTCTGGACACGCCCTCGCTGTTCGAGCCACCAGCGCTCTACGTGGTCAGCGCCGGTCAGCGCTACATTGAGCGATGGCGCGATCGGCTGCAGGGGCTGGTCGGCGAGCCGGTGGTCGCCGGAGCCCTGGTGCTCGCGCTCGACAAGCTGCCGGGCAATGAACGCCTGGCCCGGGCACTGAGTCGTAACGGCTGTCTGCACAAGGTCTCGGCACCACGGGGCAAGGCCTTCCTGCCGTGGTTCGTCGACCTGCTCAACGCCTGGCCGACGCCGATCGACCGTCCGCGTGAGGTGGCCGAGGAGCTGGTGCGTCACCGGGGCGAGGACGTGGACGGTCTGGTGGCTGGCCTCGAGCTCGCGGCCGCCTACGCCGGATCGGAGCCGGTCGACGCGCGCGCGGTCGCGGCGGTGGTCGGCGGCGAGGCGGAGCGCCCGATCTGGGAGTTCACCGACGCGGTGCTCTCCGGCCGCAGTGCCCGTGCCATCCGCCTGCTGCATGCCGGCGACGGGCTCGATCCGCATCTCGCGCTGGCCGCGGTGGCCAACGAGCTACGGCGCTGCCTCGCGGCGCTGGTGAGCGACGACGATGCCGAAGCCGCGGCCCTGGCTGGTGTGCGCGGTCGCCCGAACCTGTATCACACCCGTCGGCGGGCGCGTGAGCTGGGGCGCCGTTGTTGTACCCGGGTGCTCACCGGGGTGCTCCAGGCCCAGCGCGATCTGCGGCGCAGTGGCTCCGATCCGGCGGTGACCATGGAGCTGTTGGTGGTCAACGTGCAACGAGTCATACGGCTGGTTTCACGCCCTTGATTTCCCTCCATTGGCCATTCTCTTCCCGCGTACCCTCTTCCTTCAATCGAACGAAAGCAAGCGGATCGAGCTCTATGGACATCTATTTCTGCGACAGCTGTGCCGCCAGGGTTTCCGATGCCGACCTCAAGCGAGGCCAGGGGATCAGGAAGGCCGATGTCACGGTCTGCGGCAGCTGCGTCGAGAATGGCCGTGGCGGCGACCTGCTCGAAGCCGCGGCTGCCGCCTCGCTGAGCGACGAACCACAGGCCGAAGCGGCAGCAGCCATTCCGCGTCAGATGCCCGACACCGACGCTCTGGTTCGTGCGGGCCAGGAGATGTTCGCTCGCGAGGCCGCGCAGACCGGCGTTGAGTCCGAAGATGATTGGCCGGAACCGGAGGCGGCCGAGGATTTCGACGAGGACGACGTATCTGAACCCGAACCCGACCCGCAATACGGCAACATGGCCGAGGCGGCGAACAGCTTCTCGGCCCTCGGGGCCGGCGGTGGTGTCCCGGTTGACGAGGACGATGTCGAGTTCGCGGAGCCTGGTCCCGACGAGCCCGAGCCCGCGCCCGCGGTGGGTGAGGAAGTCGCCGTTGTGCCCGAAGACGAAGCGGAAGCGGTCGAGCAGACGAGCGACCCGCTCGTCGCGCAGGATGCGGCGGAGCCCGAACCGGTCGGCCTCTTCCCCGAAGACGATGGCGATCTGCCGCCCCAGGGGAATGTCGACACCGTCGAGATACCGATCGAGGAGCAACCGGCTGCGACGAGCGACAGCAGCGGCAGCAGTTCCTCGCGCCGGGCCCGCTCCAGCCGGCGAGGCAGCCGCGCTGCGACCACCAGCCGCAGCGGACGGCAGGAAGAGCCGCGCGCCCGGGCCGGGCGCAGCGCGACCCGCTCGGCGAGCAAGTCAGACCAGCGCCGCAGCGCCGCCGGTGCCGGAGCCAACGCCAAGCCGGGGCGCGGGAGCAGCACGCGGACCAGTCGCAGCAGCTCCGGGCGTCAGTCGAGCCAGCAGCGTGGCAGCAGCACCCGTACCGGGACCCGGACGGGGGGCGGCAAGACCAAGCTCGATGGCACGAGTATGGCCCTGCTCGGTGTCACCGGAGTGGCGTTGTTGGTCTTCGTGGTCGTTCTGGTCTTCTGGCTGAACAAGCCCGAGCACACCCCCGACAACCGCCCCTCCGATGTGACCGACCGGCTACAGATCGAGGTCTCGCGGATCAAGCGGGAGGTGGTGCAGGCGCTGCGGGGCAACGACCTCGCGAAGCTGGAGCACGCGCATTCACTGATCAAGGGCGACAGGTTGGAGAATGCCTATCAAGAGGTCGAAAAGGCGGCCAAGGCCAAGGGCTATACCGACGAGGATGTCCACAACTACCCGGTGATGCAGGATTTCTCCTTCCTCAGGAGCATGGAACGTACCTTGCGCGATCGTATCGCGCAGCTCAAGGCCCAACGCTAGTGGTCGCATTCCTGAAGTATAGCGCAGGTTCCGCCCGCAGCCCAAAGGCTCATCATGGCGGTCGCAGCCTGCGCCGCTCTTTGTTCGCGGGGGCTCGCTCTGCGCTGCGCGCAGTCGCCCCCGCTACGCCCCCATTCCATTCCCCTGGAAAAGTGCGCATGACCATGCGTACTTTTCCCAGGGGAATGGAATACCCTGGCCGCGCAGCGCCGTCTGCTGCGTCGCCGCGCCCTCGCTTGAGCGAGCACTGTCGTTCAGACCGATAGCCCGAGCATGTCGCCGAGGTGTCTGGACCGGGGTTGCGCCGCGGCGGGGCCCATCGCCCGTTCCTGCGCGCCGGCGTTGTCTGGCCCATGCGATCGGGATGCTGCCGGGTCCGTTCGCAGCATGAAAGCAGAACCAGTCTGATGTCGACCTCTCGCCAGGGCCCCCGACCCCGCTCTGCCCGCTCCGCCCGCCCGGCCGGGGCCGGCATCGACCCCCGGACCTTCGCCATCGAATTGCTCGGCCGTCATGAGGATGGCCGGCTGGCACTGATCGCCGACGGCCTGGCCGCGGCGCCGAAGGCGCTGGCAGGTCGCGACCGCGCGCTTGCACGCGAGCTGGCCCTCGGGGCGCTGCGCCATCGTCGGCTCTACGATTGTCTCTACGAACGGCACCTGCGTCCGGGCTCCCAACCGCACCTGTTGCGTCACGCCCTGCGCATCGGTGCGCATCAGCTCTACGCCCTCGATCGGATCCCGGTCCACGCCGCGGTGGGGGAAACGGTCGCGGCCCTGCGCCGTGCCGGCGGCGAGCGCTTCGTCGGGGTGGCCAACGCGGTGCTGCGGCGTCTGGCCGAGCGGCGTCAGACCCAGCGTCAGCAGCCCGGTCCGCTTGGCCGGATCGCGGTCGCGGACCGGCCGGGCGATCTCGCGGTGCGGCACTCCCTGCCCGATGCGCTGCTGCACGATCTCGCGCTCGAGCCGGGTCCCGAGGGCGAGCGCCGCCTCGCCGCTTTCGATGTGGTCGCGCCCCTGTGTACCCGTTTGCGCCCCGGCCGCGAGCTGCCGGCGCGGCCGGTGCCGGTGCGGTGCGAGGGCCCCTACGCCTGGTGGTCGGATCCGGCCATGGTGCTGCGCGAGCTGGTCGGTCCGGGCATCTGCCGGGTGCAGGACCGGGCTCAGGCCGAGGCCATGGTCCGGGCCCTGGCCGGCGTGCCGGCCGGAGCCCGGGTGCTCGACGCATGCGCCGCGCCCGGCGGCAAGGCCCTGTGGTTGCACGATCACGGCTACCGGGTGGTCGCCTGCGATCGGCAGGCCGAGCGCTGCGCGGCCCTGCGCCGCGGTCTGCCCGAGGACGTGGAGGTGGTGGAGCAGGATGCACGCCATCCGGTGGTCGATGACCGGTTCGACGTGGTGGTGGCTGATGTGCCGTGCAGCAACACCGGGGTCATCGCGCGCCGGCCCGAGGCCCGGTGGCGCTATGATGCTGCGCACCTCGCCTCGCTCGGCGAGCTGCAACGGGCGATCCTGCGTGCGCTCGCGCCGCTGGTCGCCCCCGGCGGGCGTCTGATCTATGCCACCTGCAGCGTGGTCGCACGCGAGAACCACGCCGTGGCCAGCTCGCTACCGGGCTGGCGGATCGTCGACGAGCATACCGCCTGGCCCGACACTTGGCAGGGCGGGGGGTACATGGCATCATTGGAGCGCGTCGTCTCCTGAGTCCCCGGTCGTTGATGGTCGATGCGAAACGTCTCGCTTCGCCACGCCACGCGGCCTGGGTGTGGATCCGTATCGGCGCGGGGAGGTGTGACCATGGCGTTCCGGTACGACAGCGGCGAGATCAGCGGGTTCGAGACCTACAGCAAGGCGCTCGACTACCTTGCCGGCATGGGGATTCCCAAGGAGCAGTCGGCCCGCTATCCCACGGATCTGGTGTCGGTGATCGGCTCCCTGCTCGAACAGAACGAAGCCCTGACCGAGGAGTTGCAGGCCGCGCGCGAGGAGGTGGGTATGGCCCAGCACCACATCCGTCGTCTGCGGGCGCAGCGCAATTCGATCAAGGCCTTCCTCGAGCGGCAGAACAACCTGTTCGACGACTACACCGAGCCGGATTTCGACCTCACCGAGGGTATCGATACCGGCGGTGCCGATCCCGGTTGAGCAACCTGTGGCAGGTGGACGGTCCGCGCCCTTGTCATGGGTCTGTAACGACCCATCATGGTCGATATGGACGCATCCGGCCACGATCCCGAGTGCTCGCGCCTGCGTGCACGCATCGCCGGCCGCCCCTTGCCCTTGCTGGCGGTGCGCAGCACCTACAGCCTGCTGCGCGGGGTGGTGCCTCCCGCAGCCTGGGGCCGGGCCCTGGCCGGGTTGTATCCTCCGGCGCACCGCGGCCCCTGGGCCGTGCTCGCCGATCACGACGACCTGCTCGGCCTGCCGGCCTGCTCTGCGGCCTGGGGCCATGAGCGCGTGGCGGTCGGGGCGACGCTGGTGCTGCCCGGCGCCGAAGGGCCGCGACTGTTGCTGATCCTGGCTCCGGAGCGCAGTGGCTACGCCCGGCTCTGCACCCTGCTCTCCTGGCGCCACGAGGCCGCGGCCGACTGGCGCGCCTGGCTGCGCAGCGACGCGCCGCCGCCGCTGGCGCTCGACGGGCTGGTCTGCCTGATCGACGACGTGGCCTGGGGTGAGCGCCTGCGGCGGGGCGGGGCCGAGGTCTATTGGCGCAACCACATCCGCCCGCAGCGTTGCCCGTCTGGTTTCGCTGCGGTGGCGGCGCCGTTGCTGACCCATCTGAGCGAGACGACGCGACCGGTCGAGCCGGTGCTCGCGGCGATGGCCAACGGGACGACGCTGCCGCCGCGTCCGCCGCCTGGCCGTGGTGCCTGCCTCAGCCAGCTGCCGGCGATCCTCGACGCCTACGCCGGACGCGAGGATCAGCTCGCGCGTGGCCAGGCCCTGCTCGCTCGCTGTCGGCATGTGCCGGGAGCGCCGGTCGACGGGGTGCCGCCGCTGCACCTGCCGCCGTCGCGCTGGGCGGATGCGCCGCGCCTGCTGCGGCGCCTGGCCCGTGCCGGCGCGTGCCGGCGGTACGGCCGCCCGCTGTCAGCGGCGGTGGCGGCGCGGTTGGATCACGAACTGGGGGTGATCATCGCCAAGGGCTTCGCCGGCTATCTGCTGTGCGTGTTCGAACTCGCGCGCGGTCGCCGCACTTGCGGGCGCGGCAGCGGTGCGGCGAGTCTGGTATGCTACTGCCTCGGGTTGACCAATGTCGATCCGATCCGCTACCGGCTGGTGTTCGAACGCTTTCTCGCGCCGGAACGCATCGACCCTCCTGATCTGGATATCGATTTCCCCTGGGACGAGCGCGACGCGGTGCTCGCGGCGGCGGTGCACACCTACGGCCGCGCGCACGTGGCGATGGTGGTGACCCACAACCGTCTCAACGAGCGCGGCGCACTGCGCGAGGTCGCGCGCGTCTTCGGCCTGAGCGACCATGTCATCAGCAATGTGCTCGATGACCTGCGCCTGCGGCGCCGTTTCGGCGCCGCGGATGCGGCGGAGCCGCCCGAACGCGCCCCGCCGTGGCCCGCCATCCTCGCCACCGCCGCCGCGGTGCGTGGCGCGCCGCGGCATCTGGGCCTGCACTGTGGCGGGGTGGTGATCACCCCCGAACCGATCCGCGAGCTGGTGCCGGTCCACGATGCGGCCAAACGGCTCGCGGACGGCAGCCCGGTTCCGGCCATCGCCTGGGAGAAGGACGGCGCCGAGGCCATGGGGCTGGTCAAGATCGACCTGCTCGGCAACCGTTCCCTGGCGGTGATCCGCGATGCCCTGGCCGATCTGCGCGAAGACGGCGTGGTCATCGATACCGCTCGCTGGCGCCCTGAAGACGACCCCGCCACCCGCCGGCTGGTCGCCACCGGCGCGACCATGGGCTGTTTCTACATCGAGAGTCCGGCCATGCGCCAGTTGCAGGCCAAGGTCGGCAGCGGGTCCTTCGATCGCCTGGTGGTCCACTCCTCGATCATCCGCCCTGCCGCCAACCGCTGGATCGCGACCTATCTCGAACGTCATCACCACCATCGCCGCACTGGACGGTTCGAGGACGACTGGTTCGTCCACCCCTGCCTGCGCGAACTGCTCTCCGAGACCTACGGCATCATCTCCTATCAGGAGGACGTGATGCTGGTGGCGCAGCGGATGGCCGGGTTCGACAGCGCCGGGGCCAACGCCCTGCGCAAGGCCCTGGGCAAGGCGGACACCGCGCGCCGGCTCGCCGCGCTCTCCGACGCCTTCCACGCCGGCTGTCGCGAACGCGGGGTGGAGCCGGCGGCCGCAGCCGCGGTCTGGGACATGATCACCAGCTTCTCCGGCTACAGTTTCTGCAAGGCGCATTCGGCCTCCTACGCGATGGTCAGCTTCCAGTGCGCCTGGCTCAAGGCGCACCATCCGGCGCATTTCCTCGCCCGGGTGATCGCCAACGAGGGCGGTTTCTATCACCCGACCGCCTATGTCGAGGAAGCGCGCCGCTGCGGAGTCGCGATCCGCGGGCCCGATGTCGGCAGCAGCGGATGGGCGACCCGGCGCGAGGGGATGGGCGCCATCCGTCTCGGCCTGCAGCTGGTCGCGGGTCTGGGGCAGGAGGCGGCGCGCCGGATCTGTGCGGCGCGGGCGCAGGCGCCCTTCACCGGTTTGCGCGATCTGCGCCACCGCTGCCGGCTGGGCAGCGACGAGCTGCGGGCGCTGTTCGCGGCCGGCGCGCTCGATCGCCTCGTCGCTCCGCAGGATATCGCCGCCCGTGCCTGGATCGTCGCCACGGTGGCGCGCGAGCAGTTGCCGCCGGCCGGTGGCGCCCAGACCCGTCTCGCCTTGGGCCAGCCGGATGCGGGCGATCCGCGCCCCCCGCCGCTGCCATCCGTCGATCCGGTGGAGCACGCTCGCCGCCGCCACGCCGCTCTGGGCCTGTTGCCGGAACGACATCCCTTCGCCGTCTTGTGGGACCTGCCGGATCGGCGGTGGCGCTGCGCGGCGATCACCGTCGCGTGCGCCGGCGCGCGGGTCGGCGTCATCGCCCGCTGCATCACCCGCAAGCAGGTGGTGGCGACCTGCGAGCGTGAAGGCCCGGCACCGCGGCGCGAGCCCATGGCCTTCGTCACCCTCGAGGACGAGAGCGGCCTGCTCGAGACGGTATGGTTCCCCGAGGCCTACCGCCGCTACGGTCGGTTGCTCGAGGAGGCCGACGCGCCGCTCGCGGTGAGCGGTCGGGTGCAGGTCGACCACGGTTGTGTCGCCCTGATGGTCGAATCGGTGCGGCGGTGGCGCCCGACCCCGCGGCGCGCGCCGGCGTCGGTGGCGCGATGAGCTCAGCCGTCGGTGCGGTCGCGCGCGAACAGCCGGGCGAAATCGTGCGGGTGGACCGCGCCGAAACCGCCGCCGGCATCGAGCGTGGTTCCGGCGAGCGTGCGGGCCGCGGGGGTGCCGGCGAGCAGACAGACCGCCGCGGTCTGGTCGGGAGTGAAGATGCGCAGGCCGAGATCCTGCGCGCGCGCGAGCACGTCCTCGAGGCCGGCCATCATGCCCGTACGCGTCCAGGGCAGGTCGATGCCGATGTAGGCGCCGCCGTGGCGTTCGCCGACCTCGTGTTGGCCCTGGATCACGATCGGGCGCAAAGCCTGCTTGGTCGGGCTGTACAGCCCCGAGCCGCGCAGGCGCCCGTCGTTGGGTGAAAGCGGCACCACCACCCACCAGGGCTCGCCGCGCGGACGCGTGCGAGCGTGGCGTACGCAGAGCTGGTAGACGCCGATGGCGTTGACGGCGAAGGCGCGGGCGTAGTCGTCGGCGTCGATGGCGAAGAAGGGCTTGGGGGTATGGATCGCGGCGAAGGGATAGAGGTGGGTGAAGCCGCCGAGTTCCCGGCTCCAGGCGATCAGGGCCGCGCAGGCGTGCGGGTCGCCCTGGTCGAAGCGCACCGGGATCGCCCGGCCGCCGCCGGCCTGGGCCACGAGCGCCTCCGCGGTCGCGGTGATCTGCGGCAGCGGTCGCGACCCGGCGATGACCACTGTCGCTCCGCCGGCGAGCAGGCCCTGGGCGATGGCATGGCCGATGGTCCGGGGTGCGGAGGCGCCGGTGACCAGCGCGCGGGCGGCCGAGAAATCCACGCCGTCCGCTGACGCGCGCAGCAATGGCGGGAAACGTGGATCAGCGACGAATGCCGATGGGATCGCCGGCGTCCAGCAGCGGGCCGCGCCGCCGGTGACCGGCGCGCCGACGCTCAAGCGCGCGGCGCTCATCGCCGCGCCCGGCGCTTGCCGGCAGACGGCGTGAACGCGGTTGCGGAGCGCAGCACGCGCGGGTAAGAACCGGGCATGGGTATCCGCTTCCTCATCCTGGTGGCACTCCTCTCGATCGGCGGCGCGCTGCCGGGGGCGCAGAGCGAGACCGACGCCTTCCGCCAGCGTCTCGAGCGCAGGCTCGCAGAACTCACCAGCAGCCGCAAGGGCGTACACCGTCCGGCGATGCGGGCCCTGGCGACGATGGGGGCACGGGCCTTGCCCGATCTGGCGGTGTTGGCCAAGGACCCGGATGCGTCGGTCCGCGCGCGGGTGGCCACGGTGGTCAGCGCGATCGAGGGGCCGGAGCGTTTCCCGCTGCTGATCGCTCTGGCCGGCGATCCGGCCGCGTTGGTGCGCGAGCAGGCGATCCTCGGCCTGGGTGCCAGCGGGAAGCGCGAGGCCTTCGCGACGATCCACGCCGCGCTGACGGATCCGGTGGCCGATGTGCGCGAGTCGGCCGCGCTCGCCCTCGGGCTGCTTGGCGATCCGCGTGCGCTCGCGCCCCTCGCCTGGTGGCGCAACGCCGGTGGCCAGCTCAGCCGTTTGCGGGTCCAGGGACGCCGGGATCGCCCTGTGGCGGTCGAATCGATCCAGCAGGCGATGCGGGCCAGCCTGTTCAGCATCGCCGCACGCGCGACCAACATCGACGATTTCGCCACGGCCCTGGAGGCGGTCGCGGTGCCTGGCAAGCTGGCCCTGATCGAGGCCAGCTACCAGATCGGCGACCCGCGTTTGTCGCCGGCGCTCAGCGCATTGCTCGATCATCGCGACCCGCAGGTGGTGGCCGATGCCGCCACCGCGCTCGGCGCCAACGGCGACAGCCGCGCGCTCTCGGCCCTGTGCCGGGTCGCCGCCGGGCGCCGGGCGGCGATCGAGCGTGAAGCCGCGGCCAGGACCCTGCGGCGGCTCACCGGCCACCACGCCGGTCCAGGGCAGGCCTGGGCCCTGTGGTGGCGCGACCATGGCGATCGCGTGGCCGAACTCTACGAGCGAGACGCCTTCATCGCCCGGCTGCATGATCCCCACTACGCGGCCACCGCCGCCGACCTGCAGCGCTTCCCCGCCAGCGAGCTGATGCCCCTGGTCGACGGCTTCCTCGACCAGGGGCCGCCCTACTGGCCGCCGCGTGCGCTCGCCCTGCTGCGGCGCGACGATCCGCGCCGCTGGCGTGGCCCGCTGCTCGAGCGCTACGATCACGCCGACGCCGACGATCTCGAGCGCATCGGGCTGGTGATCCTGCTGCACGAGCTGCGTGTGCCCGATCTGCTCGCGCCCCTGCGTGAGCGCCTGGCTGCGCTCGACGCGATTCCGGCCCCCGAGGGCGCGCGTCATCCTCACGGCTCCTTGCGCGCGGCCTTGCGGGCGACCATCGCCGCGTTGCCCGACGACACCGCCGACTCGCGCCAGCCGGCCCCGCCGGAGCGCGACGGATGAATTCCTTGGCGTGTGGATTGCGGGGGCCATCCTGTCCCGCCCACGGAGGGAGCGATGCAGGAACCGGTGATCATCGCGCTGCCGCCCAAAGGCGGTTCGCTCGACGACGTGCTCAAGCGTCTGGTGCGCATCGGCTGGCTCGACGGTGAGCTGGTCGCGGCCGTACGCCAGTTTGTGCGCGACGACAAGCGGCGGGTCAAACTCGAAGAGGGGTTGATCCATCTCTGGGAGGCCCACGGCGCAGACGAGACCGCGACCATGCGTGCGGCCGATGACGCCGGGCACGACCTCGACGAAGTCACAGCGGCCATGGCGCGGATGCGTCGCTACCGCGATGATGACGGCGTGGCGCGTCTCTGCTTCAGCCCCAAGGCGGTGGTGGACGATCTGCTCCAGGCGCTGCGCCAGGATCCGGATCCGGTCCAGCGTGCGGCCGCGGGGATGCTCCACCTCGAGCTCGACCTCGGGCGCTTCGGCCGCCCGACGCGGATGATGTTCGATCACCTCGAGTTCACCTGGGACGGCGTGCGCGGCGTGCTGGTCGGCACCGATCACGAGGTCACCCCCACCTATCTGCGCCGGCACAAGCGTGATCTGTCGCTGACCTGCTACGACGCGTTTCAGAACACTCTGCTCGACGCGGTCGACACCGGTCTGGTCCACAACTGGTGCGAACTGATGGAGCACCTGATCGAGACCAGCACCGACGTGCGCATCCTCGGCAGCCTCGGACTCGGCGACTATCTCGGTCACTTCGTGCTCATGCCAGCGGAGCGCGCGGCGCGGGTCGCGGCCAGCGGCGCGGGTAGCCGTTGGGGCGGGTCTGAAGATGCCAAGCTCGCCATCCTCGCCGAGGAGCCGGTGCTCATCGATGCCAACTACGAGGCGATCTACCGCAACCTGTTGGAAGGCGATGGGTGTTCGTTGCGCTTCGAGTCGACCACCCGCGACATCGAGGACATGGTCGCCGGCGGGCGCAGCGCGGTGTACATCGTGCGTTCGGGGTCGACCATCGCCGCGACGCCCGGTGTATGCGTGGTCGGCCACGAACTGGTCACCTCCGAGACCATCGTCGCCGTCAATCGCGAACGCATGGAGGCCAACCCGGGCATCGGGCGTCTGGTCGAGAGTCTGGCCCCGGAGGCCAGCGATGGATCGCGGGTCTGGCGCGAGAGCCTGCGTCGGCGGCTGGGCGACAAACTGGTCCTGCCCGAACCGGGTGATCCCGGTCCGGCCTGTCCCGCGCGCTGAGCGCCTGGGCGTATTGAACCTGCGCCGGGCCGGCGTAGCGTGCTCCTCTTTCCATCTGATCCACCCGAGGATTCCGAAAGGACGACAATGACACGACTCGCGCAGAAGGTCGCGGTGGTCACGGGCGCAGCCCGCGGCATCGGACAGTGCATCGCGCTCAAGCTGGCCCGCGAGGGGGCCGATCTGGCCCTGTGCGACCTCCAGGTCGATTGGCTCGCCGAGACCGCGCAGAAGGCGCGCGACCTCGGTCGGCGGGTGGAGTGCTACGCGATCAACGTGGGCGAAGCCGAGAGTGTCGATGCCGGGATGAAGGCGGTGGTCAAGGACTTCGGCTCGCTCGACGTGCTGGTCAACAACGCCGGGATCACCAAGGACGGCCTGCTGATGCGCATGAGCGAGGCCGATTGGGATGCGGTGCTGAGTGTCAATCTACGCGGTTCCTTCCTCTGCACCAAGGCGGTCATCCGGCAGATGATGAAGCAGCGCAGCGGGTCGATTGTCAACATCGCCTCGGTCATCGGGCTGATGGGCAACGCGGGGCAGGCCAACTATGCCGCCTCCAAGGCCGGGCTGATCGCGCTGACCAAGTCCACCGCCAAGGAGGTCGCCGCGCGTGGCGTGCGCGCCAATGCGGTCGCACCGGGCTACATCGATACCAAGATGACCGAGTCGCTGCCCGACGAGGTCAAGCAGCAGATGATCGGCCTGATCCCGCTCGGCCGGATGGGCGATCCCGAAGAGGTGGCCAAGGCCGTGGCCTTCCTCGCCAGCGACGAGGCGAGCTACATCACCGGCCAGACCATTCCGGTCTGTGGCGGCATGGTGATGGACTAGCCCCATAGGCGCCGCCAGCGAGCATGCCGCGGCGGTGAAGGCCGCCTTCGAATAGCGGCCCCGAGGTTGACGGGCCCCTTCCCAAGAACTCCTCGCGCCATTACGCCCATTCGACGCGCTCACGGTCCGGATCGCGTCATTGCGACGAAGGGCTCTGGCGACCATGTCTCTGGCTCTTCGCCGCCGGCCCGCAGGGCCGGCGGGGCTTTGAGCGAGAGCTCTTTCTGGCCACTCGGCGCGCAAAAACAGCCTTCCCGGTCTCCCCCCCTTGCATCGGTCGGCGCGAGAGTAAGACCCGTTCGAGAGCGTTGGAGGGCCAGTGGCGCGTAGGCGAGCAGGCAAGAAGGCACGGGCCGGCAAGGCCAGAGGCGCAAGTGCATCTGGCGGCACGAAACCGCGGTCCAAGGAGCCGCTGGCACAGGTCGAGGCGCTGCTCGAGGCGGGGCGACCGGAGGAAGCCGGGCGCGCACTCGCCGGGGTGACCGGGGAACGGAACCACGTACGGCGGTTGCGGGAGCGGATCGACGATCTGGCGTTGCGCAAGCTCCAGCGTCAACGTCGTACGGATCGGTTTGCCGCCGCGGCCCAGGGGCGTCCGGCCCTGGGGTTGGCCGCGGCGCGGCTGGCAGGTCCTGAAGCTCTGGCCATCCATGCGGCGGGGGATGACGACGACGCTGTGCATGCCCGCGTGGCCTGCGCTCCCGATCTCCGCACGGCTCTGCGCGAGTTGCGCTCGGCCGGTGGAGAGTCCGGCTCTTCGGCTGCACACCGCGAGTTCGCGCAGGCGTGGATGCTGCTGCTGCGTGGGGAGTACGCCCGCGCTCAGGCTGCGCTGGGCGAGCTCCAGGGCAGCCATCCTCGTCGCGCGCGCGCGGGTCTGGCGGTGGCGCTGGCACTGCAGGGGGAGATCGAAGAGGCCCGTGGCCTGTGGCGTGCCGTCGGACCCTTTCCCCACAGCGTGCTGCCCGCCGCCAGCGCCTTCGGGCGCTGGCTCGAGAAAGCCGCGGCCGGATCTGCTTGCGATGTGGCGACGTTGTTCGCACAGGGCGACGACCTTGCCGTGGGGGCCGCGCTCGCAGCCTGTGAGAGCGGCGATGGTCGTGCCCGAGCCTGGCTGTCGTTGGCCGCTGGCGACCATGCCATGGCCGCCGGGGATACGCACGAGGCCGAGCGTTTCTACCGGCAGGCACAGGGCCTCCACGGCGAGGTCCGGGTGGATGGGCTCAAGCGTCTGGTCCAGGTCGAGCTGGCGACAGACGCGATGCCCGAGTCATTGGTCCGGCTCTACGAGGTCCTGGTCGCCGATGATCCCGAGCGCGCCGTCGAGGCGGTCGAGGCGATCGGCGCGCAGATACCCGATCACCTGCTCGTTGAATGGTGCGACAGACGCCTCCTGCCGGCGGATGCCATGCCCGATCCCGCCATCCCAGCGCCATGGCTGCGGTTGTGGCTGCGCAAGGCGCTCGTGATCACGGACTTGCGTCGCTCCTGGTACGTTCCCGTCCTGAACGTGCCCGTCCTGTTGCCGAAAAAGCTGACCACGCTTGACCGGATCCTCGCGGCTCTCGATGCCGCCTACGGCGAGACCGATGTCGGCTACCTGCGCCTGCTGCTGCGTCTGTATGCGCACTACGGCAATCGCACGCGCCAACGCACCACCTGCTATCGGTTGCTGGTGAGCGACCCCACGTTGGCGGGGGAGTTGGTCAACACCTATGTATCTTGCGCCGCGGCCGATGCGCGGGGCCGCAAGCGGATGGTTGCCGAATGCGAGCACCTCGAGCGTGTGCTGCCGCACGCGTTGCCGATCTACCTCCTGCACATGAGATATGCCCCCACGGCCGATGTCGATGCACTCGGTGCACGCTTGCGTTCGGCTCAGGGCAAGGCGGCCGAGCGGTTCGTGCGCTGGCATCGACGGCCTGTTCCGGACACGTTTCCGCTCGAGGTCCTGGGCAGCGACTTCCAGGTGGATGTCTGCGCCGTGCGCGGCCTCGCCAGCTACGCGTGCAAAGACGAAGCGGTCGCGGATCGTATCCTGGGGAGTCTCGCGACGACGCCGATGCGCCTGCGCAACGTCGTCGAACAGGTTGCGGGCAGCATGAGCCCCGGCGCGCATGCTGAGCTGCTCGCCCGTTGGGCGCGCGTGGCGCCAGACGCCTGGCAGCCCCGCTTCCTGGCCTTGCACCGCGTCCTGATGGCGGGCGACGATGCAGTCGCGGCAGCCGCTGTCCTGGAGGTGGTGGAGGATGCCTTCGCCGCGCCGTGGGAAGCGCTGAGCAAGAAGCTCGTGCGGCTGATGGACGCGGATGATCCGGAGCGCCCGGCGGTGGACGCCATGGTCGAGCGCCTGCGCGCCATCGACCACATGACCGACGGCGAATTCGACGCGCCAGACGACTGGGGATTCGACCGCTTCACCAGCGACGACGAAGAGGAGGATGAAGAGGGCGAGGATGGCGTCGCGGGCGTTTTGGCGGAGATAGAGAAAGACGCGCTCGTCGTAGTGCCGGCGTTCTGGACGGGCCTGCAGCAGGACGAGCGGTTGACTTTGGCGGTATTGCTCTCAGGCATGGTCGTGATGTGCGCAGGCGAGGTCAGTGCGTCCATGATCGAGGAGCTGGCCGAAACACTCGATTCCGATCAGGTCCTCCTGCTCGCCGATCTGGTCACGGCCCTGATCACGGAGGCCACGATGTTCAACTCCGCGGTGCAGCAGCATTTCATGTGGCGGGAGCTCATCACCATATCGCCGCAATCGCTGCGCACACTTGCGACGAGGAGCTGAGTCATGGCGCGACACGCCTTCGCTGTCCTGGGACTGGACGCCCACGAGGACGATGATGAAAGCATCCGCGAGGCCTATCACGCTTGCGTACGCGCCGGTCGAGCCGATGCCGCTGTCAACGCCGCATACGCTGCCATCCGTCATGCCGCGGACCGCCGCCGGTATCGCTGGGTCTGCCCGGCGGTACCCATCGGCATCCCGCGAGCGACCGGGAGCGCGGCGCCAGAGATCGCGCCGTTGGTCCAGGAACTCGCCTCCCTGAGCGATTGGGAACTGGGGGAACCAGCGTGAGCGAGGAGCGAGCAGATGACGCGGCGGCGCTGGGCTCCGATCCGTCCGGCTGGTCTGACGAGCTCTGCGCTCAGTGGGCGGCGTGCGAGCTGCCCGGTCTGCACGATTTCCTGCTGGCGCAGGAGCGGCTGGCGATGGAGGTGCGACGACAGAACCGCGAGCTCCAACGTCTGGCCGCGGTGGCTGAACGTCAGGTCGACCCGGCCGATGCGCCTGCTGCTGGCGCGAGCGCCGGATCGCAGCGGGCTCTGCTCGCGCTGGCCGATGCGGTGGAGCGCCTGGCCGGTGGCCTCGCGCGCGCCAGCGACGCCGTTGCGCTCGCCTTGCCGCCGCGTCGGCGCTGGTTCGCTTCGCGCACGCCCTGGCGCGAACGGGTCGGTGAGATCATGCGCGCGCAGGAGGAGGGGGGCCGCCTCGTGGTCGAGCGGATGCGCGACGCCCTCGACGCCGCGCACCTCACGGCTATCGAGCCGCGAGCCGGCGACGTCTTCGACCCGGCCTGCCACCGCGCTGTGAAGCTGGAGCCCGGCGAGGAGGGGCGGATCGTCGGGTTGTTGCGCCGTGGCTATCGCAGCGGAGAAACGGTCGTGCGGGCGGCCGAGGTGGCCGTCGCTCGTGCGCAGTCGCAGTCAGGAGTCGATGGATGAACGTCGTCGGGATCGATCTGGGAACCACGAACTCGGAGGTCAGCGTCCTGGCCGACGCCCATCCGCTCGTGCTGAGTGTGGACGGCTCGCCGCTGGTACCATCGGTGGTCTCCGTCGACGACGCAGGCCAAGCCCTGGTCGGGCAAAGCGCCGTCAATGGAGAGCTGCTGGCGCCGGAGCGCACCGTGCGCTGGGTGAAGCGTCAGATGGGCACCGGGCAGAGCCTTGAGCTGGGCGGACGCGTGTGGTCGCCGGCGATGGTTTCGAGCCGGATCCTCGCCTACCTCAAAGCTGCGGCCGAGGCCCATCTCGGCGAGGAGGTCTCTCGAGCGGTCATCACCGTGCCCGCCTTCTTCGACGAGCGTGCGCGCGAGGATACCCAGCAGGCCGCCGAGCTGGCCGGACTCGAGGTGCTGCGCCTGCTCAACGAGCCCACTGCTGCCGCGGCGGCCTACGCCATGGGCCAGCGTCGGCGCGAACGCTGGCTGATCTACGACCTCGGCGGCGGTACCTTCGACGTCTCGGTGGTCGACTGCAGCGAAGACGTGATGGAGGTGTTGGCCAGCCATGGCGATACGCGTCTGGGTGGACACGACCTGGACCAACTCGTTGCCCGGCGTGCCGCCGACGCCTTCGCGCAGGAGCACGGGATCGACCTGATGGAGGATCGCTGCGCCTCGCTGCGGGTGCTGCAGGCCGCTGAGGCGGCCAAGATCCAGCTGTCGACCGACGGGGTCGCGCAGGTGCGCGGCGAGTACATCGCTGTGCGCGACGGCATCGATCTCCACCTCGACCATCGCCTCGAACGCCACGAGTTCGAGGCTCTGGCGGCGCCCCTGATCGAGCGCACCCTCGCCTCGGTCGACATGGCGCTGAGCGATGCCTCCTGCGCCCCGAGCGATCTGGCGCGCGTCATCCTGGTCGGCGGCACGACCCGGATGCCCCTGGTGGCCGAATTGCTGCGCGAGCGACTCGGGATCGAACCGCAGGGCTGGCTCGACCCCGATCGGGTGGTCGCCCGCGGCGCCGCCATCGAGGCCGCGGCGCTGGCCGGCGTATCGGTGGGCGCCGAGATGGTCGATATCACCCCGCATTCCTTGGGCACAAAGGTGTTGTCGATAGGCGATCGTCTCAGGAACCACATCCTCGTGCGACGCAATACGCCGTTGCCGTGCGCCGGGTCCCATACCTTCTACAAGATGAGCCCCCTCCAGGAACGGATCGAGGTGGACGTACTGCAGGGAGAGAGCCCCGACCCGGGCGCGAACCACCTGTTGGGCCGGTTCGAGGTCACCGGCCTCGGCGACAGCCTGCAGATGGAGATCCACTTCCGTTTCGACCTCGATCGTTCGGGCCTTTTGCGCGTGAGCGTGGAGCATCTCGGTTCGGGCGTAAGCGTGGAACGGGTGATCGAGCGCGGTGACGACGGTATCCGCCGGATCGAGCTGGGCGAGATCCCGGCCGTGCGGCTGGACGACGCTGCGGTGGTCCTCGCCGCCGACGACACCGACTTCGCTCCGCCGGCGTCCGCGCTCACCGTGGACGACCAGACGGACGCCGCGACCGGCGCAGATGTGGTCAGCCTCGACCGCGTAGCCGCGCCCGCCGTCGAGGTCGCAGACGATGATGCGATTGTACGGGCGCAGGACTTGCTGGCCAGCGATGGCCTGGACGGCCCCGACCGGGAGGAACTCCAGCAAACGCTCGCCGCAGTGACGGCCAGGGAGGCCGGCGCCCACCAGCAGTTGGTCGACCTGCTGTATTTCCTGGAGTGACCCGTGCCGCGCCCTGACGAGCCCTTCGACTGGTCCTGCCCCGTCTGCCATGCGCGGCATGAGGGTCCGGCCGCGACCTGCCGCCGCTGTGGCTGTGAGCTACTGCGATTCGCCCGCCTGCACGCCACGGCGGCCCATGCCTTGCGTCACGGCGCCACGGCCCGCGCCCGGGTCCTGCTCGGCCCCCCGTCCGGCGCCGGGTGCGAACGCGACGGGCCGCGACCCGGTAGCGGTGATGACCAGCCGAGTTGCGGGCTTGGTGGTCAGTCGCCCTGACGGGTCCCTCATCGGGGGTCAAGCACGAGCTCTTCCGCAGAGGGGGCGCTGCCCTCTCTCGGCTTTGCTGCCGCTTGTCGCGCTCCGCCGGCCGCAGGCCTGACCGGGGCCTGCTATCGCTTCGCGATGCCGGCTCCGCCCTCTACGGCCCCGGCCGTCACTCGCCAGCTGCGCTGGCGTTTCCGGCGCCCCTGCGAGCTGATTTCGTCGAAGATCGGTCCTCTGTCGGCCGGTGCCCGGCCAGGCCTGGCCGGGCACCGGGCCCTGCGGATGGGCGCTTTGCTGTTTGCGGGATCCGTCGTCATCGGGGCCAAGGGCAATGACGACCGAGGGGCAATGACGACCGGGTTCCTGGTGCTTTGCCGCCAGTCCACCGGGCTGGCGGGGCTTTGATGGAGCGTGTGCTCGCCGATGGTCGATTACAGGGCGAACTGCTCGAGCGGCATCGGCGGCAGGGCGCGGATGAAGTAGCGTCCGTAGCGCTTGGTCAGCACCCGGTGGTCGCAGATGACGATGGTGCCGGTATCGCTGGTGGTGCGGATCAGGCGGCCCACGCCTTGTTTGAGGCGGAGGATCGCCTCGGGCACCGTGCGTTCCATGAAGGGATTGCCGCCCGCGGCCTTGATCTTCTGCATCCGCGCTTCGACCAGGGGGTGGGTCGGCATCTCGAAGGGCAGCTTGCAGATGACCACGTTCTTGAGCGCGTCGCCGCGGACGTCGACCCCTTCCCAGAAGCTGGTGGTACCGAAGAGCACGCCGTCCGAGACCCGTTTGAACATGTCGAGCATCTGACGCCGGGTCATCCGGTCGCCCTGGCGGAACACGAACCGGTTGGCGCGGTCGAGACGGCCGCGCAGCAGATCGTGCACCGCCCCCAGCTGTCGGTAGCTGGTGAACAGGACGAAGGTTCCGCCGCTGGCGTCGTCGAGGAAATCGCCCAGCCACTGGGCCAGGGCGCGTTCGTAAGGCGGCCCGTTGGGGTCGAGCGCGGTGGTGTTGACCAGCAGCCGCGCCTGGCGCGCGAAGTCGAAGGGGCTGTCCAGGCGCCTGGCCGTCCCGCCGTCGATGCCCAGGCGCCGGCGCAGGAACAGGAAGCGATCGGAGTCGTCCGCGGCCAGGGTGGCGGAGGTCAGGATCACGGTGCGGGTCGGCTCGAACAGCAGCTCGCGCAGGGGGTCGGCCACGCTCAGGGGATGGGCGCTGAGCGAACAGGATCCGCGGCCGATCGGGACGTTGGCGTAGAACACGTGGTCGTCGAGATCGCGTTTGGCGAGGTGGACCAGGGCGCCGGCGAGCTCGGCGGCGCGGTCGGCCTGGGCGCGCAACTCCTGCGAGCTGTCCTCGTCGCCCGCGCGGGCGCGGAAATCGGTGAGGGTGCGCATCAGGCGGGTCAGCTCTGCGGCCAGCTCCGGCGGGAAGGTCACCTCGGGGGTGACCCGGACCAGACTCTCACCGTGCCGGTGCGCGTAGACTGCGACCTCGCGCCAGAAGTCCTGATTGGCCGCCTGGACCGCGGCGACCACCTCGCGCGCTGGCGCGAGTTCCGGGTTGGCCAGCAGGCCCTTGGCGCTGCGTTCGTTCCACAGGCTCTCGCAGAAGTAGCGGACCTGGGCTTCGGTGATCGAGACGCCGAGGTGGTCGGTGGCGATGTCCTCGAGCGCGTGGGCCTCGTCGAACACCACCACCGGATGCGCGGGGAGGATCGAGGCGTGCTCGTCGCGCAGCGCGAGATCGGAGAAATACAGGTGATGGTTGACCACCAGCAGGTGCGCGTCTTCGATCCGGTTCCGGGCGCGACGGAAGAAGCACTCGTGGTGGCGTTCGCACCGGCGTCCACGGCAACTGTGCTTGTCGGATTGGACCTTGCGCCAGATCGCGTTCGGCGGCTCGTGCGGCATGTCGGCGCGATCGCCGGTGGTGGTCTGCGCGGCCCACTCGCGGATCTCCTCGAAATCGCGGATCTCCTCGCGGTTCTCGAACAGCGCCTGTTGGCCGGAATGGGCGAACTCGAGCCGCCGCCGGCAGAGGTAGTTCTGTCGCCCCTTGACCAGGACCGGTTTGAGCTCGGGCATCAGCTGCTCGACCAGCGGCAGGTCCTTGTCGATCAACTGTTCCTGCAACGCGATGGTGGCGGTCGAGACGACCACCTTGTCGCCGGTGGCCAGGGCATGTGCGGCGCAGGGGATGAGGTAGGCGAGGCTCTTGCCGACCCCGGTCGGTGCCTCGACGATCAGGTGCTCCCCGGCTTCCAGCGTGTCGGCGACCAGCCGTGCCATCTCCAGCTGCTGCGGCCGCGACTCGTAGCCGTCGAGCCGGCCGGAGAGCGGGCCGGCGGGAGCGAGCATCTCGACCGGGGTCAATATTGACATGAAGGCATGATACCCGGGGCCGGCCCGGAGCAAGGATCGGTCGCTCGGGGCGGCGACCGTGTACATGCCGATCAGCGCAACGCCGGTGGCGAGCCCGGCGGATCGATCGGCCGATCCTTGTCAGCGCTGTTCCGGCTTGCGCCGGCGCTGGCGGGAGGAGCATGCATGCATGGATATCCAGTGGTCGGAATTCGCGCAGCGTCTGGGTGGCCCCAGCGGCATCAACGAACTGATGGAGGATCTCGGCGATGCGCTCGCGCGCGGCGGCGAGGACCTGGTGATGATGGGCGGCGGGAATCCCGCCCACATCGCCGCGGTCGAAGCGGTGTGGCGGCAACGCCTGGGCAGCATCTGCGCCGACCCGGTGCAGCTGGCTGCGATGCTCGGCGATTACGACACCCCCCGCGGTAACGCCGGCTTCCTCGAGACCATCGCGGCGTATTTCGCCCAGACCCAGGGCTGGCCGATCAGCGAGCGCAACGTCGCGATCACCCCCGGCTCGCAGACCGGCGCCTTCCTGCTGTTCAACGCCCTGGCCTCGGCGCAGCGGCCGATCGGTTTCCCGCTGGTTCCGGAGTACATCGGCTACGCCGACCAGCTGCACGCGGGGCACTTCGTCGCGCCGCGGCCGCTGATCGAGACCCACCACGAGCATCGCTTCGAATACCGCTGCGATTTCGCTGCAATCGAAGCCCAGGGCCCGGTGGCGGCGATCGCCTGTTCACGCCCGACCAATCCCAGCGCCAACGTGCTGGGGGA
The DNA here is from genome assembly GCA_964612995.1 of uncultured candidatus Brocadiaceae bacterium. GTDB lineage: Bacteria > Planctomycetota > UBA11346 > UBA11346 > UBA11346 > SLQH01. Next base: position 1,342 of record CAZTGE010000011.1, on the reverse strand, counting down.
TGCGGAGGTCGACCGGCTCAGCAAGCTGTGCCGCGCGCGCGGCAGCCTGCTGTATCTCGACAACGCCTACGGCCTGCCCTTTCCCGGGGTGGTGTTCGGCGAGCACCGCCTGCCGGCCTTCGCCGAACACATCGTCTACAGCTTCAGCCTGTCGAAGGTCGGTCTGCCCAACACCCGCACCGGCATCATCGTCGCCAGCGAGGCGGTGATCGAGCGGCTGTCGCGGATGAACGCGGTGGTCGGGCTGGCCAACGGGACGGTGGGGCAGGCGATCACCGCCCCGCTGTTCGCCGATGGGACCATCGATCGTCTGGTGCGCGAGGTGGTCCGCCCGTATTACCGCCAACGCTGCGAGCACGCCCTCGCCAGCCTCGACGCCGCGCTCGCCGGTCTGCCATACCGGGTGCACGAGCCGCAGGGGGCCTTCTTCCTCTGGCTCTGGCTTCCGGAGTTGCGCATCAGCGATCACGAGCTCTATGAGCGGCTCAAGCGCCGCGGGGTGATCGTGGTTCCCGGCCACTATTTCTTCGCCGGACTCGAAGGCGACTGGCTGCACCGGTCGCGTTGCCTGCGCATCAGCTACTGCCAGGATCCCGCGCGCATCGAACGCGGGATGGCGATCCTCGGCGAGGAGGTCCGCCGCGCCAGCCGCTGAGCCGGGGGGCAGCGCCCCCTTCCCAGAAACTCCGCGCACCATCACGCCCATTCGGGACCGATATCGGCACTCTGCCGCCGACCGCCGGGATCGGTACAGCTTCCTACAGTCACGCCGACCTCGTGGCCATGTCGGCGACCGGCTATGATCCCGCCGGGCGGAGCTATACCCAGAGCGCCTTCGCCATCGACGACCAGACGGGCAGCGTGCTCGCAGAACGCATCACGCGCCGATGGCATGATCGCATGGGGCGGGTGGTGAAGGTCGCCGGCCCCGACGGTCTGCTGACCAAGACCCGCTACAACGGCGCCGGCTGGCAGCTTGCCAGCTTCCAGGGCGTTGATCAGGGCGAGTCGCCGACAGATTTCGCCGCCGCCCTGGATCTCAGCGGTGATACGATCGTCTCACAGGAGCGCACGCTCTACGACCCGGCTGGTCGGGCTCTCGCTACCGCCAGCTACCAGCGCACCGAAGGCGCCACCGCCACCGGCGCCCTGACCCCGGCCACCGCCCGGATCGACTACAGCGCCACCTGGCACGACACCGCCGGGCGCACCACCGACACCGTCGCCTACGGCACCAACGGCCCGGATCACCTGACCGTCGCCGCCGATGGCAGCGTCACCGCCATCCCGGCCACCGCGCCGGCGACCGATGGCAGCCTGGCCTACCGCGTCCGCCACACCG
>CAZTGE010000010.1:0-50581 GCA_964612995.1 uncultured candidatus Brocadiaceae bacterium | reverse complement strand
CGGTGCTAGTATCGTTGCATGCGCATCCCCCGCTGTCACCAGTTCGACCCTGCCGATCCACCTTGGCTGCACTGCGTGTCGCGGTGCGTCCGCCGGGCCTTCCTCTGCGGCGATGGTTACGAGCACCGCAAGGAGTGGCTCGAGCGCCGTCTGCGTCTGCTGGCGCGGTGCTTTGCGGTCGAGGTTGGCGGCTTCGCGTTGCTTTCCAACCATGCCCATCTTGTGGTCCGGCCACGTCCGCAGCAGACGTCGACATGGTCGGCCGCGGAGGTGGTCAGGGCCTGGTGGCACGTCCGCAGAAACGTCGATCCCGTTGATGATCCGACAGTTGCACCAGACCACGCTCAAATCGATGTCCTTGCGCAGGATGCGGACTTCGTCGCGCGCTGGCGGGAGCGTCTCGGCAGCCTGAGCTGGTTCATGAAGGAGCTCAGGGAGCCGCTCAGTCGCCAGGCCAACCGGGAAGACGACTGCACCGGCGCGTTCTGGGAGGGGCGCTTCAGTTCGAAGCCGTTGCTGGACAAGGCCGCGATCGTCACCTGTATGGCGTACGTCGACCTCAATCCCATCCGGGCCCAGCTGGCGCTCACGCCGGAGTCCAGCGCGCACACCTCCGTCGCGCTGCGCATCGCCACCCGTGACGCGCCCGATCGGGTGGACTGGCTCGTTCCGGTCCCGGAGATGACCAGCACGCAGGCTGGCGATCCCGGTCTGAGCCTGGCCGCCTACCTCGAGCTGGTGGATTGCACCGGTCGCGGGGTGCGTGCGGGCAAGCGGGGGGCGATCCCTGCTGAACTGCCGCAGATCCTCTCCCGCATCGCCCCCGACCTCGATCCCGCCACTTGGCTGGCGACGCAGGGGCGGCCGCGCAGCCTCCTTGGCACGGCCCTGGGTGGCCTCGACGCCTTGAGGCGCGAAGCGCAGCGCCGCTCCAAGCGCTGGCTGCAACAGCGCTGCGCGCTCTTCATGGCGCCATCGCGCAGGGCAGGGGTCTGCTGACCGGGCAGCACCCGGAGCGAGAGCGGAGGACACCACCGCCACTCTGCCTTGCCGACGGCGGTGATTGTCATGGCTGCCTGCCCCGCTGATGTTGCGCTGCGGCTCTCCCGTCACCCCCTTCGTTTCGTTTTCAGGGATGAGCAGCCGCCGGGTCCCCTGCCTCACTGGATCAACCGGTCCGTCTTCAGATCGCGATGGAGGCTGCAAAGACTCCTGCGCCGGAGCAGAACCGTGCCTGACCCCAGTTGGCCTGACCCCAGTTGGCCTATCCGTGCCGGCCTATCCGTGCCTGACCCCCGTTGGCCTGCGGACCCCCGTTGGCCTGCGTTGGCCTGTGCCTGACCCCCGTTGGCCTCTACCCCCGTTGGCCTCTGGCCTCTTGTTTGGCCTCGTATCGGTGCCTGGCCTCGTATCGGTGCCTGGCCTCGTATCGGTGCCTGACCCCCGTTGGCCTTGACCCGTATCGGTGCCTGACCCCCGTTGGCCTCTGTGCCTGACCCCCGTTGGCCTGTTGGCCTCTGTGGCCTCTTGACCCCCGTTGGCCTCTTTGACCCGCCAACACGCAGTCGACCGGTCAACCGTTGAACTCGGCACGCTGGCTGAGCACATGGGATCTCGTGCCATCCAGTCCACTGAAAACCGTCGTGGTGTCCGTCTCCGAGCGCTCTCCCGACGGTGTGCAATCCCAGATCCATGACCCCTCCAGGTTCTCCATCACAATCGTGCGGGAGGCCTCGGGCAATATGCCAAAAGGCTGCGTGCAGGTGACTCCGTTCGGTCCGTCCAGACGAGCGCGCAGGTAGGTGCTGACGTGCCCGGCCTGTACCAGGGCATCGACATCGACGACGGCCCCGGTCGCCACTTCCCGCCTGCTTGCAATCCAGGTTATGCTGTCGCACCCTACCGCGTTGATCGTGATCGACGCGCCATCGACAACGATGCTGTCGATACGCGGGGCCAGGGCGTCACCGCTTCCTCCGGGCTCGTAGCTCAGGCTGGAACGGCCCTGTGTCATGGCCACGCGGAGCGCGGATTCAGACAGCTCGGTCACGTAGAAGACGTTGTAGTTATGGAACAGATGGGAAGCACGATGCATGTCGTCATTCGACGTGCCCCACACTGGGCGTTCCGGCATGGTTTCGGTCAGGATGTCGTCCCAAAGCGAGCGATCATCCGGGTACCTGTCGCCCTGGTTGTAGACCTCAAGGCTCACGATGCATGGATGGTCGACCAGCAGTTCGGTATACCAGCTCGTGCCCTTGGAGTATCGACCCGGGTGATTGAGCTGCACCAGCCCGCCGGCTTCCGCGACCTGGGCGATGGTGGCGGCTTCGTCTCCGCCCGGGTTGCCGTCGATCTGCGCGAACAGGGCGTTGCGATGGTGGCCGCTGGAGAACTCGTTCCCGCTGACGGCCACCATGCCGAGCTCTGCCGGATCGCGTGCGTAATCGGTCCAGGGCCAGGTGTTGTCGTTGTGATCCGTGATCAGATGCGGTAGGACAGAGACTTGCTTGCGTGAGTCCGAATCTCGCCGGGAACATGCCGTAACCCATTGCCAGAACAATTCCTTACAGACCGGACACTACCCCGTCCCGTTGCGCACAAGCCGCTTCCTGGCCCCGCTGGCCTGCCGGATCGCTGCCCTGCGGCGGGCTGGGGCCAGGGTCCGGGCCATCGCCGGGATGGTCGCCGCCAGTCCCAGCGGGGTGCAGGGGGTGCTGGGGCGCATCGGCTATGCCGGGCGCCGTTGGCCCCAGGCGTCCAGGCCGGTCGCCCTGAGCGTCCAGGCCCGCGAGGCCATCGCCCTCCTGACCCATCGCCGCGCCCCACGCCTCTCCTGGCGCGAGCGCGAGGCCCTCGCCGGACGGGTACGGGGCGAGAGCGGGGAGCGGATCGCCGCCAGCCTGGGCATCAGCCCCGCCGGGGACCGGGCGCTGGTCGCCTCGGCCCGGCGGCGGATCGCCGGGAGGAAGGTATGAGCGTCAGGATCGCCGCCAGGGTGCCAGGACCCCGCGATTCCGCATGGTTCAGCGAGGTTCACCGCCGGACCCATGCCAGGATACCCCTGGCCGAATCGGGGCCGCGAAACAGCGGGATTCGGGCGGTCGGCAGCGACCGCGCCAGGGTGCCAGAATGGCGTCAGATGTGCGTTTGCCGGGCGCGATCCGTCAGGGCCCAGGTCGGGGTGCCCCTGGGGGATTCGCTGCCTCAATCGCTGCCTGGACGACAGGGGGCGACCGCTACCGCAACCGCTCGTAGGCCGCACGCGAGGTCACGATCGGCACCCCGCCATGCTCGCCGAGGGTCAGCAAGTCCTGGTCGCCCGTCACCAGCAGGCTCGCCTGTCCGGCCAGGGCCGTGCCCAGCACCGGCAGGTCGTCGCGATCCCGGCAGGCCTTGCGTGGCACCGCCGCCGGTTCGACCAGTTCCGCCTGCTCGCGCAGGAAGGCAACGATCTCTGCGGCCCGCTCTTCAGGCACGCGGAACTTCCCGGTCAGATGCCGGCGGACCTCACCCAGCAGATGCTCCGACAGGATCAGGTGGTGCGACTCCAGCACCACGGCCACCAGCGCCTCGCACAGACCATGCGTGGCGAAGCCAGCCAGGAGCACATTCGCATCCAGGACCACCCTCACGAGATGGCCTTGAACACATCCTCATCGGTCAGGAAGCCGGCAGCCTCGGCAGCAGGCACAACCTCCTCGCGCAGAGCGCGGAAGCGGCTCACGGCCAGATAGCGCTGCAGGGACTCCCGGACGAGATCCCCCGCACTCAGGCCCCGCTGCTTGCTCAGCCGGACCAGATCACGCTTGAGGTCGTCGGGAACACGGACGGTCAAGGTACTCATGTAAGACAATGTAACACGTCCGGCCAGATCGGCAACCGCCGATCACCCCGCCGCGAACAGCCCCCGTCTCACCTTGCGGAAGCGCGAGCCCGCACCCTTCGCCGCGATCTCCCGCAACATCGCCGCGTAGATTGTCGCAGCCGGGGTCTTGCCGCTGGTCGTCCACAGCCCGGCTGCCAGGGCCGTCTCGACGATCTGGCCCGCGTTCATCGGCTTCCCGGCCTCGACCAGGATCTGCGCGGCGGCATCCAGGCCGGAGAGCCGGACGACCTTCGCCGCCGGGCGTTTGCGGGATGGGTTGGTCTTCTTCGTCGCCAGCGTGGTCTCCCTTCAGACCCGCGCCGGCCGGATCTGCCGGACCAGGATGTCGATCTCGGCCAGGGCCTCGCCCTCGCTCAGGCAGTTGCGCGTCGGAATCAACGCCTCGTACAGGCGGTGACGCAGGCTCATCAGGTCGCCCGCCGCCGCTCAATCGGGATCGCTGCCGTAGGTGGCAACGTGGTCCGCCAAGGCGCGGTGCAGCAGGGTGAGGAGTCCGGCGCAGTCGCGGGCGGCGTCGGTGAAATCGGATACGGGTGTGGCCATGGGCATCTCCTTGGTCACATGGAGCCCGGTTTCGGCGGCCAGGGGACATCAGCGCAGCCCCGCAGACAGCGACTCATCGGGTTCGTGATCCGGCGATCACGGCAAGAGCGTTCAGCACTGAGGCCCGGCTCGCTGCCATTTCAGGTAGCGGGAGAAGGAAGTCCGCCACCCACAGCAGCGCACGGCTCGCGGTCACCCCTTGCACCACAGGAGGCGCAGCATGACCACCGCTGTCCTGCCAGAACCATGCGAAATCGCATCGTTCACCAGCCCAATCCCCGCAGTCCCTATCCAGGGTGCCCTGCCGAATCCATCCCCGCCAACCATGCGGATTCGCAGGGTCAAGAGCACCCGCAGCGTCCGCCAGACCCTGGTCCCGCTCGCCCCTGCATGGCGTCGCCGGGTCCGTGCAGCCTACCGGCAGATGGGCGGCGAATTCCAGCCGCTCAACCCTCACCGCCGCGCCCTCCTCGCCGAAGCCATCTTCCAGGTCGAGAACGATCTCGAACACCGCTCTCCCGCCGATCCCCAGGTCGTAGCCCTGCGCACGGTGCGCAACCGGCTCTACGACGATCTCGGCTGGAACGAATATCCCACCAATCCCTGATCCCAGAAAGGATCTCCCTATGCCCGCCACCCTCACCCGCCCCACCCATCGCCACGTCACCGGCGACGATGTCCAGGCCGACCTCTTCGCCTGCGCCCTGTGCCGCACTGGCAATCTGCCCACCATCGAGGACCACTTCGAGCCGGCCCTCATCGAGCTGGCCTGACATCCGAGGACAGACTACTGCTGCGCAGAACCCGGTGGGTCTATTTGACACAAGGATGCGTTCATGCTGGTCATGTCCTGCCTTCAGAGGCCTTGGAGGCCCGGGGATTGGTGACTCGCTGGAAATCCCAGTCAGCCCGACTGATCAATCGCGCCCTCGCCAGATCAGGACCTTTGTGGATGCCGGATTACTGGGATCGCTACATTCGTGACGAACGGCATTTCCAGGCCGCATGTGATTACATTGACAGCAACCCGGTCAAAGCCGGTTTGGCACAAACCCCGGAGTCCTGGCCATGGCGCATCTGACCTGGGAAAGAGTGTGCGAAAGAGCCTGGGAGTGCGACCCCATGGGTCGCCATGACGACGATCGGTCGAAGGCCGTGGAACGGGGTTGGGTACGGCACGCTGGGTTGCGTTCATCCGATCGCGCAGGGGGTCACCTGCCGGGGTCTGTCGGCCGGTCGTCGGCCTGGTCCTGCTCGTTCAGGTCTGCTTCGATGCGGTCCCAATCGGCGGGGCAGCGCGGACCGGCGGCGTTTGGGGGCAGGTCGTCGCCCGAGGGGCCGGGGGCTGCGTAGCGTTCGCGGAGGTGGTCGGCGGCTGCGGCGAGGCGATCGGGCGCGGTGGTCTGTGTTTGATCGGCGGCGAGTCGGCGCAGGTCGTCGGCCAGGCCGCTGCGGCGCGCCTCGTCGCGGTCGTTGCTGATGGCGCGGGCGAGGGTGGTACGCTGGCCGAGGATGACGCAGAGGCGTCGGGCGCGGGTGAGGGCGGTGTAGACCAGACGGCGGTTGAGCAGGGCACCGCCAGCGGGGTCGATGACCACGATGCAGGCGGGATACTCGCTGCCCTGGGCCTTGTGGATCGAGAGGGCGTAGGCGAGGCGGACGTCGAGCTGGTGGACGGCGATGTCCTGCACCCGGCCGTCGTCGTCGCGGATGCGCGCCTTGCGCTCGCCTGCGTGCTCGATCAGTGCCTCGAGGGTCAACTCGGTGCCGTTGACCAGACCGAGCTCGGGCAGGTTGCTCTGCCACAGCAGACGGTCGCCGACCCGCGCCCGGGCGTCGCGCCCGATGGGGATCTCGGGCCGGTCGTCCGCAGGGGGGTTGAGGGCGTCCTGGAGCAGGGCATTGATCGCATCGATGCCGCAATCGCCACGGTACTGGGGGATGAGCACGCGGATCTCGTGGGTCGCGATGCCGGTGCGGCGGGGGATGTCGCTGCGCACATAGTTGAGGATGTGCTCGCGGATCGCGGGGCGGGTGAGATCGCCGAGCAGGTAGAGGTCGCGCCCGGGGCGATCGGCGAAGGCGGGGAAGCGGCCCTGCTTGATCGCCGCGGCGGCGGCGACGATGAGCGAGGTCTGCGCCTGGCGTTGGACCACGCTCAGGCGGTAGGTGGCCACGCCTGCGGCGATGACGTCGGCCAGGAACTGGCCCGGGCCGACCGGCGGCAGCTGGTCGATATCGCCGACGAAGACCACGCGGCAGGCGTCGCTGAGCGCGCGCAGGAGCTGGGCGGCGAGTTCGTGGTCGAGCATCGAGGCTTCGTCGATGATCACCAGGTCCGCAGGCACGGGGTTGTCGGCATCGCGCTTGGGGCCGTCTTGCTGCCATTCGAGCAGACGATGGACGGTGGTCGCTTCGCACCCGCAGCTCTCGCTCATCCGCTTGGCCGCCTTGCCGGTGGGTGCGGCGAGACGGATCCGCGGATCGGTGAAGCGTGCGGCGAAGGCGTTGATGATGCTGCGCACAACGGTGGTCTTGCCGGTGCCGGGGCCGCCGGTGAGCACGGCGATGGCGTGGCCGAGGACGCCGGCGACGGCTGCCTCCTGTTCTCCGGTCAGGGTCAGACCGTCGACCGGCGGGATGCCGGTGTGGGCTGCCGGTGCATTCAGGACGAGGTGCTGGCGAGCGGCCACTGTCGTGACCAGGGTCTGGTGGGCCGCATGCAGATGCGGCAGCCAGGTGCGATCGGACCGGTCGCGGATGAAGAAGGTCTGCTCTGGCGGCAGGGCGGTGACGATCGCTGCGAGGCTGTCCGGGTCGAGGTCGACCAGCGCAGCCGCGCTGCGACAGACCTGCTGCCAGTCGGTCCAGCAGTGGCCGTGGGCGGTCTCCTGCCGCAGCGCCTCGGCGACGGCGGCGAGGCAGCGGGCGGGATCCCGCTCATCGCAGCCGAAGTGGCGGGCGATGGCGTCTGCATGCCGGAAGGTGAGCCCGCGCACCTCCATCAGGCGGTAGGGCTGCGAACTGGCCACCGTGGGCAGGGCGAGACCGAAGCGGTCGTGCATGCGCGCGATCTGGCGTGGCGAGCAGCCGGCGCCGTGCAGGGCGATCTCGAGTTCGGCGGTGTCGCGGACCACGCGCCATTCCTCGAGCAGGGCATCGAGCACCCGGCGGGGGATGCGCACGCGTGCAGCTACGCGCGCGGCTGCATCCGGCGCGTCGAGCACCGCGGGCAGGTCCACGCCGAAGGCGTCGATCAACGCCGCCGCCCGCCTGGGGCCGATGCCGCGGATGTGGTGCTTCATGTACGCGGCCAGGCCCGTGCGTGTCAGCGGCATCGCCGGGCGGGCGCGCAGTATTTTGTACTGGTCGCCGTAGCGCGGGTGTGGGGTGTACTCCAGGCGCAATGCGTAATAGCGGCCGATCGCCGCTCCCGGCAGCACCCCGGCGAGCGAGACCATGCGTTCGATCAGGTGGTCCGGACCCTGCTCGATGGCCGCGCGGCCCGCGATCCAGGCGCCGTCGCGCTGGGCCCGGATCTCGACCAGACGTGCAGAGGAGACATCGAACTGTTCCTGCGGCTGCATGGTGCTCCGGGCATGGCGCGGCTGTGCGCTCGCTCGCCCGGCTGCGACGATGCGTGTTCGCCATCGGCCTGCAAGCCGGGGGCTGCGCTTGCTGAATCAACCGGGGTGGACAGCTGGCGCAGCGCCATGTACTATGCGCAGCGCAAAGGCACGCCCGCGCATGTCGGATGTGTTTGCTCGGAGACCGAGATGGATGCCAGGCTGAGCGCCCGGCGCAGCTCTTCGCCCGCCCAGGCGATCCTGGTTGCCACCGCCCTGCTGGGCGCCTGCCAGGAGGCCACGGACCAGGTGGCCGCGCTCGAGCAGCAGATGAAGGCCTACGTGGTCGAGGTGCGTGAGCTGCGCCAGCATTTGTCCACCAGCCGCGAGGCACTGGAACGCGAGCAGACTGAAATCGGGCGGCTGCGGGCGATTTCCTCGCGGCTGATGGCGGCCGAACGGCTGCGTGCTCGTTTCCTCGATGACCGCTGTGCCATCTACGAGAACGTCGCCGTGCCCAGTACGCCGGCCGGGATCCTCGGGTTCATCGACCGGGCGGGGGAGGATGAGCAGGAGCGCTACGAGCGCGCGGTGCATGTGTTCGCACGGATGGAAGCGCTGCCGACCGCCTTCCTCGAAGCGATTCCGGCCGATCCCGCGATTGTGGCCGCGCTGGTCGATGCGAGAGATGCCGGGGTCGGCGAGGGCTTGTTACAGCTGCTGCGCCGGCAGATCACGGCCATCGCTGCGGTCAGGGAGCGCTTCACGGAACAACAGAAAGATGATCCGGGCTCATGGGGCGGGTCGGAGTTCGGTCTCGCGTTCGGCCTGCGGGCCTGGCACGACATGCGCGATGTCCGGGCCGGGATCCTTGAGACGGTGTTCGCCCGGGATGATGCGTGTGCCATGCAGGTGGCGCGGCTCTGCGTGGCGGCCCAGGGCTACGATCTGCGCGCACGGGCCACGGCGCTGGTCGCAGGGCGCGCAGACGCACAGGCGGTCGCCTTCCTGCGGACCTTGCTCTCCGATCCCGACTATCGCATCAGTGCCCTGGCCGCCGGAGGCATCATGGCCCACGAATGGCCAGCGATCAGCGATGGCTCGCTGGAGCGTTTCGCGCAGATGCCGCTATGCATGCAGTCGCTCTCCGAGGGCTTGCTGATCGAGCTCGGCTACGACCTCGGGCCCGATCGCGAGCGGATCGAACAGATCGCGGTGCCAGCGGTGGAACGGGACGCCATCATCGGCACCTGGCGACCGGTCTGGTTGCACCCGTCGCAATCCAACCCGCCCCGGCCGGAGGGGTTCCACCTCCGTTGCCTGCGGCGGGGGCGGTGCAGCCTACGGTTCGCCACGACGCTGCCCCGAGGTGACGCAGCCTCTGGGCTGGGGTTCCTCGTCAGCACGCTGGCGGGAGCATCAGCAACGCCGGCCGCGGAGCAGACCAGCTGTCTGTGGAAGCCCGACGGGCGCGAGGTCGTGCTGCTCGGTGCGCATAGGGTCGAGCTGTTCCGCTTCCAGTATTATCGTGGCCGGTTGATCGGGCGCGATCCGCAGAGCGCCATCGATACGCCGTTGTGCTTCGTGCGCGACTGAGCCGAGAGGCGTGATCGGCGCTGGTCGGGGAGCATGGTCCCCTTCGGGGCCGCAGGTGCATGCAGCGCTGACGGGGCCGTTTCAGAGCAGCCGGGTCGCCTCCGTGGGCCGCGGGGTCTTGACCACCAGCACCCGCAGCGGTCTATCGGCGTCGTTGCGCCAACGGTGGGGAACGCGTGCCGGGCTGGGGATGCAGGTGTCGGCCTCCACGCGTTCCTCCTCGTCGCCGATCGTCACCACGCCGGTGCCGGTGAGGACGTAGAAGACCACATCGACCGGGGTCACATGCAGCTTGAGTGCTTCGCCGGGCTGGAGCGTCAGATGGATCACCTGGGCGTGTTCGCCATCGAACAAGCGGGCAGCGGCCACGCCATGCGGGTTGTCCATCGTGGGGGCGGTGAGGGCGTTGACGAGGTCCATAGCGCAGGCTCCGCTGGAGGCAGGGGGCGTCAGAGGCCGCCGCGCCCGGCCTGGATTCCGGGCGCGGCGGGGCGACCGGATCGGGCTATTTGCCCGCGAGGGCCGCGGCCAGGTCCTCTTCCGGGGTGCCGATCGGCTTGATCTGATAGTGTTCGACCAGCAGGTCGAGCACCTCGGGCGTGATGAAGGCCGGCAGCGTGGGACCGAGGCGGATGTCCTTGACCCCGAGGTAGAGCAGGGTCAGCAGGATGGCGACCGCTTTCTGCTCGAACCAGCTGACGATGAACGACAGCGGCAGTTCGTTGATCTCGCATTCGAAGGCTTCGGCCAACGCACCGGCGACCTTGATCGCCGAGTAGCTGTCGTTGCACTGACCGACGTCGAGTAGGCGCGGGATGCCGCCGATCTTGCCGAAGTCGAGCTTGTTGAAGCGATACTTGCCGCAAGCCAGGGTGAGGATGGCGCAGTCGTCGGGCACCTGTTCGGCGAACTCGGTGTAGTAGTTGCGGCCGGTCTTGGCGCCGTCGCAACCGCCGATGAGGAACAGGTGACGCAGCGCGCCACCCTTGATCGCGTCGATCACCGCGGGGGCGACCTGCATCAACGCGCCGTGGCCGAAACCGACGGTGATCCAATGCTCCGGTGCGTCTTCTGCGAAACCGGGTGCAGCCTTGGCCGCCGCGATCACCGGAGAGAAGTCCTTGTCCTCACCGATGTGCTGCACGTCGGGCCAGGCGACCAGGCCGGTGGTGAACAAGCGCTCCTGGTAGGTCACCGCCGGTTTCTGGATGCAGTTGGTGGTGAACAGGATCGCACCGGGGAATTCGGGGAATTCCTTCTGCTGGTCCTGCCAGGCGCCGCCGTAGTTGCCGACCAGATGGTCGTATTTGTTCAGCTCGGGATAGCCGTGGGCCGGGAGCATCTCGGAGTGGGTGTAGATCTTGATTCCGGTGCCCTCGGTCTGCTCGAGCAGCAGCTGGAGGTCCTTGAGGTCGTGACCCGAGACCAGGATACACTTGCCGGCTACCGGGGTGGTGCGCACCCGGGTGGGCTCCGGAGTGCCGTAGGCACCGGTATTGGCGGCGTCGAGCAAGGCCATGACATCGAGATTGAGCTTGCCGGTCGCCAGCACCGTCGCGAGCAGGCCCTCGCTGCTGTGACCTTCGCGGGTGAGGAAGTCGAGGGTGGTGGCGAAGCGGGTGTAGATGTCGTCGTCCTCGTGGCCGAGCACCCGGGCATGGTCGGCGTAGGCGGCAGCGCCCTTGAGGCCGTAGGTGATCAGTTCCTTGAGGCCGGCGACGGTCGGGCCGTCGGCATCGATCTCCTTGGCGATGCTCACCGCGTGCGCCTGCTCCAGCAGCCCCTCGCGATCAGGTGCCGGTTCCCAGATCGCGGGGCCGTCGGGGTTGTGCACCGGCTTGCCCGAGGCGCTGGCGGCTTCTTCGTAGGCTGCCTTGGCCTTGGATTTGAAGCGGGCGCTCGCGCGGATGTGTTCCTCGAGCCGGGCGGGGTCGAAGTCGACGTTGGTCACCGTCGCGAAGAGGTTCTCGATGATCGCGCGGTCGACCAGCCGGTCGTGCACGCCCAGCTCCGCAGCGCGGGCGGCGTATTGGGCGATACCCTTGGTGGCGTGCACCAGCAGGTCCTGTAGCGCGGCAGTCTGCGGGTCCTTGCCGCATACACCGTGGACGGTGCAGGCTGTGTTCTTCGCGGTCTGTTCGCACTGGTAGCAGAACATGGACATAGGGGAACTTCCTTTTCTCAGAAGGGGAATGCAGGTTCGAAGGAGTGGGATCAGGCGCAGACCATGGTCTGCTTGTCGATCCCGCCCTGGATGCCCACGGTGTGGACCGCGCAGGGTATGGACGGGGCGTGATGTTTCCAAGCCTCGATGGTCTGTTGGGCCAGGCCGCCACAGCAGGGGACCTCCATGCGCAGGACGGTCACGCTGCGCACACCGCTGTGCTGCATGAGCGCCTCGATACGGGCGGCGTTGATCTCGGCCGGATCGAGCTTGGGGCAGGCGGTCACCACCACCCGGTCGCGGAGGTAACGCTCGTGAAAGTCGGGCACGGTAAAGGGCACGCAATCGGCGCAGATCAGCAGGTCGGCACCCGCGAGGAAGGGGGCGTTGGGCGGGACCAGGCGCAGCTGAACCGGCCAATGTCCGAGCTGGCTCCGCTGGTCCGTCGCGGGTTGTGCCGTTGGGGACGGGGCCGACGGCGTGGCCGGGCGGGCCATCTGGCGCATGGCCGCGCCGGGACATCCGCCATGGCAGGGGCCATTGTGGGCCTGCGGTCCATGGGCGGCGGGAGCGGGCTCGTGGCCCTGTTCGCGCAGGTGGCGGTCGACCGCGGCCTGATCGTAGGCTTCGGCTTCGCGTTCGACCTTGGTGATCGCGCCGGTAGGGCACTCGCCGATGCAATCGCCCAGGCCGTCGCAGTAGATATCGGAGATCAGACGGGCTTTGCCGTCGACCATCTGGATGGCGCCCTCGTGGCAGGCGTCCACGCACTGGCGGCATCCGTTGCACTTGTCGGCGTCGATCGCGATGATGGTGCGCTTCATGGCCGGCTCCTTCCCCGTTCGGGCTCGTGATGGTGGTATGCTAAGCGGTCGCGGTTCCGGGGGCCTTGATCTGGGTCAAGTGTCAGTGCACGAGCACCCGGGCTGTGCGATGGTGGGGATCATGGCGCACCGCGGCGCCGGCGTCCTTGATCTGCGTCAAGCCGGGTTGTGGTACCACTGGCAGATCGGACAGCGGGCTCTAGCCTGATGACGATGGACGCCGACCAGCTCGCCGAACGTCTCGCCGAGTGCGGCTGCATGCTCTGCGAGCTGCCCCCCGACGACCTCGCGGCCCTGGCCGGGATGATCGGCCCACGGCACTTCCCCGCCGGGGCGACGCTGTTCCGGCAGGACGACCCGGCAGCCGGCTTCCACGTGGTCGAGACGGGCAGCGTGCGGGTGGCGCGCCTGTCGCCCGATGGGCGCGAGCAGATCCTGCACATCTTCGGCCCCGGCGAGCTCATCGGCGAGGTGCCGGTGTTCCAGGGCGGTCGGTACCCCGCCGGAGCGGTGGCCGTGAGTGCGGTGGCCAGCCTGTGGATCCCGCGCGACCGCTTCGTGCAGCTGAGCGAGGGCAATCCGGCGCTGTTGCTCGACATGCTCGCCCTGCTGGCCAGGCGTCTTCGTAATTTCGTCGGGATGATCGACGCCCTCGCGCTCAAGGACGTGCGCACGCGTCTGGCCCACCATCTGATGAGCGCCGCGCGCAACGGCGCGGTGGAACTCGATGTGACCAAGGCGGTATTGGCGAACCTGCTCGGCACCAAGGCGGAAACGCTCAGTCGCACGCTCAAGCGCCTCGAGCAGAGCGGATGCATCGCCGTGCATGGAGCGCGGATCGAGATTCTCGATGCCACCCTGCTCGACGCCATCGCCACCGGGTTGGATTGAAGCGCACGCTGCGCGGCGAGAGGGGGGGATGATCGTTCATTGCCTGATGCACGTCCCCTTCGAAGGCCCTGCGATGATCGCGCAATGGGCGGCGGCGCGCGGGTTCGCATTGCAGACCTGGCGTGTCGACCGCGGCGAGTTGCCCCGGCCCGAGGCTGGCGATCGGCTGGTGGTGCTCGGTGGCCCGATGGGGGTGGGCGATCAGGCCGAGCACCCGTGGCTCGGCCTGGAACTGGAATTCCTGTGCGAGCAGATCGCGGCGCAGCGGCGGATCCTCGGCATCTGCCTCGGCGCGCAGTTGCTGGCCGCCGCGCTCGGTGCGCGGGTCATGCGCCAGGCAGAAGCGGAGATCGGATGGTTCACGCTCGCTGCCGATCCGGCCGGTCTGGCCCTGGGGCTGCCGCCGCGCTGCACCGCCTTCCATTGGCACGGCGAGACCTTCGCGCTGCCGACCGGCGCCGTACGGTTGGCCCACAGCGCCGCCTGCGCGAATCAGGGCTTCGTCTGGGCTGACCGGATCTTCGGCCTACAGTTCCACCTCGAAGTCACCCCTGCGGCCATCGCCGGCATGTGCACCCACTGTGCGGGCGATCTGGTGCCCGGTAGATGGATCCAAGCGGACCCCGCCCAACTGGCCGATCCCACGATGTGCACCCGCGCCAACGCCCTGGCCGCACAGGTGCTCGATCGTTGCCTGGCGCCGGCCCCCGACGCCACACGCAGCCCGCCCACACCAGCGGGGTAGGCGCAGTCGCCATGACGGGGCCTGTGGCCGGCGGAGCGCAACGAGCGCCAGCGAGGAAGCCGCGGGGGGGGCAGCGCCCGCTCTGCAAAAGCCCTGACGAATTTGACAGAAAGGTGTTGCGCCGCATCGCCGTAAGGTGCATACTCGCACTCACTATGAGTAGTCGCCGAAATGAAAACGTTATTATCGATCCGATGACGGGGAGCACTTTCGTTTTCAATGGTGCTCGCCCCTTGAGTCGGGGAGAGATGCTGGAGCAGTACGCGTCCTTCCGGCGCCTGTATCCTGGCATGCGGGTACGTCCGGGGCAGACGTACTACATGCCGCCGGCCTGGAGTCGGGAACAGGCGACGGCGACCACCCGGCGTCATCGTCGGCGCACGGCCGGCTGAGCGCCGGTGCTGCCGGTTGCGAACTCGCGCTCCAGTTCTGCGAGCGCGGCGAGCAGCCAGGCATGGCGCCGATCCGCCTCGGCTCTGGCCGAGGGTAGATGCATGTGTGCCGCGAGCCGGAGCAGTTTGACCCGGAGGTGATCGAAGGCGTAGCGGGTGTCGTCGAGTTGTCGTTGCGGGTCCGCGCCGGTCGGATCGGTTGGATGATAGAAGGCGCCCGGGGTGGCGGCGGTGGCGAAATGCTGATGACAGGCGATGGTGCGGGCGAGCCCGATGAGCCCGAGCGCGTCGAGGCGGTCTGCGTCTTGCAGCAGCCGGCCCAGTTGGGCGGTGGGTGCCAGAGCGCGTGACCAGGAGCAGGTGCGTACGGCCTCGACCAGCTGTGCGATCTCGTCCGCGTTGTAACCGGCCTGGCGCAGGTGGGGCGGCGCGGCGGCGGCGGCGCGTTCGCCGCCGAGCGGCCGGTCGGGGTGGTTCTTGGGGATGAACACCAGATCGTGGATCAGCGCGGCGGCGCCGGCGAGGTCCTCGTCGACGCCGGCCTCCTCGGCCAGGTGCAGGGCCCAGCGGTAGACGCGTTGGATATGGGCAGCGTCGTGCGCGAGCTCGCCGCGCGGCAGTTCGCCGGCAACGCGGTGCCAGAGCGCCGTGTGCCGCGGATGGGCGGGATCGGGGAAGTCTGAGGCATGGTGTCCGGGCATGGGAGCGATGCTCGTCGCACCCGGTGCATGTCCAGCGGGGCTTGCCACATCGGCGGCAGGCGTAGGCTGCCCGCTCGCAACGAGGGGGCGGAATGAGCGAGATACCGGCGTACGATCCGCAGGCGATCGAGACCACCTGGCAGGCCCGGTGGGCCGGGAACGATGTGTTCGCCGCGCGCGACGACCTGCCGCGCGAGCAGTGCTACTACGTGCTCGAGATGTTCCCCTATCCCTCGGGCAAGCTGCACATGGGGCACGTGCGCAACTACTCGATCGGCGATGCGGTCGCCCGCTACAAGCGTCTGTGCGGCTTCACCGTCATGCATCCGATGGGCTGGGACTCCTTCGGTCTGCCGGCCGAGCAGGCGGCGATCGATCGCGGCGAGCACCCGGCGAAGTGGACCTACGAGAACATCGATCACATGCGCGGGCAGCTCAAGCGCATGGGATTCAGCTACGACTGGCACCGCGAATTCGCCACCAGCGATCCCGGCTATGCCCACCGCGAGCAGCAGCTGTTCCTCGATCTGGTCGATCGGGGGCTGGTCTACCGCAAGTCCTCGCTGGTCAACTGGTCGACCGGCCTGGAATGCGTGTTGGCCAACGAGCAGGTCCACGACGGCCGTTGCTGGCGTACCGGGATGCCGGTGATCCAGAAGGAATTGCCGCAGTGGTTCCTGCGCACCACCGCCTATGCCCAGGAGCTGCTCGACGGGCTCGACAGCCTCACGCGCTGGCCCGAGGCGGTGCGCAAGCAGCAGCAGGACTGGCTCGGGCGCAGCACCGGCGCCGAGATCGATTTCCCGCTCGCCGATCACGCCGAGGTGATCCAGGTGTTCACCACCCGGCCCGATACGATCTTCGGCGTGACCTTCATGTCGATGGCGCCGGAGCATCCGCTGGTCGATACCATCGTCACCGACTCGCAGCGGCCGGCGGTCGAGGCCCTGCGCAAGGAGCTCGAATCGGTCAGCGCCGAGGACCGGGTCGGTGAGAACAGCCCCAAGAAAGGCGTGTTCACCGGAGCCTGTTGCATCAACCCGGTCAACGGTGAGCGGGTGCCGGTCTTCGTCGCCAATTTCGTGCTCGCCGACTACGGCACCGGCGCGGTGATGGCGGTGCCTGCGCACGACACGCGCGATTTCGCTTTCGCCAGCGCGCATGGATTGCCGATCAAGCGGGTGATCCTCGAAGACGGCGCCGATCCGGATGCGCCGATGGAGCAGGCCTTCACCGGGCTCGGCACGATGGTCCGCAGCGACCGTTTCGACGGGATGCGCAGCGATGACGGCATCGCCGCGGTGATCGCATGGCTCGAGGACACCGGGAAGGGGCGCGGCCGGGTGACCTGGCGCTATCGCGATTGGGGCATCAGCCGCCAGCGCTACTGGGGCAACCCGATCCCCTATTGCTACGGCGAGACCATGGGCGCGGTCCCGGTGCGCCGCCAGGACCTGCCGGTGAGCCTGCCCGAGGACGTGACCATCGACGGACGCGGCAATCCGTTGGAGAAGCACCCGAGCTGGGCGACGCACGCGGCGGACGGTTCGCGGTTGGAGATCCAGACCGCGGCCGGGCGCGAGCCGGCGCGGCGCGAGACCGATACCATGGACACCTTCGTGGAGTCGAGCTGGTATTTCGCGCGCTACACCTGCCACGACAACCGACGTGAGGACGCCGGCTGCGAGGCGCCGCTCGACCGGGCGCGGGTCGATCACTGGCTGCCGGTGGATCTGTATATCGGCGGGATCGAGCACGCCTGCATGCATCTGCTCTACGCGCGGTTCTTCCAGAAAGCGCTCTGCGACATGGGCTACAGCGGCGTCCGCGAGCCCTTCGACCGCCTCTTGTGCCAGGGGATGGTGGTCGCGCCGACCTTCTACCGCGAGGACGAACGTGGCGGTCGCACCTGGTACCATCCCGACGACCTCGACCTCCAGCACGACGCGAAGGGTGCGGTGGTCAGCGCCGTATTGCGTGGAGACGGGCAGCCGGTGAGCATCGGCCGGATCGAGAAGATGAGCAAGAGCAAGAACAACGGCGTCGATCCGCAGAAGCTGATCGACAGCTACGGCGCGGATTCCGCGCGGCTGTTCTCGCTCTTCGCCGCCCCGCCCGAGAAAGACCTGCTGTGGGACGACGCCCAGCTGGCCGGCTGCCACCGCTTCCTGCGTCGGTTGTGGAGCCAGGTCCAGGAACAGCGCGAGGAGCTGGCCCAGGTGAGTGCCTACGCCGGGAGCGTCGCCGATCTCGCGGATCGGGCAGACGCCGGGTTGCTGCGCCAGGTCCACCTCGCGGTCAAGAAGGCGACCGCGGCGATGGAGAACGACTTCTCCTTCAACGTCGCCATCGCCGAGTGCATGACCCTGCTCAACGCGGTCGCCGAACAGGCGCCAGCGGTGCGACGTCGGGCCCTGGAGACGCTGCTGGTGCTGCTCGCGCCGATGGCGCCGCATATCTGCGCCGAGTTGTGGTCGGCCCTGGGCAACGGCGATATCGCGACGGCCAGCTGGCCGGAGTGGGATGAGCGCGAGCTGGTCGTGGCAGAGACGGAGTATCCGGTGCAGATCAAGGGCAAGGTCCGCGGCCGCATCGCGCTGCCAAGCGGGCTGGAGGGCGCCGCGCTCGAGTCCGCGGTGCTCGCGCACCCCAAGGTCGAAGAGCTCATCGCCGGTCGTCCGGTGCGCAAGCTGATCGCGGTCCCGGGCAAGATCATCAACATCGTGGTCTGAGCCGGGATCGCGCCGCAGCCGGCCGATCCGCGGGCAGGCCCACCGGCACTGTTGCCGGGTCTGCGTTCGTCTGCCGGGCCTACTCGAGGGTCAGCCAGACCGGACGGCTGGCTTCGCCGTCGATACGGCTGAGCCCGAAGGGCTTGCGTGCGCCCTTGAAGGCGAGCTCGATGCGTGCGTCGAGCTCTGCGATCCCGGTGCCGCTGATCATGGCGAAGTCGGTGATGCGTTCGTGCTGATCGACGGTGACGCGGACGCAGATCCGCCCCACCGTCACCTGGTCTGCGTACTGCGGCTTCCATTGACGCAACCACAGACGGCGGAAGAAGACGCGATCGAGCACCTCGACCGCCTCTTGCCATTGGCGCAGTTCGCCGTCGACCTCCTGCGCGCTACGCTGCGCAGGCAACCCGGCGCGCAGCGCGACCTCGGCAGCTTGGGCGACGGGGCTCGCGATGGCGGTGGAGACATCGCCGCCGCGATCCGCCCCCGCTCCATCCTGCGATGCCTTCGCTGGTGCGCGCGCGGCGGCTGCGGCGATCGCCTGGCCGGTGGCGTCGTCGAGCGGCGGCAGGTCGGCGAGGTCGAGCTCCGGCAGGGGCTCAGGCGCGGCGCTCAGCGCGGCCGGCTCCGGCTCCAGCGCTTCGGGCGGCAGCTGCTGCACCACCTGCATCTGTTCGGTGGGCTCGAGCGCTGCGGTCGCGGCCGTGTCCTCTGACGGCCGCGCAGGTTCCGGATCCGCCTCCGGGTCGCAGCCTTCCGGCAACAGGGGCAGTGCGAGCAGGGTGAGGTGGAACAGCGTGGCGAGCAGCGCGCTCCAACCGGTGGTGCGGTCGACCAGAGAATCCTCCACGGCGCGCGAGGCACTCACCGTTCCGGGTCCAGGTGTTCGCGACGTTCGAGCTCTGCCATCACCGCGGTGATGGTGGGGATGTCGGCCGCGACGAGCAAGCGTCTGCTGCCGTCGA
Organism: uncultured candidatus Brocadiaceae bacterium; assembly: GCA_964612995.1. Taxonomy (GTDB): domain Bacteria; phylum Planctomycetota; class UBA11346; order UBA11346; family UBA11346; genus SLQH01. The sequence goes on along the minus strand of CAZTGE010000010.1, from coordinate 31,570 downwards.
TGCAGCGCAGCGTGAAGCCGGGCAGCTGCCAGGCCTCCGGGCGGATGTTGGTCCGCAACCACGCGGCGAGCAGCGCACAGGCGTCGTCGTCGCCGAATTGGGGCACCGGGATCACCGCGAGTCGCTGGCGTTCGCCGGGGTGGCGCCGGTCGCGCGGCGGCTCGGTGTCGAGGCACAGAACACCGCGGATCCAGGCAGCGTGGGCTCCGGCACGCGCGATGATCGCCGGCAGCGCGCGTAGCTCGGCGGGTGGCAGCATGAGCGGTTCGCCGGGCTGCTGGCGGGCGAGGCGGTCGGTCAGGCTGCAGTTGAGGCCGTGGTCGTGCGCGAGGGTGGCGATGAGCTCGCGCCAGTCCTCGGCGACCACCGCGGCTTCCAGGTGGCGCCCCGGCACCGGCTGGTGTGGATGGGCGACCAGCGCCGGGATCTGTGGGCGTCGATTCTCGATCGTGGCGATGATCCGGGCGAAGCGCAGGTGGCCGGCCGGGTCGAGGGTGGCGGCCCAGCGGCCCTGGAACGGGTGATGGGAGAAGCCGCTCTGCTTGCCGAGCCAGGGGCGCATGACCTCGCGGATCAGGTCCTCGTAGGGGTCCGCCCGACGCAGGCTGGAGCTGATCTGACGCACGCGCAAAGGGCCGCGCAACGGCAGCACCGGGCTGCGGGTGTAGACCAGGTCGACCGCATGATCGCTGGCATACCACAGGCCGAGGCTGTGACCGAGCGCTTGGGGGAGCATCGCCTTGGTCCCGTCACCGAAAGCGACGTGGACCGGGGTGTTGGCGAGTTCGGCCGTGAGTTCGACCGCGAGCCGGTGCTGATGCCGGTCGAGTGCGCTGACCAGGGCCATGGTGCTGGTGGCCGCCCGACCGTCGAGTTGGAGCGTCAGCTGTTGCCCCTCGCTGGCGGCGACGAGCCCGGCTGCCTGGGCGAGCAGCAGCGTCGCTGCACCCAGCCGCAGCACGGTCGGGTGCCACGAGCGGCGCCGCGGCTCAGCCGACGTGGCGCATGACCGCGTCGTAGACCGCTTCGGTGGTTGCGGACAGGGTGACGGGTCGGTTGGCATGGGTCGCGGTGATGCCATCGATGGCGTCCTGATGATAGGCGGCCTTGACGTTGCCGAACTTGAGCCCGTGGGCGGTGGCGACGACCACCACCGACTGATGACGCGCGATCTCTCCGCGGTTGACGAACTTCTCGACCGCCGCGAGTGCGACCGCGGTGTGGGGGCAGGTGAACAAGCCGTTGCGATCGGCGCGGGCGCTGGCATCGGCCAGTTCCTGTTCGCTGGCCTGTTCCACCTTGCCGTCGTGGTCGCGCAGTGCGCGGATGGCCTTGCTGCGGCTCACCGGGTCGCCGATGCGGATGGCCGAGGCCTGCGTCGCGCCGGCGACCAGGGCCTCGAAGCCCTCCCAGCCCGAGCTGTAGGCGCGATAGAGCGGGTTGGCCGCCTCGGCCTGGCAGCAGACGATGGTCGGCAAGCGGTCGATCAGTCCGAGCCTGCGGATCTCGGTCAGGCCCTTGTACAGCGCGCTGACGTTGCCGAGGTTGCCGCCGGGGATGAAGATCCAGTCTGGTATCTTCCAGTCGAGCTGCTGGCAGATCTCGATCGCGACGGTCTTCTGCCCCTCGACCCGCAGGCTGTTCATCGAATTGGCGAGGTAGAGCTTGCTCTCGGCGGTCAGCTCCTGGACCAGACGCATGCAGCCGTCGAAGTCGGTGTCCAGCGCGAGGGTCAGGGCGTTGTTGCTGATCGGCTGCACCAGCTGGGTCGGCGAGATCTTGTCGGCCGGGATCAGCACCACGCTGGGGATTCCGGCTGCGGCGCAGTAGGCGGCGAGTGCGGCCGAGGTGTCGCCGGTCGAGGCGCAGGCCACGCCCATGATCGGTGAGCCGGTGGCCAGCATGTGGTTGACCTGGCTGACGAGCACGGTCATGCCCAGGTCCTTGAACGAGCCCGTGTGGCTGGTGCCGCACTGTTTGATGTACAGCTGCTCAACGCCGAGTTCCCGGCCCAGCCGACCGGCGTGTTGCAGGGGGGTGCCGCCTTCGCCGAGACTGACGACGTGTTCCCAGGGGATCAGCGGCTGGACCAGCTCCTTCTTGCCCCAGACGCCGCTGGTCTGCGGTGAACAGGCGGGGCGGAAGCGCTGGTCGAACAGCTCGCGCCAACCCTGACCGTCGCGCTCGGCGGCGAGTGCGTCGAGGTCGTGCGCGACTTCGAGCAGGTTGCCGCTCGGGCTGCGGTAGATCACTTCGCTGAGCTCCCAGCGTCCGGATCTGGTCTCGGCGTCCTGGAACCAGGCGTCGCGGGTCATGGGCGTGCTCCTGAGGGCGGCGCGCACGTGGTACGTCTGCGCGCGTGCGGGGCAAGCGCGCACCCGCCGCGGTATGGCATTTCCGGCCTTGCCGGAAGGCGGGGGCATGGTATCAGTTTCAGGTTCAGGCTGGCTGGCCGTCGGCCCTTCCGCCCTCGCCGGCCGCCACGCATACGGTGATCATGAGACTGTCGTACCAGGTCAGCAACGGAACCTTTCGCGCCGTCGATCTCTCGGGGTTGACCGAGCCGGTGGTCATCGGTCGCGACCGCGACGCGGCGCGTCTGGTCATCCCCGACCCCCAGACCAGCCGCGCCCACTGTGCGATCAAGCCAGAGGACGGCGCGCTGATCCTCGAGGATCTCGGCAGCCGCAACGGCACCTACGTCAACAAGCAGCGGATCGAGCGCCATCGGCTGCAGCCCAAAGACATCATCACCATCGGCGGGACCGACCTGCGGGTCTCGGTCAGCGGTACCGGCAGCGCGTCCGATCCCTTGCTGGGCAAGCGGCTGGGCGGCTTCGAATTCGTCGAGGTGCTCGGCCACGGCAGCTACGGCACCGTCTACCGCGGCGTGCAGGTCGCGCTGCACCGCAACGTCGCGGTCAAGGTGCTCGACGAGCGCCACAAGAAGGACCCCAAACGGGTCAAGGACTTCCTCAACGAGGCGCGTCGTGCAGGGCGCCTCAACCATCCCAACGTGGTCCAGGTCCACGACGTGTGCCAGGAGGAAGGCGAGCTGTTCCTGGTCATGGAACTGATGATGGGCGGCAGCGTGGCCGATCTGCTGCGGCTCAACGGCAAACTCGACTCCGAGACCTGCCTGCGCATGCTCGTCGACATCGGTCATGCCCTGGCCTATGGCGAGAGCCAGGGCCTGGTCCACCGCGACGTCAAGCCGGACAACGTGCTGGTGACCGACGACGGCGTGTTCAAGCTCGCCGACCTGGGCATCGCCGCGCCGATCAACGCCGATGGCGTGGCGCATCAGCTGCGCGCCTTCGGTAGCGCACATTACGTCGCGCCGGAGCAGGCGCTCGGCGGCGCGATCGACGCCAGGGCCGACATCTACGCCCTCGGCGCCTCGTTGTTCCACCTGATGACCGGTCACACCATGTTCCAGGGCACCTCGCGCCAGATCGTGACCCAGCACGTCAAGTCGCCGGTGCCCGACCTGCACGCCGAGGCCCCGGACTATCCCAAGCCGCTGCGCGACATGGTGTTGCAGATGCTCGAGAAAGATCCGGAGAAGCGTTTCGGCTCGGGCGTGGACGTGGCCAACCGTGCCAACGAGATCATCGAGACCGGCGGCAAGGCAGCCACTCCGGCGCGGCGGCGACGACCCGCTCGTGCGCGACGCGGTCGCGGTGGCGCCGGCGGTGGTCGCGGACGCAGCGGCGGCGCCGGACGCGGCGCGGGCAGCCGTCGTCGGCACTGACCATCGCTGACGGCCGACCCGGCGAGCCAGGCCCGGTCGTCCGCGCTTCCGCTGTGGGTCAACCGTGACGCGTCCCTCAAAGGTCCACTGATGGACTCAGGCCGGAGCGCAGCGCAGTGGAGCGACCGTCCGACCGAGCGGTGGTTTTCCGCGACAATGGGCCGTAGGCCCGCGGAAAACGCGGCGAAGCCGCGAACCGCGACTAAGGAGCGCGAGGCCCGCAGTGCGGGCCGACTCGGGGATCCAAAGGGGCAGAGCCCCTTCCCAGGAACTCCCCGCGCCATCACGCCCACTCGACACGTTCGTGGTCCGGATCGCGTCATGCGATAGACGGTCGTGGCGGCCGGGTTCCTGGTTCTTCGCCGCCGGCCCAGAGGGCCGGCGGGGGCTCTGACGGAAGCGTCAACCGCGGCGCGGCTCGGTGCTGTAGCGCGGTGCGCTGGCGAAGGCGCGCAGGTCGTCGAGCGCGGAGCCGACCAGCGCCGGGTCGAGTTCATGCACGTCCTGCCGCTGGCCGATCCCTGCGGGCATGGCCAGGGTCAGCTCGCCGCCGAGATGCGCACGGAACTGCTCGAGGCCATCGAGCAGCAAGCGGCGGTCATCGCTGCCGCGCAGATCCAGCGCGGGATCCCACAGGGCGAAACCGAGCCCCGCGAAGGCTTCGAGCACCAACGAGCAGGCGGCGGCTGGGAAGGCGCCCAGGCGCACCGCGTAGAGCAGGTCGAGCGCGATGCCGATGGCCACCGCCTCGCCGTGGTTGAGCCGGTGTCGGGTCAGCGATTCGAGCCGGTGGGCCGACCAGTGGCCAAAATCGAGCGGCCGGCTGGATCCTCGCTCGAAGGGGTCGCCGCCGGTGGCGATGTGCGCGCAGTGCAGGCCGGCGCAGCGAGCGATCAACGCGGCCATCGTCTCGAGTTCGCGCGCGGCGAGCTCGGCGGTGTGGGCCAGCAGCCAGGCGAGGAAGTCGCCATCCTTGATCAGCGCGACCTTGTAGGCCTCGGCGATGCCGGCGCGCCAGTCGCGGTCGGCGAGGGTGGTGAGGAAGCCGGCGTCGTTGACCACCGCATGCGGTGGAGCGAAGGTGCCGAAGAAGTTCTTCTGGCCGCAGGCGTTGACACCGTTCTTGACGCCGACCCCGGAATCGTTCTGGGCGAGGACGGTGGTCGGGATCCGGATCAGCCGCACGCCGCGGTGGATCAGGCTCGCGGCCAGGCCGACAGCGTCGAGCATCGCGCCGCCACCGACGGCGAGGATATAGGAGTGGCGGCAGATGTTGGCCTCGGCGGCCATCTGCCCGACCTGATCGACCACGCTCAGGTCGGCCTTGGCCGCTTCGCCGCCGGGGAGCACCGCCGGAGTGGCGGCGAGACGCAGGCCTGCCGCCTGGTGCGCGACGAACCAGTCGGTCACCGTTGTGGCGATGGTGGGGCGCGCACGCGCGACCCCGGCGTCGATGCAGACCAGCGCGCGGGTCGGCCGCGCGTCGGCCTCGCCGCGCATGAGCCCGGCGAGGCAATGGTTGTCCTCGGCGAAGACCGCGCGGGTGAAGACGACGTCGTAGGCCGATTCGACGCTGAAGCGTTGGTGGATGGCGTTCATCGCCAGACCATCAGCCACATCCGTGCCGGTCTGGGCGGCCGCCGGTCCGTGCGGTTGCTGCGCCGATCGACACCGCGGCGCCGACGTGCCCAGCGCATCGACACGCGCGATTCATCCGGTGGTTCCGGCCAGGACCCGTTCCCCCGCGGCGATGCACTGTGAGCGGCCTTCGGAGCGTGGCTGGCCGTCGGCGTCGAGATAGCCCGGTTCGCCGGCCGCGCACAGGGCCTGATGGCCGAGCAGCAGCAGCGCCCCGGCGCGGAAGACGGGGCGGAACCGTGGATCGCGGCTGAGCGGGGGAAGCAGCTCGCTCATCGCCGGGGTGTTGTGCTCGGTGCCGTCGAACACCGGCCAGTCGCGGCGTTCCGCCTCGGCGAGCACCGCGGCGACCCGATCGTCGGTGTTGCGCGACGGGATCAGCTCGAGCGCGAAGATGCCCTGTGCGCCGAGGCGGTCGCAGAGCGCGGCGATGTCGCGCTCGCCATCGGTCACCGGGTTGCCCAGCACCGGGTAGGTCGGGATCGCGCCCAGATCGCGGTAGAGCGCACACATCCCGGCGATGCTGGGATAGGCCGCCGGGTCCTCGTCGACGTAGCAGGGCTTGCCGGCCTTGAGCAGGGCCGAGCGCAGCTGGTTCTGTGCCGCAGCGTCGTCATCGGGGGCCTCGGTGTCGGTCAGATCGGCAAACACGGCGCCGAAGGAACGCTTGCCGGTCGTGGCGAGCGCACGGCAGCGTTCGACGCAGGCGCGGGCAATATGGCGTTCGGTGGTGTTGCCGGCGGGGGTCTGGGCGACGATGTCGTCCCAGGTCGGGCCGGTGTCGTCGAGCCGTTCGACGAAGCGCGCGTCGCAGGCTGCGACCATCGCCCGGTTGCGGGTCTCCTGCTGTGCGCGCAGCTCGCGCAGCCGTTCGCTCGCACGTGGATCATCACGCGCGGTCACGCCCTTGCCGCAGAGATAGGTACGTCCCGGGTTGCCCGGGTCATTGAGCAGGGTCCCGGCCGCCGCGGCCGCGCGGTCCATCGCCACCGCCTCGATGCTGAAGGTCGCCGGCAGGTCGAGCGCGGCGCAGGCGCGGGCGAACTCCTCGTGGCCGTCGACGGTGTAGTGGTCGTTGATGCCGAAGATCTCGACGCCCTCGCGCCAGGCGAGCCAGGCCGCCTCGGCCGGCGAACGGAAGGCCGAGAAGGAATAGTTGGTGTGGACGTGGGTGTTGGTCCCGCGCGGCTCCGGGCGCGTGTGGCGCTCGCGCAGCGCGGCCAGAGCGCGCAGACGCTGGCTGGCATCGGGGGCGGCGAGGTCGGCGAGGGGATCGGGCATGGGGCCTCCGGAGGCTCAGCGGGTCCAGACCTGACCGGCGTCGACCGGGATCACCTGCCCGGTGACCCGGCGCGAGCGCGCGGAGCAGAGGAAGACCGCGGCGTCGGCGATGTCCTGGGGTTTGATCTCGGCGTTGAGCGCGGTGAGGCTGTTGTAGTGGGGAATGACCTCTTCGGGGCGGATGCCCTTCTTCTCGGCCGCCTTGCGGATGTAGTCGGGATTCCAGATCTTCGAGCCCTCGAAGACGTTGCCCGGGGCGATGCAATTGACCCGGATGCCGTCGCATCCGAGCTCCAGCGCCCAGCCGCGGGCGAGATGCAGCTCGCCGGCCTTGGTCGCGTTGTAGGCCGAGTTGGCCTTGCTCGGTTCCAGACCGCTCTTGGACGAGAGCAGGACCATCGCCCCGCCGTGACCCTGGGCCTGCATGATCCGCGCCGCTTCTCGGCCGAAGAGGAAGTAGCCGGTGAGGTTGATCTCGAGCGCGAGGCGCCACTGGTCGACCGGGAAGTCGACCAGCTCGTAGGGCGGGGCCACGCCCGCAGCGCAGGCGATCGCATCGACGCGGCCGAAGCGTGCGAGCGCGGTGTCGAAGCCCGCGGCGACGGAGTCCTCGTCGGTCACATCGACCTGCGCGGTGGCGATGTGGACCGGATCATCGATGCTCTGCGCGGCGACCGCGAGCCCATCGGAGTCGATATCGGTCAACAAGACGCAGGCGCCCGCGGCATGCAGGCCACGGGCCAGGCCGAGGCCGAGGCCGGAGGCCGCGCCGCTGACCACCACCACCGATCCGGCGAGTTCGCCGCCCTCGTCAGGGCCGGGCTGGTCCCAGATGCCGCCGGGGCTACGGGCGCAGACCAGCGACACGCCCTGGCAGGCGATCGAGTCCGGCAGATCGTGCGCGAGCCCCGCCTCGAGCGCGGCGAGCTCGTCACAGGCCAGAGCCGGGCTGGGAACCTCGGTCATCCGGCAGAAGGCGTCCGGGTGTCGCTGTTGGATGGTGGCCAGCACCTGGCGCATGGCGGTCATGGCGAGTTCTCCTGGTCGGGGAGGGTACAGGAGGTGCCCGGGACGCAATCCGGGCTTCGCGCTGCCGTGCCTCGGCGCCGAGTGCAGGTCGGGGCCGAAGGCAGCATCACGGGCATAATGGGTGATGCAGCGCTTGCGCGGGGTGCGCCCCTCAGCGCCCCCTGTTCCCAGGGCGACTCAAAGCTCGCCCCGGGAGCGCCGATCACCAGGTCGGCATGTCTTGCCTCGCCTCCACCTGCGTCCAACCGTCCGGCTCGCTTTGGTACTTGGCCCATAGTGATGCAGGTGGAGGCGAGGCATGGCCCTCATTTGCGGGCTTTGAGTCGCCCTGCCCGGTCCACGCGGTTGCGTTGATCGCCGCCCGGGGCGGGGTAGCGTCGTGCCATGGCCCTGCGTGCGTGGTTCCCTCTGCTCCTGGCGACCCTCCTGGGTCTCGGCTGCGATCCGGCGCGCGAGCCCGAGGGTCCGGCGGTCGCGCGTGGACGGGCGATGGCCGCGGCCGACGCCTATCTCGATCATCGCGAGCTGGACTGGGGAGCGATCGTGCGCGTGTGGCAGCCCGAGGCCGACCCCTTGCTCGAAGGGCTGTGGTGGCAGATCGACTACCGCGTCGGCCCGGCAGGCGAACACCGCTGCCTGCTGGTCGACGCCCAGAGCGCCTGGGTGCGTCGCCCGCCCGCGGACTACCGCGCGCGGATCGATCTGCGCGCGACCTCGCCCGCGGTGCCGCGCACCGGGCGGGTGCGCGAGCGGCCGGTACGCGAAGACGACGACACCTGGATCGTGGTCTGCGAGCCGCCGCACGCGCCGGGGCCCGATCAGGCCGGGCGCGTCGCGGAGCTCAACGCGGCGGTGCGTGGTCGCTGGCGCGAGCTGTTCACCCTACGCGAGTTGCCGGGCGACCGCGTGCAGGTGGTCTATGGCTGGGAGGGTGACAGCGGCATCGTGCGCGACGATGAACTGCTGCACGCGCTGCGCCAGCTGCCCGGCTGCAGCGGTGCACGCTGGATCGACCTGGCCGCCGACTGAGCCGGCGCGGCGGCGGCTGACTCCCCCGGCCACCGGCATGCAGCGCGCCGGCTTGTCCGGCCGCACCGGCGCGCAGACTGCGAGCATGGGCGATCCCGATCCGGCTGCCGTGCAGAGAGCGAACCTGTCATTTACGCAACTGGTGCGTGCGGCGCCGGACCGGCGCTGGACACGGCTGTGCCTGCGCTCGCTCGCGGCGCTCTCGCTGCTGCTCGCGCTCTGGCAGACCCACCGGCTGCTGGTCGACGCCTGGCTGCAGGCGGGTGGCGTGGGCCGGCTCTACGCCCTGTTGGCGTGGACCAGCATGCTGCTGTTGGCGGTGCTGCTCGCGCATGCGCTCATCGCCGCGCTGGTCGGCGCCATCGCGCGTTGGTGGGCGGTGCCGGTGCTCGGCGCCGCGGGTCACGCCTTCCTGCAGTTCTACATCATGGGCGACATGATGGTCTATCATATCTACGGCTATCATTACAACGCGATGCTGTTCGATCTCGCTTTTGCGGCCGAGGCCGGCGACAGCCTCGACATGGGTGCGGGCACACGCCTGAGCATCTACCTGCGCGTGAGCCTGTTGATCCTGGTGCTCGCGGGCGCGGCCGTGGCCCTGGCCTGGCCGGCGCGCGCGCGCCGCGCGCGGCTGATCGCGCCGGCGGAACCGTGCGGCGTGCTGATGGATGCGCGCCTGGGATCCGGTCGGGCCTGGCGTTGGCTGCTCGGCCTGGGTGTGCTGCACCTGCTCTTCGGCCTGGTGTTGGCCCTGACCGGCGTGCTGCCTCTGCCCACGCTGCTCGGTTTGTGGGGGGTGTGCGCCGCCGGGCTCTCGCTCTGTCAACTGAGCATCCGTCGTGCCTGGGTGCCGCTGTTGCTCGCGCCGGCCCTCTTCGCGCTCGCCCTGCTCGGCGCGCGCGCCGAGCCACAGACGATGCAGCTCCTGGCCTCGGCCAACCCGCTGCCGGCGCTCGCGGCCTGGGGCGCGGCAGGCCTCGGTGGGTTGCGTGCGCTCTGGTGGATGGTGCTGCCGGTGCTCGCGGCCGAGGTGGCGATCGGCATGGCGCGCCTGCGGCCGACCAGCGATCCGGTCTGCGCGCGAGCGCCACGGCGCTCGCGCGTCTGGCTCGCCGGGCTCGCCGTGGTCCTGGCGGTGATCGTGTGCGACAAGGCGGTCTACGCCCTCGGCGCCGCGCTCGACGATCAGGGTGTCCTGCGGGTCGGTCGGGTGCTCGGCAGTCTGCATCCGGCCTGGCCGCAGGGCGCGCCGGGCGGTGAGAGCCAGCTCGACCGCCTGCGCCGCGACCTCGATGGCGAGCTGCTCTACCCGCTCGAACCGCTGCGCCAGGGCACGGACGCGACCCAGCCGGATATCATCATCCTGTGCATCGAAGGTGCGCGCGCCGACTGCTTCGACCCGCGCTTCATGCCGCGAACGCACGCCTTCGCCGCGGATGCGATCGTCGCGACCGACCACCGGAGCGGCGGCAACGTCACCCGGCGGGCGCTGTTCTCGTTGTGCTACGGTCTCTGGGCGCCGTATTGGGAGGCCGCCTTGCGTGGTGGCCATCGTCCGGCTGTGATCGACCTGTGTGCGCGCCTCGACTACCGTTTCGCGATACTCTCCTGTACCGATCTCAATTGGCCCGAGCTGCGACAGACCTGTTTCCGCGGACTGGGCAACGCGGTCCACGACCGTTGGGACGACGCCGCGCTCGGCGGGCGGGTGGGCCGTGACCGGGCGATGACCGACCGCGCGATCGCGGCGATCGCGGACGACGACCCGCGCCCGCTGTTCGCCTTCCTGTTCTACGATGCGACGCATTTCCCGTACCTCTATCCACCGGAGCACGCGGTCTCGGGCCCCGCGCTGCCACTCGAGCAGATCGACGTGCTCGAGCTGGCCCGGGGTGCCCCCGACGAGCGCCTGCGTGCGCTGCGGCATCGCTACCGCAACGCGGTGCACTACGTCGACGCCCAGATCGGCCGCGTGCTCGACGCCCTGCGTGCGAGCGGGCGGCTCGAGCGCAGCCTGGTGATCATCGTCGGCGATCACGGCGAGGAATTCCGCGAATCCGGCGCCGGGCCCGGTCACCTGATCCACAACGGCAGCTACAGCCTGCAACAGACCGGTTGCGTCTGCGTCATCCGCCCACCCGGCGGCGGCGGGGGGCGCGGGATCGCCCACACCACCGCGCACGTCGACATCGCCCCGACCATCGCCGAGGTCATGGGCGTGATCACCCCGGCCAGCTCCCACAGCCAGGGGCACTCGCTGCTCGCTCCCAAGCGCCACCGCTGGCTGCTCTACGGCGGCTGGGGCGAGGCCGCAGTCCAACACCGCGACGTGATCATGCGCTTCGGCCTCGGCTCACGCCTGCTCGAGGCCTACGATCTGCCCGGCTACCATCGCCATCCCGACCCCCACCCGGTCTACGAACGCCACCGCCAGACCCTCGCCGAGGTCGAAGCCGCGCTGCGGAAATTTCTGGGCATGCGCTAGCCGGCAGGTCACGGCGATGCTGATGCGAGGCAGGCCGGCGCGCGAGTGGCGCCGTGCAGGGCAGAGCCACCTGTGGGCTGAGCCACTCAGGCGCGGCTACGGGCTGTCGACGGTCTGCTTGGCATGGCGGTCATCGCATGGGCCGATCCGTAGGGGTTACGTCACCACCTGGTCGCACAGCGTGATCTTAATGAACCGTCTCGTAACTACTCAGACTCAACGGGCATGAGTGGTTACCCGCCATATTCGAGGCCCATTGTACGCGATGGGGTCTGGCGCCGAGTGGTGGTGGGCGGATACGTTTCGGCGCAGCCGATCCGCCCACGCCTGAATCTGCCTGCAGATTCAGGCGAACCACGACAAAGCCAGAGGGGTGGGTCCTCACGCAGTGAGGACCGTAGGGGTGAAGCCCCTGAGTAGTTACTCGGTGGATTTGGTCATGCCGGAGCATGGAGAGAACCCCGGTCGGCTTCAAACCGGGTTCGCGTGACAGATACGTTGGCTGCAGCCTCGATGCGGGCGCTGCCGACCATGCTGACAATGCGAACCAACCGGTCTGAGATCCAATCGATGGGCCGAAGTTGGGGGGGGGCACGTCATGGTCACGCAGCCCTGGTTCGGTCCGGCGATTATCAGCTTCGTCTTGAGGCCTTGACGGAAATCAAAAGTCCTGGACCCGATCTGGTGCTCGACGAACGGGGATGTCAACGTTGGCGTGACCGGATCGCGCGAAACGTAACAGCCCGGCTGAAGTGATTGTGATACACAGACCGGGTTCGACACAGACTTCCCAGACGGCGTCGTCAGAACTGGCGGCTTGCGCGAATGTGCCGATCGTATCGATGGCTGTGGGATCTGCTGGGCTCATGCCGGTGAAGAGCGGAGCGGCGGCCTGTAGCGAAATGCCGCCCTTGAGTATGTAGTCGCTCGGTTTGGCGGGGGGGCGGCCCGCTCGGACCATCTCGCGGTGTGAGGCTGCGGCCGCTTGAAAGAAGGGGACGAAACGTGCGTATTCCGCGCGCATGTTCTCCTGGAACCGGACGTCTCGCATGATCGCTTGCTCGAAGTGGTTGCGGCGGACTTCGGCTGGCAAGGCGAGCACGAGTCCCATCCCGGCCAGTGATGCAAGCGGTAGGCCAGATTCCTGCCATACCAAGGTCCGCTGGTCGGCGTGTACCGTAGCCTCATAGGTGTCGGGGAGGTGGGTCAGGAGCGTGTGGGCCGCTGCGAGTACCGTGTCATCGATCCTGATCGGTTCTGGCAGTGGTATGGGGGTCAGGCCGGCAATGCTCACCGCAGACGCTTGATCGAAGTCTGCGAGCTCGATCTGGGCCTGGTCCAGACTCATCGCGCAGGGAATGACATCGGTGTCATATCGCCTGTAGACAAGATGGAAACCCTCTTCGGTGCGAAAGACGAGAACGGTTTCGCGGTCGTCCCCGCTCTGATTTGGTGGAGAAGCGTAGACGGCCAATGACCGGTCAAGCGTGGCGGACAGGTCATCGGGAAACCCGAGGAACCGGGCGAGTCGTCGGGACCGCAGGAGCGAGGTGAGCCGTGGGCCGATGAGGCACGAGGTCTTCCGGTGTCGATCGTCCGCTGGGAGGCGGCCGGAGATCAGGCCGATCAAGCCCCTCACCGGACCGATGCTCGGTGCGGTGAGGTTGCGTTCGCCGCAGGCAAGGTGCTCTCGGACGAGTGGCAGAAGCCTCTTGACGCAGGTTCCAGGGGCGGCTCGACAGTACATCAAGGCCCCGACGCCCGCCGGTTTGGTAGTCTTCTGCGTGCGAAGGGGCTGGGAAATCGACGCGTCGTTGGTCAGGATGAGCAGATCATCTTCGAGGATGAGGGATAGCTGCTCCTGTCCGGCGGTGAGTCGCCATCGACGGTTGTCCGCGTCGTCCGCTTCGGGTGTGATGTCGAGAGCCTTGGCAAGAGCGGTGATGCAGGCCTGGGCGGAGTGGGGATTCGCTATTCCCAGGGCGACCTCGAAGGCCGCTTCGGGCGCACTGAAGTCGATGTGGGCCATGACTTCTCCGCTCCAACCAGAGTAGAGTGTGCTCAGGTGAAGCCCGAAGCGCTCTCTGGCCAGCCGGTACATGCATGCCGAGATGGCTCTCTGGCTGTTGCAATCAGCGAAGTCTTGGGGGTAGAGGCTCAGAAGCGTGGACTGAAGCGCCTTCGCCGGATGGAAAGCGATTGCTATCTGGCACCCTTGTCGGTGGGGAGGCATGCGACGCATGAATGCTTCCGTCAATGCGGGCCAGGTTGCGCAATCGAAACCGGTCAGCTCCGTTCGGCTCTGCCATCGATCGCCAACGAAACTGCTGCCGCCCTGCAGGGCGACGTGCTCGAGTTGGATGCCGGCTTCGAAGGCCCAGGCCAGCGGACGCCACTTCGGGAGCAGGTCTGCATGTGCTTGGAGGCCCCGCAGCCAGGGTCCGAGGGCGACTCGGAAAGCGAGTGCCTGGCTGGGTCGCTGCAGGCGGGCACGTATGTCCTCTGCCATCTTGCGCAGGTCGGTATGGCCGAGAACGATGTGAGTACCGGAGCGCGCGATGAGGCGGCCGTCTGACTGCCACCCAGAGAGCGTCCCGATCTGTTCCGGTGGGCCGTGGACGGGTGGGATCTGGTCAAGCAGGTGGAGCCAGATCTGGGGATTGGGTTGGCTGGTTTCGAAACAGAGATGGTTGTCGACGATACGGTGCGCATGAGGGTGTGCTGGCTGATCCGCGGTGTCGAATGGCCTCCAGGACTGTAGGTAGAGCATGGAGGCGGGGGGTGGTTCAAGGGCCTTTGGAAGGGGAACTCTTCCATCGGTGGCTGCAAGCCCCCGCCAGACTGCGGCGATGCAACGGGTGACGGGTGGCATATCCGGCTCACTCGCCAGTGAGGAGGGCACAAGGGTCAGCCAGGGTGCCGGGACCTGTGTGGGATCGATATGGATGGCGGAAATGGATGATGGCCCCCGCAGGGATGCCGACTCCTCGGTATAGGCAACCACAAGAGCAAAGCAGAGCAAGGCAGTGCGCATGGACACCTCTTTCGGTGCGCCCGTTCCAGGCGCCGCGTCGATCCAAGCAAGGAGGAGGGTGAGAGTCGACGGCGTGAACTGGTTACGTCAAGCCTCGGATAGCAAGTGCCACGTAACGTGTGCGCCTAACGATGCAAGAGGTAAAATATATGTGGCCAGACTCCAAACGGGGTTGCGACTTGCGGCGGCAATATTCATTTGCGCTATAGCGATTGGGTACCTAGTGTCTGGCTCAAATCTATGCGGGGTACTTTCTCCCCGCGGTCTCAGCTGTCTGTCTGACGCTTGCGTGGGTGTCTCCTGCCGTGTCGAACTGCATCTGGTCCGCATTCCCCAAGGAGTGGTCATGCGTTCAACACATTGGCGATGCCTCACGGCGCTGTGTATCAGCCTGGTGGCCTGTGGCGGCCTGTTCGCTGTCGAGTTCTCCGTCAAACCTGAACAGGTGCTCCCACTTGGGGACGAAATGGATGTGTCGCCGGGCCCGGGTGTCATGGCCGTCCATGGGTCGACGCTGGCCATCAAGGCCCCGGGGAAGGTCATCGTCTGTAAGTATGGCCATGACGGCTGGCAGATCGATCATGTTCTCGAAAACGACGGCATCGAGGCCGCCGCTGGCAATGTCTCCGTATGGGGTGGCGGCTGGGGTTCGGCTGTGGCTGTTTCTCTGGAAAACGGTGCCATGATCGGAGATGAGGTCGTCTCGCTCAACGGTGTCGCGAGGTGGCCACCGGTAGCTGTCGGTGAATCCGGTGATCGGCCTCGTGTGGCGGTCGGCAATGACTACTTTGACAGATCCAGTCAAGAGTGGAGCCGGGCCGGAGATTTTGCGATCACGGGGCTCGACAGCGTAGTCCATACGTCGAGTGGCTTCTACTGTATTGCTGGCTCCAGTGTCTATCATCCAGTGCCCTACGCAGCACCATGGCACATTGGGTATGTGACCCCACATGGCAGTGTATTGGATGCAGCGGGCGCCAAGCGTTTCTATTGCTCCGTCCGTCTTAAGGTACATAGGATCTCAAATTCCGACCAGCCGCTAATCGGAGGCAAGAGTGTTGGCGCTTCGGGCAGGGTGTCCTTTCATGGTGACGTGGTCGCCTGGGTCAAAAACGAGAAGGCTCGGTTCTCGCTGCGTTGGCGGAACTTCAGCAGGTTTTGGGGCGTCGATCACGTCTGTCAGACCGACGGGGAGAGCGCAGTGGCGGTCGTAACAGATGGGCAGCGGGTATTCGCGGTCGCCGGCACGAACCTCTACGTATTCGATCTGACGGACGCCATGGACCACTGGGACAACTATCCTGGCAATTGTTATCCACCAAGTGCCCCAAGTATCACAATTGAGCGAGCGGGCGACCAATACACGAACACAATGCCGACATGGAAGTTGGAAAGGCCGGGTATGCCCGGCCCCCACACGTTCCGTATACATGTCTATTATGGGCAAGGTCGAGTTACGACAACGCCGTTTGTGGACGAGGCTGACTCCTTCACATTGCCGAAGCAGATTCACGATCAACACGGCGACGGGAGCTACCACATCGAGGTCTCGGTAAAACTTGGCGACTACCTCTTTTCACCCTGGGTTTCGAACTCGAGTCAAGCAGTGACCGTCGATACGGTGGCCCCCGAAAGCCCATTCGATCTGGCGCCCGAGTACACCAATGCGATGCAGCCGATGTGGACCTGGTCGGCGCACGAGGAGGGAGATGCTCCCGAGTATTTCGAAGTCAAGTTGAGTGGCGAGGGAAGGATCTGGCATGCCCATGAGGTTGATGTGAAGCGGTGGGCTGTCTCCCAGGACCTTGATGAAGGAGGGTATACGCTGCAGGTGCGAACGCGCGATAAGGCCGGGAACGACTCGTCGTGGGCAACGAAGTCGGTTCATGTCGACCGCACTGCTCCAAGGTCCCCAGCGGGGCTGACCGGCAATGGCCCGATCACAGACACAACGACCATGCCTGGTTGGCATTGGAGTGACTCCAGCAACACAACGTGGGTCTGTCGGTGGTCCAAGAATGGCGGCGGCAATAGCGAGGTTTCAGTGTCGAGCAATGAGTTCACCCTTGTCCGGCCAGATGGCGATGGCGATGGCACCTATCAGCTAAGCGTTGCAGCCAAAGACCGAGCTGGGAACCAGTCTGAGTGGTGTTCCCCTGTCGGGGTCGGTGTGAACCGTCCGGTCAAGCCGCCAACGGTATCCGGGCCGACCCCCACGAACAGCTTGAGACCAACCTGGGAATGGAGTTCCGGTGGCTATGGTAGCGGCTGGTACCGTTGGCAGGTGGCTGTGCATGATGCAGCGGAGCCCTTGATCGAGAGCCAGGGATCCGTTACCGCCTTCACGCCCGACGATGATCTGGACCCCGGGTTATACGTCATCACGGTCTGGGAGCGCAATCAGGACGGTCAGGGCCAGGAATGGTCTGAACCAACCAGTCATCTGATCCGCATTGATGTCGAGCCACCACAGGCGCCAGCAGTTGCCGGTGATGCGCTTGCCGATAGCCCCTACGCACGATGGACATGGACGCCGGGAGGCGGCGGCGGAGCCGGCAAGTATCAATGGAGCTACACGGAGGATTTCAGCGAGGTGATCGGTTTTGGCGCGGTCGTGGCCTACGAGCCGGCAGAACACCTCCACGATGGTCTTCACACGCTGTACGTGCGTGAGCGAGATGCGGCTGGTAACTGGTCGGACTCGGGATCTGCCGATATCCAGGTCGACTCGCCGCCGTTGCCCCCCCTCGTCGATCCGGCACAGCTGGTGACCAATGACACCACGCCGAGTTGGACCGTGACCAGTGGTGGTAACGGAGCTGATGTCTTTCGTTGGCGTCTAGGCAGCGAGGGTGATTACAACAAATTGACAGGTAACACCATCGAGCTTGCACCATTGGAAGACGGCGAATACACGCTGTACGTCAGTGAGCGCGACGATTCTGACCAATGGTCGGCCGATGGTACCGCAGTCCTGACCGTCGACACCGTTCCGCCAGAGCCTCCAACGTTGTTGCGTTTCGGATCGTCGCATACCAACGACCATCAGGCCCTGAGTTGGCGTTGGTCGTGGGGTTTGGGTGGTTCATACGATCTCGAGTATCTGCTTACGTACCCGGATAGCAGCATTCGGGAAGGGGGGCTGGAGGGGAACAGCGGTACTCTGGTCGCGGTAAAACCGGATCAGGGCGATTGGCAGGACGGCACCTACACGATGCGTGTGGGGGCGAAGGATGCCGCCGGCAATTCGGCCTGGGCTGAATTGGCAATCGTTTTGGATCGCGTCAAGCCCTCGCAGCCTGATGTGAATGCTGCTTCACCCTACAAAGTAGCTCAATGGCACGTCAGGGGCAGCGAGGAATCGAAATACTTCTATTACAATGTAGACAACAGCGACCCCAGTTATTTGCAAAGCATTGAGTTGGAGAATGGAGAGGGCGACATTGTGCTGCCTTCTCTGACGGAAGGTCAACACACTTTGCGGGTCCAACAGGAGGACCTGGCAGGGAATGTCTCCGATTTTGCAGAATGCTCAATGATGGTGGATAAGACCGCGCCGGTTCTACACGCTGGACTGGTTGGAAGCCAGGTTACCAACCACAAGCGCCCGGCAGTGTGGTGGGAATGCGATGATAATGATCTGGCGAGTATCCGATTTGAGATCGGAAGCGGCTCTGCGGTCGAGGTCGAGGAGCCAAGCGCCAAGGGCGAGTTTGTGCCGGAGAGCGATCTGTCACACGGGCATCATTCACTCAGGGTTATTGCTGTGGATATGGCTTATAACGAAACCGCGGTCGAGGTTGATGTTGACGTAGACCTGGAAGGACCATCGCCTGTGGTGTTCAAGTCGGGGCCCATCTTGACGAACGCAGCCACAGCAGAATGGGAATGGACGCCGGCGGAATCGGATGACGGGATTGAGGAGTACCGGTTGCGCCTCGATTCCAGCGCGGAATGGCAGGTCGTGAAAAATCGGACATATGGTCATGCAGTCGATGAGAACGTACAAGTGGAGTTGACGCTGGAGGTGCAGCAGCGTGATCAGGCTGGCAACTGGTCCGAGTCTTCGATCAAGACGATCGTGGTTGACCGCATCCCGCCCGTCAAACCCGTCGTGACCGGTGAGAGCCCGACCGCCAATCCCACGCCATCGTGGACATGGCAGGTTGAGGATGGAGTCGTTCTGTCCAGGTGGTGGTCGCCGAGCATCCAGCAGGGGGTCCCCGCGACGGGGAATGAGATGGCCTACACGCCGGCAGAGGGCTTGGCGACCGGCAGCTATACTTTATTTGTCCAGGTTCGTGATGCGGCCGGTAACTGGTCTGAGCCAGCTTCATACGTGATCGCTGTCGATCGGGATCCAGCCCGTCCACCCGTGGTCACAGGGCCTGCGATCACCATGGACACCACTCCTGGTTGGAGTTGGACATCTGGGGGGGGTGGCATTGGCACCTATCGATGGCGCCAGTGCGACGGAGACGATTGGCAGATCGGTACGGTTACCGGATTTGAGGCCACCAAAGATCTGGAGGACGGCGATCACAGCCTGATGGTGCAGGAGCGCGACGATGTCGGCAATTGGTCCGCCTCGGGTTCCTTCACGATCCAGGTGGTCACGGACTTTGTCGACTTCGAACCACGATGTGTGGCTATCGAAGGGGGCGAGTTCACGCAGGGCGACCAGCATGGCATCGGTGGGCCCGAGGAGGGTCCGACCCGCTCTGTGACCCTGACGCGGGGGTATGCGGTGGGGATGACTGAAGTCAGCCATGCCGCGTATGCCGTCATGCTCAATTGGGCGCTCGATCCGAATCGTGACGGCAATGGAGATGATGCGCACATCCAGGTGGTCGACGATGGAGCTCGGGTCCTGAATCTGGGGGGCGAAGTCCATGTCCTGGTAGACCTCGACGATGATGATTGCGCTCTTGATTGGGATGGGTCGGCATTCCGCACCTCTGGCGAGCCCGGCTCCTATCCATCGGCCACGCCCATGCGTGAGGTCAGCTGGTATGGCGCGTTGTTCTACTGTTGGGCGCTCAACGCAGCTCATGGCCACTCCCAGCCGATCAAGCTTTCTTCTTGGTCCGTCGATCACGCTGTCACCGGGTACCGCCTCCCGACGGAGGCCGAATGGGCATTTGCGGCACGCGCTGGGCGAGAGGGCGATCGCTTCAACTGGACCCTGCGCGAACTGCCCGATGAGCAGAACCGGCCTATTGTCGGGTGGGAGGAATCGCACGCGGTCCTGGGGGCAGATGCCGCCGCTCAGGTCGGGAGCTCTGCTCGCAACGACTACGGGCTGCACGATATGGCTGGTAACCTGTGGGAATGGTGCTCCGACCGGTACGCGGCAGATGCCTTCGAGGGGGGCGCGGTAACCGACCCCCTGGTGTCTGGTGGGGGCACGGACCGCGTTGTGCGTGGTGGCAGTTGGGCGAACACAAATGTGTTGTTGCGCAATGCAGTGCGCGGTGGCGCCGATCCAAGTGCGGGCCAACGGCACATTGGCTTCCGCGTGGTCATACCGGACGTGGAGGAGGACTGATGGGCAAGCGACCTGTTTTGTTCGTGAGCGGGTGTGTGGCGATCGCTGTCGTGGCTGCAGCGCTCTGTTCCCGTTCTACGCGAGGATCAGATTCAGCCAGCCCGCCGGAGGTGACTGGCGCCCCGGAAACAAGGGCGCGGTCGCAGGCGGTTGGGGTGTCGAAGGGCGTCGCGCAAGTGCCGAAGCCGGATGGCCCGTACATCGGTGTGCCTGAGGTCTACGTCGATGGGCAACGGATCGAAGAGGACGCAGCACCATCGGTGGAAGCGTCCCTTGTTGCGACCGAGGACCGGGCGCAGGTGCGTGCTCTGGGCGTGGTGCTCGATCGATCGGCGGGCGATGCCGAACGGCACCGTGCTGCCAATCAACTGCGGCGCTCGGGATGCCCAGACCTGCAGCCGGCTTTGCTCGAGGTACTCCACCGCCAAGAGGAGGGGGAGCGATTCCGGTCCTGGGCCGTTCAGCACCTGTATGTTCTCGCGTCGACCCGGAAGGACGCGGCCGACGCGGAGATCGAACAGGTTCTGCGCGATGCGCTTGGCGATCGACATCCGGCGGTGCGTCGCGAGTCACTGCTCGCGCTCAGTCGTCTCGGCGCAGACGGGGTACTTCAAGTTGCGGTTGAGTGGTTGGACGAACCCCCTGTTGCAGATCTGGCGATCCGGATTCTGCGTGAGCAGGGTGCCACCGGCTATGCTTGCCACATCAGACCGCTGTTGACAGATGCGCAGGCTCCAGACGCAGCGCGCATAGCTGCCATAGTAACTCTCGCTGAATGGCAGGATTCGGCCAGCCGAGAGATACTGGTCTCACTGGTTCAGGAGCGATCAGGAGACCGTGTCGGACGAATCGTGCGGAGTGCCCGTGAGGCTCTCGACCACTGGAAGGACCTTTAGGATATCCCATGACCGCTAATCCCGTGAAGAGTATTATGCCCAACCGCATCGCATTATACGCGCAGTTTCTGTTTTCCTGCCTTGTGACGCTTGCCTCGATCGGTGAAGTCAATGCAGTGGAACTCGACTTTTCTGGAGCTCTGCACCCCCAGGGGGGAGACATCGGCGATGTCGCCACGGCAGGTAGCCACGAAGTGATGGATCGCGGGGCCGTGGAAATCCGCGCCAGCGGTGGTGGGATTGCCGGTAGCGAGGATGAGTTCTACTACTTTGCCAGCAGGATATCGGGAACGATCGTCTTGTCGGCAAGGGTGACGGATATCGTCGAAACCGGCAGTTCAGCATTCGCTGGCATCATGTTCCGGCAGGACCGATCTGCCGACAGCCCCTTCGTAGCTCTCAGTCAGACGGCCAGCAACGGCATCGCGTTCCACTCCCGGGCGCAACGTGGCGGATCAAGCAGCTTCCAGCACGGCGGTACGGTCGTAGCCGGATGGGTTCGGGTGGCCCGGATGGCTGACACGGTCATTGGATATACCAGTGATGATGGCATCGATTGGCGTGAAGTCGGTCGAGTCGCCCTGGCGCTGCCAGAGAACTTCTACGCCGGCCTGGCAGTCAGCGCACACGCAGACGGTCAGCTGGCCACTGCCCAATTCGCGAGCGTTGCGCTGGGACTACCACAGGTCGATGAAGACATCTACTTCACCCCACCGGGCACAGGTTTCAGCACCCGGGTCGCCTATGATCACGGCGCGGCTTACGCCGAACGTGGGGGGGCGGCATATGGGTGGACCGAGCCGGTGATGGTCGCCAGTACGGGCAGGCCTGACGCGGGAGCGTACTCGGCCCCCATCGGTCGGTCCGCTTGGGAGATTGCGGTTCCAAACGGCTTGTATCGTTTCATCGTTACGGCAGCAGATCCTACGGAGGTTGCCGCTAGCCACGATCTTGTGGTCGAAGGGGTCTACTTCCCGGATCCCGAGCCGGGTGCGGTGACGACACGCATCACTGGTTCCGTCGCGGTGGCTGATGGCCGTTTGACCGTCACTGGCGCCAGCTCTGCGTCTGAGGCGGCGCTGTCGCGTATCCGCATCGTAAGCGAGGCCCCTGCTGCCTTCAGTGGTGACCTCGAACCGGCCCGATTCCAATTGAGGCCGAGCGATGGCATCCCGGCATATGACGACCAGACGCATGGTCTGTTGGTGACGTGGTGGGATAACGACGACTTCACGAACTTTGCGAAGGTCGGTGTCGATCCGCACTTCAAATACTACTGGGGAGGGCGATCGCCGCAGCCGGGCATGGGCGACAGTCATTTCAGCGTCCGATGGGAGGGTCAGATCGTCAGTGAAGTGAGCGCGATACACAATCTGTATTTCCGATTCAATGAGGCAGTCCGGGTCTGGCTGGATGGGGTCCTCGTGGTCGATAGCTGGCTGGAGAAGAACTCCTGGCATGGGTGGAAAGACGTTTTCGTCGATTACCAGCTCGAGGCAGGCCAGCCGGTCGACATCGTGGTGGAATATGCTCAAGATGACAAGAGTTCGGGGTTCCGCATGCTTTGGAAGCCGAGCCCCGGTGCCGATGTGGCGAACAAGAATACGGCCTACACGCACGTCGCGGCGCGGCACTTGCTGCCCCCTCTGGACCTGCTTCCGCCGAGCAAGCCGATCGATGTCTGGGTTGGCGAGCCGCAGTCGGGCCGGGTTTCCCTGAGATGGGAGTCGAGTCTTGATAACTACGCCGTGGCCGGCTACTTCGTCTACCGTAACGATGAGCGCGTTGCTACGACGTTCGATCCAGGTTACGTCCATTCCATTCCCGATGATGGGTCAGCGGGCACCTACGCTGTCCAGGCATTCGATTGGGCAGGGAATTGCTCCGATCTCAGCTACCCGGTCCGCGAATGGCCTCAGCTGTTCCATGCGGAGGTGGTGCATAGTCATACCAGTCCCGGATGGGTTGAGGGCTTCTGTGGGCCAGGAACACGCCGGATCGAGTTCGCGGTCAACGGGGGCGAGAGCCGTGAGGCTTTGCGGTTGGGGCCAAGTCTCTGGGGGCTGGATCAGGCTGCGGCCAACGGTAAGGCTCCCGGTATCCATCTCGATCCCCAGCATCCGGCCTCGGTCGAGTTGATGAACTACGGGCCAGATGGATCGAGCAAGACCAGTACGGTCGAGGTGGTCTGGGAGCCGCTTGGGGTCGAAACATCGACCGAAGAATTGGAGGTCGTGGTTCGCGCTGGCGACACACTTCTGGTTGCCCCAGATGATGGCGCGTCTGCTGCCACGCGCTACGTATTTGGCACTGAAGGCCGCAGTTCCGTGACCGTCGGCCCCGATACGCCGGCTCGATTGGCCTTCCGTGAGACCGGTGTGCATACGGTCACGGTCATCGCTGACAGCAATCAGGATCAGGTTTTCGATGACTACGCAGAGGTGATCCGCGTCCTCAAGGTCCATGCGGTCGGAGTCGATTTCGATGGGCCGATTGCTTCTGAGGTCGGGTTCGCCAGGGAGAAAGGCGTCGAAGTCCACCCTCTTGTCTCGACCGACCATGTCAGATTCGAGGGCAACCACCCGGATCTGGTACAGGTATCACGCATCGCAAGCGAGGACCTGTCAGCCGAGGTTCTGGCAGATCCGGACCAGGACCCGGCGACTTACGGCCAGCGACTTCTGGTCGAGGTCTCGGATCGAGGCGAACCGATGATTGTGGCTCGTGTAGCGGGGTCTGGGGCCGTCATCGATTGGGCTCCGGTCAATGAGTTCACTCAAGATTGCAGTCTGCATCAAGGCTTGATGATCGATGAGCTGACCCGCATCGGATATGCCACCTATACCATGGCCCCGTACATTCCTGGCTTGGATGTCAAGCTTGCGATGTTCGGCCACCGAACCACTTTCCTCGGCGGGGCTACGACCCTTGAAGTCAACACCGATCAGTTCGACGTCGTGTCTGACGAGTTGACCGGTGAACTGGTCGGCCGGCTGGGCTTCGGGGTCGAAGTCGATCACCGCGAGAAGTCCTACTGCGTCCTTGGATATGTCGACCAGCATAGCAGCCATGGAACGAGGGTGGCCCACCCGTGGGTCGCCAACGGCAACATAAACTTCAGGCTGAATGAATCGGCCCTGGTGGAGGCCTTGCCGCGGCGGCGTGGCACGATTTACGAACCCATCATCGAGATCGTGAGCCAGTCGAACACGGACAAAGCGAGCCGCTTTCCGGACATCAGCCTATACGGCGTATTGGGGCCGTCGGGGAAGGTGGATCCTACCAATGTCTGGACCTTCAAGGCTGTCGCGGAGATCCCTGATGCCCAGGAGGGCTCGCCATACGTTCCGCAGGAGTTCATTGAGTATCATTGGACAGCCGAGTCGACCACGAATGAAAGCAGGTGCACCACGTGTGTAAAAGAGAATGTCAGCGACGAGGTGGAGCTCACGATTCCTTGGGTGGGCTACACCGCCGTCAAGCTCGAAGTCGTCGACACGAGAGACAATACAGCCATCGGCAAAGCCGAGATCCGCTACTTTCTCGTTGAAGAGCAGGAGCCGGACCCGGAAGACCCGGTCGATGCTCCAAGCCCCCTGTCAGCAGCGGATCTTCGGGGTACGCCATACACGCTCCATTACGACGATAGCGAAGCATTGTTTCCCAACGCCACCGTACGCGTGTACGTCGAAGGCAGCGCTTCGGTGCGTGGCCGTGTCTCATTGGATGGGTACCCTCAGAACGAGTACCGCGTGGGGGGAGATGACGACGTTGATCTCGCACAACATCTTCAGCTGGGCGAAATCGACCAGGATGTATTGGTGCAGGGCTATCTTCAGCCAGGAAAGTCGTTGACGATCGTCGCTGAACGCCAGGCAGTCGATCCGGTGGTGGTTGGCTCCTACGACTACGTGTGGGACCATCCCAGTGAATACTACGACCCCACAAAGATCAAGATAGCCTGGAAGCACACTCAACGGCAAGACTGCGACAGCATCGCTCAGCATCTGGCGTTCCCGATTCCCGCGCCAACGGGGGAGGGTGATGATGAACCCTCGTCGGATCCTGAGGTTGGGCCGCCGTATGCGCTGCGCTCCTATCCCAGCCTGTCGAGTCCCCGCCCAGAGATTTTTGACGTGGAGGTCTCTGTCGCTGCATACGAAAGCGATTTGGGAACAGCGAAGCTCACGGTCAGTGGTAAGGTCCGGGATCCGCTGGCCAACCTGATCGGCGCGGTTGAAGGACGTGCCGCCGATACAGTCACGTTGTGGACGGCAGGTAGCGCTGAAGTCTCGGCGGATATCACGACGGATACTGTGGGTGGTGAAGGTGGGTTCTGGTGTCCGCACCCCTATCAGGGAGCGTTCACGCTTCCGGTGGTTGAGGCACAGGTTGTCGGAAATACCGCCGAAGTCGTTCTGCGAACGAGCGCGAACGCCGCGGGTAACGCTGGTTCCGTTACCTGCTCCGTCGATCTCGCGTCTGGCAAGACAGAGGTTGTTGAGCAGATCGGGCCCTCCCCGTTCGAGCCATTCGCCATGCGTATCATCGGCGGCTATGATGCCTTGATGAACGACTCGGACAAAGCTTACTACTACGCCGAACTCAAATCTGGCTCGACATCGATCGAGACCAGGTTTGTGGTGGCTGAGAACGTTGCCTGGCTCGGCGGCGCGAATGCACCGTACCTCTTCTGGCTCGAGCCGGACACCACTGATGCGTCGAAGAGCACCTTGCGTTGGTACGACGAGAGCCAAGCTAGGATCCGAAAATTGGATGTCGAGCATGGCGGCAGCGTGCCACTATGGGTGCGGGTCATGCGGCGGATGGATGACGAACCGACGGTTGTGGGTATCTGCCGCCCGCGGTTCGGGGAACGCAATTCGATTGACGCCTTGCCGGGGAATGGCGGCATGTCGCGTCGTGCGGCGCTTGTCGGCGTGGACAGGGAGGTGGCACATGTCGGGCTTGCGGCCGGAGACAGCGATCTCACTGGCGCGCTTGAGGCTGGCGGACGGGTTCCGCTCAAGATCGACGCATCGTACAGCGGCTCCAAATTGACGCTTCACCGGGATAGCCCAAGTGTTGCGGTCTGGCTCCATCGTGACGGTGGCGAGCCTGAGGCGTTGATTCCCGTCGGCGAGGCCGATCAGACCTCGCGTGTCTTGACCGACCATGAGCTGCGTGGCGCGAAGGTCGAGCTCCAATTCCTACGTGATGAAGAGGTCGTCGTCAGGCTTGACGGAAATGACACCTTCGACACGGAGGTTTTCGCAGAAGACATTCAGGGCCATTTCGGCGATTTTCCCGACGACCAGGCTACAGTGTTGCCGGCGCAGTTCCCTGCCCAGGTGTGGCGGGTATCTGTTGGAGTAGGTGCCGGAGATGCCGCTTCGCCGCAGGTAGAGGCGATTCCGCACTTGGCCAGCGTGCATCTCGGCAGCGGAAACATGTTCGCCGCAGTTCCGGTTGTCGGGCATCCGACACCCGTGCTGAATCCTGATGTGACACTGTCTTACAACAGCATGGATGCACTGGGCGGTTCGGTGGCCGTCGGATGGCGCACCAATTACGATATGCAGGTGCTGGACACGAATCCAGTGCTTCGCGTCGGGCTCCAAGGCGAAAGTCTTGGAGCCAGTTCCCGGCGGCCCCTGGTTCTGATCGATGAAAGCGGCCAGAGGCATTTGTTCGGTGTGGACAAGGTCGATGCGAGCAATGTGGTTTACGCCGTGAAGGGCGTCAGTAGCCTGATGGGCGCCGTCATCAAGCGCGACCGCCAGACCGGCATCTATCGCCTCAACCGTCACGATAATGCCATCATCGAGTTCTCGCCGGCTGGTTACATGCAGGGCGTTCGCACGATCGACAGCAGTTTTCTCCATGTCGATCGTAACGATGATGGGAGCCCCGTGGCCGTTCGGGATGCCTTTGGTCGCAGTGAATCCTTGAGTCCGGGCCGTTTTGGGATCCTCAGCCCCGTATCGGGTGGCTTTGCAGGGCTCAAGGACCCAGGCGCAAAGGATACGCCTGACCCAGGCAGTGGTTTGCTCAGGCCATGGAAGTTCGAGTACAAGGAGGACAAGCATCGCGGCCTCGTTCCCGTCAGCGTCACGTTGGGGGATAGCGCCTACAAGTTCGGGCTGACTTGGCAGCGTCTCGATGAGGGCGGCGATGAGGGCGATGAGGGCGATGAGGGCGATGAGGGCGGCCCCCTGCGGTTGACCAATATTGCCTATCCCAGGCCCAGTGCGCTGTCATGGGTGCAGGGTGAGGATGAAGTGCTCGAGATGAAGGTCGACTACAGTTCGGAGTGCGTCACAACTGTGACCAACATCCTTGGCGGTGAGGTTGTGTACACCTATCTGCCGAAGTGGGATTTCCTGGAGCAGGTTCACGTACACACGACCCCTGCCATACGGACCGTCTTCGAGCCCCATGATGACACTCGCCAGGTGAAGAGCGTCACCAGGGGCGGTGAGACGAGCACCTTCGAGTACGACCGGTTTGGCCGTTTGACCAGCGAGACTGCTGGGTCGATCAAACTCATGGAGAGCACCTACGAGAAGCTTGGCAGCCTGGAAGAGTCATGGGTGGTGGAAGAGCGCGTCACCAAAGGTGCGAAGACCAAGTATTCCTACAAAACGGCGGATGGGAACCATCCCCACCGCCAGAATGGATTCATGTCAACTCGGACGGCCGCGCCGTTGAAGCCGGAGTCCTGGGAGCCGGATGTCTGGGGTAACGCACAGACCTATACGGACACGGAGGGGAACAAATGGACGTTCCAGAACTTTGATCTCTACGGTCGGTGGAGAGAGGGCAAATCGCCAGAGGGGCGTGAGTTCTCGCGCTCCTTCAATGAGCTTGGCCGCCTGGAGCGGAGCAGCGATCTGATGGGTCGCGAGCAATATATTACTGGATACAGTGTTCGGGGTATGGCAGAGCGGATCAAGCCCTTTGGCGTAGGCCATGACGCTGTGATCGAGTCTGCCTATGACGCCTTTGACCGAATCGTCTCCCGGACTGATGTCGAGAAGATCACTACGTCAACGGTGTACAACATCCTGGGTTATCCTATCAGCGCTGGGTCCCCACAGACAGGCGAGGTGACATACTCGTATGAATTGAAGAAGGCAGAGGGCGTCGCTCATCTGGTGGTAACCACCAAGCTTGGCGGACAGGTCACGGGCATTACGACCTATGACCCATTCGGCGCGGTGCAAAAGACCACGACTCCTGTCATCACGGATCCCACCAGTGGGACAACGGAAGACGCTGAGGTGACGTATGCATATTACGAGACCGGAAGGGTCAAGACGGTCGCCGGACCGACTGTCGGTACGTCTATTACGTATCATTACAATGACGATGGAAGCGTCGATAAGGTCGAATCGCCGCGGCCTAGTGGGGTGACGGCCGAGGCGGAAGATGGCGAGGACGGTTCCGACGCCGGTTCGCCGACTCCAGCCGAGGCGGGTGGCGGCGGCGTATTCGTTGACTACTCGTACGACGCGTTTGGGCGCTTGGAGGCTGTGGAGGACCCCGATGGGTATGTCCAGTCCTGGAAATACGATGAGTTTGGCCGCATGGTACAGCAGGGAGTGAGCGGCACAAAGCCCACGACATATGTATACACACGGGATGGCACTCCCTCGGCCCGTTTGTGCGCGATTGCCATCGACGGCATGGGCGAGACGAAGATGGCCTATGACAAGGATGGCTTGCTCGCAGCTAGGACGTCGCCCGACGGCCACACAACCAAGTACACTCGGGACGCCAAGTCCCGGTCTTTGACCGCCGAATTCTTTTTCAGTGGATGTGAGGAAGCAGCGACGCGCACTGTCTCGACATTCAACGCCACCTGGGGCCCGGTCTCGGTGGAGTCGACGGCAGTTGGCGGCGTCGGATCTGGTGGGAGCGTCACGACGGAATATGATAACCTGACGGCTGCGCAGCGACCACTCAAGGCAACGGTCACAGGTGGTTACCTGAACGCCACCACGACGATCCGACGACAGGAGTCCAATCCGCTCAATATTGCGGAGACGATCAGGCCTGGGCCGACAGGTGACGTGGCCGCCACCACCGAGTTCTCGCATCCGACCATTCCGACCGTGCCGACTGGCAGCAAGAGTGGCGGACTGGAACGTAAGAACGTACTGGATGGCCAGGGGCAAGTCGCGAAAACGACAGATGATGTCACCGGTGAGCACAGAGCGATCGTCGAGGTGCAGAAGCGGGATGTGGCAGGCAGGGCCGTGCGCTACTGCGATGTCGACGGGTTCGAATGGCTTGTCGACTACGACCCAGCGGGGTACGTTACCGCGCGCAATCGCCTGACCGAACCGCAAACGACCGCCACCTACAGGTACACACCGGGCGGACGTGTGAAGCGACGGACCAGGCAGGTCGGGAGTGGTGAGACAGTCACGATCGACATTGAGTACAAGAAGGGTCGGCCGTGGAAGAGTTCGTCAAGCAAGGAAGAGCACGATCAGACCACCGTCTATGACGAATACGGACGGACCACCCGGGTTGCCAGGGGTGAAGAGTACACCGAGTGGAGGTACGATGGGCGCTTTCTGAAAGCGATAGAACGACATGATACGCCGACCGAGGAGTACTCATACTGGGAGGGCACGGGGCAGTTGAAGTCCATCAAGGGTAAGTCCTCGGGGCCGATCACATTCTCATATTTCCCGAATGGGCGCCTGCAGTGGACGCAAGACGGGTTCCTGCGCCGTGTCTATGAGTACAATCCCGATGGAACGGTGTCGGGCAGTAAGTTGAAGATTGTTGTATTTGGCGTGGTGCTTGAGGGTCTGATGGCGAGTTTCGCGAGCGCAGACATGGGGCGAGCGGAGACAATAGATCGCCACCCCGATGGGAGTATCCAGTCGCGCCGGGTGGGATCGCTGATGGTCGATTATGGGTATGACGCTTACGGGCGGCAGAAATCGACTACCATTGATGGAGAAGGTGTGTCGTGGAGCTATGACGGCCGTGGCCGTCGTGTGTCCTATCGCGTGGGGGATCGTACCGATTCGTGTACGTATACCGATGGCGGCCATGGCAGTCTCTTGGCTGAATGCGGCGGTATTGAACGGAGTTATGAGCACAACAGCGATCGCGTGGCGACCATGGGGAAAGTAGCGGGTGGCCAGCCGGTCGAAGCCGCTTACGAGTACGACGCCTGGAACGGCATCGAGCGGGTCACCATCGATGGCAAGGAGAAGTGGTTCAAGCGTGACGACCGCGGTCGGGTGAAGTCCATCGAAGAGAAGCGAGACGACCAGGTCATTGCAGAGCATGTCATCGAATGGGACGACCAGGACCGGATAGCGACCCTCACGGAGCGTGTAGGCGCATATCAAGCGACCCATAGCTATAGCTATGACCACCAGGGCCGTCTTGAACGGGAGGCGACGAACGGAGATAGCATCTACTACAGGTATGACCGGTATGACAACCGGCTGAAGATGCAAATGATCCAGAATGGAGACGAGGCGCCTGTCAAGCGAGTGGTGTTCGACGACGATCTTCAGTCTGATGTGGACCTGCGTGCTCTGCATCTCAAGCTCGAGCCAGGCCTGGAGGTTGACGAGGAACTAGATGCGCTCGTTGTTCAAGCGGATACGGCCGGTCCGTATCGCTGCGCCGTAGCGGATCCCTCCGCCAGCGACCAGCGCCTTGAGGGTGTGTCGCTGCTACTGGTTCCGGAGCTGCGCGATGATGCCAACGTGTTCATGGCCCAGGTTGCAGTCGAGGTCGGGGAGCGACGTGTTCTGTGGCAGGTGAGCGGTGAACGGTTGCTCGGGAGTGATAGCGACGCAAAGGTCAATGCGTATCTCGCCGTCTTCGATGGCGAGGAGCTTGTCGATTCGGGTAGCTGCCATCGCTTGGTGGGAAGTGTTGACAAGGTTCTTGAGCGAGCGCGTTTGGAGATCCGGATCGACCACGACAGTGGCGAGATCGTCTCGCGCATCAATTTGCCCAAGCAGGTCGAGGTGCGCGCTCCGTTGGGTTCGCTCAATGGTTTCGTGGTGACAGTGCCAGACAAATGGGCCCATGGGGCTGAGGTCGCAGGTTTCCCGGTGGTTGGCTATGACGTCACCGGACAACGCTTGGATGATCTGGTCTGGTTGCTGAGTGCCGAGAGTGAAATCCGGTATGTCTATGATGAGCGGAACCGCGTCATCCGTACGACCGACGCCAGCGGCACCGTGTTGAGCGAAATCGAATACGATGCCTTTGGGCGCTTTGGCAAGGTCTGTCGTGTCTCCGAGCAGGAGGGCGTATGGCAGGAGGAGGAGAACCGCTATGATGACCTCGACCGGTTGATCAGCACGGAGATGTATGTGGTTGACCGTCAAGAGGAGACAAAAACGCTCACCGGCGCGATCGCCTATGCGTACTACGGTCCAACGCAGATGCGTAAGTCACGGGTGGTCAAGGATGGGGATGGCAACGTAATCGAGCGACGCAGCTTTGAATGGGATAGCCAAGGGTTGGCTCTCGAGGAAGATCTGCTGGCTGGATCTCAGGTCGCGTACGGTCGCGTGAGTGGTGCCAGGTGGGAGGACCGGGGCGGCGTCCGGCATCACTACCTGCAGGGCCCGGGGGGCAATGTCCTGGGGATGTGGACTGATGGTGACCTGAGGCGCCGTTTCACCTACGATGCATACGGCAATGTACATGAATATGATGCCGACGGTAGCGAGGTGCCTGCCACAGCGGGGCCACGCTACCGCGGACTCAGGTATGAGGGCGCCCTGACTGGCCAATACCGCATGGGACACCGGTACTATGACCCGGAACTCGGGCAGTTTACCCAGATCGATCCGGCTCGGGCTGGGGATAATTGGTATGC
>CAZTGE010000009.1:0-55370 GCA_964612995.1 uncultured candidatus Brocadiaceae bacterium | reverse complement strand
GGGGGCGCTGCCCCCTCGCGGCTTCGCCGCGTACCCCCCACGCGCCTCGGTCAGGGTTTGCGGCCTGTGGCCGCGTTTTCGCCGTCCCTCCGGGCCCGGCTTCCTCGCTGTCGCTCGTCCCGCTCAGCCGGCCACAGGCCACACAGGGCCTGCGGCCGACGTTCCACGTGAAACATCGGTCGCCATCCCCCAAGCCGCCGAAACCATGTTCCACGTGGAACACCGCTCGCCTCACCGGTAAGCCAAAACGGCCATTGCCGATTGTCTCCACGCCAGGCCTGCCATCATCACCGCGCATGGCCACCGTGATCGCAATCGCCAACCAGAAAGGCGGCGTCGGCAAGACCACCAGTGTGGTCAATCTCGCCGCCTACTGCGCCGTCGCCGGCCGCCGGACTCTGGTGGTCGACAACGACCCGCAGGGCAACGCCTCCTCGGTTCTCGCCCCGGACTATGACGGACCGTCCGTCTATGGCGGGGGGCGCCCCCGGCCAACCAGCCTCGAAAATCTCGATATCCTACCCGCCGGCAGCGACCTGGGGGCACAGCAGCACAGCCTCGTCATGCGCGAGGACGGCGATTCGGCCCTGGCCGTCAAGCTGATCCCGCTACGTGACGATTATGACTGCTGTTTCGTCGACTGTCCTCCAAGCCTGGCCACCCTGCCGGTCAACGCACTCGTCGCAGCGGATCGCGTCCTGGTTCCGATCCAGTGCGAATACTACGCCATGGAAGGCCTGGGGCAGATCCTCGCCCACATCGAGGAGCTTCTCGAGCGCGGGTCCTCCGAGCTCAACCGCATCGACATTTTGCTGACCATGTTCGATGCCGAACTGCCCTTCGCCAATCAGGTGGCCGGCGAAGTCGCGCAGCACTTCCCAGATCAGCTCCTACGGACCCGTATCCCACGCGACATCGCACTGGCTGCCGCGCCCAGCCACAGCCGCACCATCCTCGAACACGACCCGCTTTCACCGGGCGCCATCGCCTATCTCGCCGCCACCAAGGAGCTGCTCGATGGCCTTGAATGACAACAACCTGGGCAAGACCATGTCCAAGGTCTTCGCCAAGACCCAGCGCCGTGACACCGGATCCGCCCGCGGCACGCTCGAGGTCGACCTCAACCTCATCATTCCATCTAAAGCCAATCCTAGAAAGACTATAGACGCAGACCGCCTCGACGAGCTGGTCCAGAGCGTCACCACCCATGGCATCCTTCAGCCACTGGTGGTGGTCAAACGTGGAGGTGGCTTCGAGATCATCGCCGGCGAGCGCCGCTACCGCGCCGCCCGCAAGGCCGGCCTGGCCAAGGTCCCTGTAGTCGTGCACGAAGCCGCCTCCGAAGAGGAGCTCTGCGAGCTGCGACTGATCGAGAACATCCAGCGTGAAGACCTCAACGCGATCGAACTGGCTCAGGCCTATCAGTCACTGATCAAAGACTATGGCCTCACCCAGGAGCAGGTGGCCACTCGCGTCGGCAAGAACCGCTCCAGCATCACCAATTGTTTACGCTTGTTGACTTTGCCGACGCCGCTGCAGGACCTGGTCGCCACTGACGCCCTGTCCATGGGTCATGCACGGGCCTTGCTGCCACTCGACGATCTCCAGCAGCAGCGCGCGCTCGCCCATCGCATCATCGACCAAGGCATCAGCGTACGCGAGACCGAACGCCTGGTGCGTCAGAACTCGAGCACGCCCACCACCGCCGCGACCGACTCCCCTTCGACCCGCAAAGGCGGCAAGCCGAGTCACATCAAGGAGTTGGAATCCAATCTCTATCGCCTCTTCGGCGCGCCGGTCTCCATCCGTGAACGCGATGGCAAGGGCTCCTTGACGATCCACTTTGAGACCAAGGGCGCCTTCAAGCAGATCGTCGAGGTGCTCGACGACGCATTCCGCCAGGCCCAACGCAGCTAGTCGGCCGGCACCCTCCGCATCGGAATGCCCTGGCTGTGTCACGACCGCCTTCTGGAGCCGGGAATCTGGCGCCCTGCCTCGCACAGGTCAGCAGCGACGCTCAGCCCAACGGACAGCACCCGCCGCAGCCACCTCCGCTGCCGGGCACGCCGCAATCCCTGCCGCATTCCGGCGCGCTTGCACCGGTGATCACCCCACGATCCGCCGTGATGATCCGCCGGATCCGCTCGCCAGTCTCAGGATGATGCGTCAGGGGCGCATCGGCCATCCGTTGGTCGATCTCGTAGACCTTCGGCTCCCCCGAACCCTCGGGTACCGTCTCATAGGTATAGCAAGGCATCGATCGCCGCTCCGGTCAGACGTGGAAATCGACCACGGCGCATTCGCAGGCCACTTCCTTGATGAAGGCCAGCACCGTCTGATGGTCCGGATGAACGCGATACGCCTCCAGATCGGCTTCCGTTTGCAGGCTGACATACAGCCCCACGTCCCATGCGATCGGCCGGTCGCTCACGTTCACGCCGGTCTCCAGACCGCCGACCATCGGCAGATTTCCCAGTTCCTCGAGCTTGAGCACCAGCTCGGGCGCCTGCGCCGGGTCCTTCAGCCGAAACAACACGATATGCTTGAGCATCTCCACTCCTCCCGGGCCGCGCCCGCTCGCTGCGTCCGCTGCCAGATTGCGCCCCCGCACGCCGAGGCAACCGCCACTCCGCAGCCTACCGCCGGGCCACCAGGCCCGCGAGCTGCACCACCTCCTGCAGCTCCTCGACGAACGCCACCGATACGCCTCGCTTGATCGTATCATTGAGCTCGGCGTAGTCCCGCTCGTTGGCCCGCGGCAGGATCACCGTCTTGATCGCCGCCCGCCGCGCAGCGACCAGTTTCTCGCGCACACCGCCGATGGGGTAGACCCGCCCGGTCAGCGTCAGCTCACCGGTCATCCCCAGGCGCCGCTTCACCGGCTTGCCCAGGGCCAGCGACAGCATCGCCGTCGCCATGGTGATCCCGGCCGACGGGCCGTCCTTCGGCGTCGCTCCCGCCGGGGCATGCAGGTGGATCAGATGTCGGTCGAACCACCCGGGCTCGACACCCCAGGCCGTGCCACGGGCCCGCAGGAGGCTTCGCGCCAGCTCCGCACTCTCCTTCATCACGTCGCCAAGCTGACCCGAGAGCCTGAATCCGCCCTGCTCAGCCGGGATCGCGATCGCCTCGACCTCGAGCGTCGCGCCGCCCATGTTGGTCCAGGCCAGGCCTGTCACCACGCCCGGCGTCGCCCGCGCCATCAACGCCTCTTCGCTCATCAGAGGCTTGCCGAGATACTCGACCAGCTTCTCCGGAGTGACGCTGACCTTGGGAAAGCGCCCTTCGCGATCCTCGGACTCCCATTCCGCCTTGGCCGTCGCGACCTTGCGGCAGACCTTCGCCACCAGCTGCTCGGCCCGACGCACACCCGCTTCACGTGCGTATCCACGCACCAGCTCGCGCAGCGCGGTCTTGGTCACATTGATGTCGCTGGTCTTCAGGCCATGCACCGCGCGCTGCTTCGGCACCAGATAGCGCGAAGCGATGGCCAGCTTCTCCTGTTCGACGTAGCCCGCCAACCGCATGGTCTCCATGCGATCGTGCAAGGGCTCCGGGATCGTCGACACATCGTTGGCCGTGCAGATGAACAGCACCTGTGAGAGGTCGATCCGCACGTCGAGGTAATGGTCGAGAAAATCCCGGTTCTGTTCCGGGTCGAGCACCTCGAGCAACGCAGAGGAGGGATCGCCCTGGACCCCGACCGAAAGCTTGTCGACCTCGTCGAGCAGGATCACCGGATTCATGCTGCCACACCGTCGCAGCGCCTGCACCAGCTTGCCCGGCAGCGCACCGATGTACGTGCGACGGTGGCCCTTGATCTCGGCCTCATCGCGCAGCCCGCCGAGCGAGAACCGGAAGAACTTCCGCTCGAGGCGCCGCGCGATCGAGGCGCCGATCGAGGTCTTGCCGCAGCCAGGGGGTCCGACCAGCGCAATGATCCCTCCGCCCCGATCCTCCTTGAGCCGGCGCACGCCGCAGAACTCGACGATGCGGCTCTTGACATCCTCCAGGCCGTAATGGTCTTCATCGAGCCCCGCGCGCAAATTGGCCAGATCGAGATTGTCGGTGGTGTAGCTGCCCCACGGCATGCTCACCAGCCATTCGACCCGATTGCGCGAAACGGCGTATTCGGCGGAATTCGGTTCGAGCACACTGAGTTTGCGCAACTCCGACTCGCATGCCTCCCCTACTTCCGCACTCATCGCAGCGGCCTTATCATCGCGCCGGCTGCGCAGATCGTCGAGCTCCAGCTTCTTCTCGTCTTTTTCGAGACCGAGCTCCTCCTTGATCGCCTTCAGCTGCTCCTGCAAAAAGAACTTCCGTTGATGCTGGCTGATGCGTTCGTTGATCTGTTCGGAAATCTTGCTCTTCAGCTCGGCCAGCTGCGACTCCTTGGCCAGCAGGACCAGCACCTTTTCCATGCGTGGCACGACATCGATGGTCTCGAGCACCTCCTGGATCTCGTCGCGGCTGGCGGTGGTCAGACTCGCCGCGAGGTCGGCGAGGCGGCCAGGGCCATCGATATTATTGTAGTTCGCGAGGACCATCTTGATTTCGTCTGCGAACACCGGCGTGTATTGCACCAGATCCTTCAGCGCGGACACGATCGCCATGCTCCGTGCGCGCACCTCTTCATCTGTCGCGTCGATAACGGTGTGAATCGGAGTGCCGTCCACCAGCACGAAGGGGTCAGTGCTCTCGACCGACTCGATCGCGAAGCGGGCCAGCACCTGTGCGAACACCTGGATCCCACCGGACTCGTGCTCACCGAGCTTCTGCACCCGGGCCACGCAACCGAGTCGGCGCAGGTCATCGGGGTCGAAGGCCGCGCCCTCGTCGAGCTGCTCGCGGGTGAGGAAGAAACCAATGAACCCGTTCATCTTCTCGACCGCGAAACGGATCGCCTCGCTCAAGCGCCCCTTGGGCACCACCATCGGCAGCAACATGGTCGGGAACACCGGCCGCTGGTTCAACGGCATCGCCAGCACCCGTCGTGGCAGGTTCTGGTCCGGCGCGACCAGACCCCGCTGCTCGGGCTGCTCGGGCTGCTCGGGCTGCTCGGGCTGCTCGACCGCCTCCGGATCGATCGCCCCGTCGTCGTTCCCGCCGTCGTTCCCGCCGTTGCCGCCCTTGTTCATATCCGCGCTCATGTCTCCTCCTCTGCCGAAACGACACGCCGGGTCCGACAGCTTGCAAATTGCGCGCCGAACACCGTACAGGCATCGTGCACCACCGTCCTCCGGCTTCACGGCAGTGTAAACCCCCGGCGTAGCGACACCGCAGCCACGCCGCTGTCGTTTTGCCTTGGCCTGCCGGGCGGGCGGGCAACCATGGCCGCTCATGCGCTGTGCCCCGCTCGCAATGCTCAACGGCGCCCTGCCCGGCACCGGCCTCGCCGTGCGCGGCCGTCTGACCGTCGGCCTCGCGCTGCTGTTGCTGGCGCTCGCCGCGCTGACCACCCTGTTGCTGGCCGATCTGCTCGCGACCCCGGCCTTCGCCCGCAGCCTGCGCCTCGCCGCCGGCCTCGGCTATCTGATCCTCGCCCTGTTGGCCTCGCTCGCCTGGTACCTGTGGGAACGCCGCCGCCGCTGGCAGACCGAGCGCATCATCGAGCTGCACCGCGCCGCAGCTGCCGCCTACCTCGCCGGCGACCACGCCCGCGCGCTCACCGACGCCCGGGCCCTCGCCCGCAGTGCAGCGGATCTGCCTGGGGCCTGGCTGTTCCTCGCCACCGTCGCCTCCGCGGCTGGCCACGACGAGCTCCAACGCCGGGCCCAACGTCGCCACCGCCGCCTGCTCGCACGCTGAGCAGGCATCGCCCGCCGCGGGCAGGGGGGCGGCCCCGCGGCCTCAAACCTGCAGCGAACTCAGCCGCGCGAACTCGCCATCACGGGCCAGCAGCTCGCTGCGCGCCCCGCATTCGCGGCAGCTGCCGTTCTTCATCACCACCACCCGGTCGCAATGCCGGATGGTCGAGAGGCGATGCGCGACGATGAAGGTGGTACGCCCCGCGACCAGTCGCTCGATCGCCACCTGGACCTCGCGTTCGCTGATCACGTCGAGCGCCGAGGTCGCCTCGTCGAGGATGATCACCCGCGGATCGCGCACCAGCGCCCGCGCGATCGCCAGCCGCTGGCGCTGCCCACCCGAGAGCTGCAGCCCGTTCTCGCCGACCGGCGTGTCCAGGCCCTGCGGCAGGCGTTCCACCACCTCGCGCAGGTTGGCCGCATCGATTGCGGCCTCGACGGCGACCGGGGCGATCCCTTCCACCCCATAGCAGATGTTCTCGCGCACGCTGCCCGAGAACAACACCGTGTGTTGCGGCACAACCGCCACGTGCCGTCGCCAGCTGCGCAGATCCAGTTCCGCCATGTCGATGCCGTCGAGCAGGATACGGCCGTGCTGCGGACGCCAGAAGCCGATGGCCAGGTTCATCAGCGTGGACTTGCCCGAGCCGGATTCGCCGACAAAGGCGATGCACTCGCCCGGCGCGACATCGAGGCTGAAGCGCTCCACCGCCGGCGGATCGCCCTCGCGGTAGGTGAAGCCGACCTGCTCGAAGCGGATCGCGCCGCGGACCGTCTCCACCCGGCGCTTGCCGCGGTTGTGCTCGAGATCGGGGCATTCGAGCACCTCGCCGAGGCTCTCGACCGCTTCCATGCCCTCCATGAACATCGGCGTCAGATTCAGCAGCTGCGTCAGCTGCGAGATCAACAACACGAACAGGCTGTGGTAGAGCACCAGCGTGCTCACCGGCGTGCTCCCGGTATAGGCCATCCACCCGCCGATGGCCACCAGCGCGAACACGGCCGCCTGCATCGTCACCCAGGCCGACGCGTTGAACCAGCCCGACATCCGGTCCACCCGTTCGCCCGATTCGCGCACCGAATCGAGGTGCTGCTGCACCGCGCCGATCTCCCACTCCTCGGCGCCATGCGCGCGGGTGACCGGGATCAGGTTGATCATCTCCCCGACGCGCGCGGTCATGTGCTCCATCCGTTGACGGTGCTGCCGCTCGCGTCGGCGCATGTGCTGCTTGAACACATGTACCAGGCCGACCGCCGCCGGTGCACAGACCACGAAGAACAACGTCACCCGCCAATCACGCATCACCACGATCCCCAGCGACCAGATCACCGTGAGTACGATGTTGGTTCCGCTGAACAGCAGCTGGCGCGTCAACAACAGGATCGCCTGCACATCGCGCAACACCTTGGCGTGCAGCCGGCCGGACTGGTTGCGCGTGTGGAAGCCGATCGCCAGATGCTGCAGCCGATGCACCAGCGCCGAACGCAGCTGGTGTTCCATGCGTCGCGTCACCCGGCTGGCCAGCCGGACATGGATGTGGTTGAAGGGGATGTTCAGCCCCAGGATCGCGAAGAAACCCGCGGTCAGCCCCCAGTAGTGGCCGGGGCTGAACCGCTCCGGCTCGCGCGCCATCTCGATCACCGCCTCGAGATACAGCGGGCCGAGGTACAACGGCAGCGCCTTGCAGAAGAACACGACGGTGAGCAGCAGGTGCTGCCACCAGGGCGTATCGCAGATCCGATACAATGCGACCAGTGGATTGTGGCTGCGGTAGGACCGTTCCAACAGCCGGCAGGATTCGCTCACACAGACCTCCGGGTTCCGTTCGACCCCAGCAACGTGGCGCGTGCTCTCCACGCACCCACCCGCCACGGAACAGCCCCATTGAAGCGTCGCCGGGCGCCGGTTGAATAGCTGTGATGACCGCCGACCTGGCCGTTCTGGCATTTCTCACGGCCGAGCCTCTGCCGCCTCGCGCCCACGATGCCCACTGCCACGGCTGCAGTCGGGCCTGGGTCCGGCGTGGCCCTGGAAGCGATCGCCCCCACCGCCGGACACCCGCCTGACCATGCATCAGGTGCCCGTGTTCGACCTCCAGCCCGGGATGCAACCCCCGGTGATCCGCGATCTGCAGGTGAGCCAGGTCGGTCACGTCAAGGCCAAGGACTACCGCGTCCACCATC
Organism: uncultured candidatus Brocadiaceae bacterium; assembly: GCA_964612995.1. Classification (GTDB taxonomy): domain Bacteria; phylum Planctomycetota; class UBA11346; order UBA11346; family UBA11346; genus SLQH01. Next base: position 47,376 of record CAZTGE010000009.1, on the reverse strand, counting down.
GCTTCACCTACCATGCAGTGGTGGTGGTCATCTCCGGACACGGCGATTTCCGCCAGGGCGACGGGCCGGCGCACGAGATCACGCCCGGATCGATGTTCGCCGCCTATCCCGGCCCGGTCTACCATTTCGGTCCTCCCGCCGGCGCCACCTGGGAGGAATGCCATGTCGCGCTGCACGGCCGCGGGCTGCAACGCTGGCAAGAGTTCGGCCTGCTGCCAGCGCCGGGGAGCGTGCGTCTGCTCGCCCGTCCCGCCTGGGCCCGTAACCGTTTCCGCGGCCTGCTGCGGGTGGTCAACGACCGTGGCACCGGCTGGGCCGACCGCGCGGTGGTGCTGACCGAGATGCTACTGCTCAACCTCTATTACGACCAGGTCGGCCAGCACCGCCAACGCGACGCCCTGGCCGAACTCGACGCCGTGTGCGAATATTGCCGCAACCACCTTTCCGAACCGATCGACTTCCACGCCATCGCCCAGCGCAGCGGCATGAGCTACAGCCTGCTGCGCAAACGCTGGCGCGAGCTCACCGGCTCGCCCCCGCAGCGTTGGCTGACCATCCTCCGCTGCAACCACGCCAAGCGCCTGCTGGCCAATCCGGACCTGCGCATCGCCGAGGTCGCCGAAGCGGTCGGCATCCCCGACCCCTTCTCCTTCAGTCGGGTGTTCCGCCGTCACGTCGGCGTCTCTCCCCGTTACTACCGCGACCAACTGGAGACCTGGGTCGATCGCCCCTGACCCGGTCTCACCCGGCGTGTTCGCCGAGCGCCTGTCCCAGCCGGGCGCAGATCGCCTCCAGCTCCCGGCAGTCGGTGGCATCGAAGGCGTCGGGCTGCTCGGCGTCGATATCGAGCACCGCGCGCAGACCCGCCCCCGGCACCATGACCGGCACCACGATCTCGGCCCTGGTCGCGGCCGAACAGGCGATGTGCTCGGGGTCCGCGAGGACATCGCCCACCACCTGCGTACGGCCGCTGCGCGCGCACCGCCCGCACACCCCGCGCGCGAAGGGAATCAGCAGGCAGCCGTGACCGCCCTGGTACGGACCGACCGCCAAGAGCTCGGGAGCGATCACCCGGTAGAAGCCGGTCCACGAGAAGCGGTCGAAGGCCGCGTGCAGTTCGCAGGCAACCGTGGCCATCAACGCGATCGCGTCGGCACCGGAATCCCAGATCCCGTCCAGGCGCTGCCGCACCACGGCGTACATCTCTTCACGTGCATTCATGCCCGCAGCTCCACCGCCGCCTGCATGCAGCAGGCTTGTCGTTCGAGCTGCGGCCACAGCTCAGCAAAAGCGGCACCGAGTGCGTGTTGCTGCCGCCGCGCACGCGCGGCGATCTCCGCGCTCGGGAAGACCCGGCGCGCGCGCCGGGCCACTCGCTGCAGGGCCTGTTCCAACCCGGCCTGGCTCGCGTAGGACTCCAGCACGCGATGGCGGCGCCATCCGCCGAGCCGACGCGGGATCTCGGGCGCCGCGGCGAGGGGGCGCTCGAGCGCCGCGTAGCATGCCACCGCGAACTGGGTCAGCGGCCGGGTATCGAATTCCGCCCAATGGGCAGCCAGGTGATGGTCGAAGGCGAGGTCGACCGCGATACCGGCGTAATGCCCGGCGATGGCGAACACCCGGCGCGCGGCCGCGGCTACTGGCTGCGCATCGACCCAGGCGTCGATGTGGCGATGCAAGGCGCAGGAGCGGCGCACCGCCGGCCCCAATGCGCCCTGCACGCGTCGCGCCTCGGCCCCGAGGTCGGGCAGCACCGCTCCGAGCGGATCGGCCCCAGCGCGTTCGGCCAGCAGCAGGTGGGCGAGGAAATTCACGTCTCGAGCTCGCGCAGCCGCAACTCGATCATCTGGCGATGGCGCAGGGTCTCGCGCTCCAGACCGTGGCGCACCGCCTGCTGCGATTCGGACTCCAGCTTGAACAGCTCGTAGAATCGGTTCTCGATGATGCTGTTCTCCAGATCACGTCCGATGCAGAGCGCGGTGATCCGCCCCACCCCGTGCGTCTGGCACTCGTTGATCGCGTTGTGGACGTAGCCGAGCGAGGTCGCGACCGCCGCCCCAGAGATGGCCCGCGGATCGACTGCGACATCGCCGCAGCGCACCAGCTTGAGCAGCTGCAGCACCCAGCCAGCGTGGGTGGTCTCGTCAGCCGCGAGTGCGCGCCAGAGTTCCGCATCAGCCGGACAGCTCTCGGCGTAGAGCGAGTACAAGGTCGCCAGCGCGTCCTCGTGTTCCACCAGCCGCCCGATGGTCTGCCGCATCTCCCGATCGTCCACGCCGCTCCCCAGCACCTGCATCGACCGACACCCTGGCTACTGCTACCGGGTCGCCGGTCGCCGATCCGCACGTTCTGAACAAGAGCGCCCTGCGCCAGCGCCCGTAATGCGGCGATCATGTCCGCACCATTCCCGCGGGCAAGGCTCGGTCACGGTGTTTCCGGGCGCTCCAGGAACCGCGCGAGGCCGGACACCCGCTGCGTCCGCCGCGCAGCCATCGTCGCGATCAGCGCGCTCGCGCCCCAGATGCGCACGCTGTAGCGCGCGCGGGTGATCGCGGTGTAGAGCAGCTCGCGCGAAAGCAGGCCCTCGGCGCGCGCGCCGCGCGGGGGCGGCGGGCACAGCACCAGCTCGACGTGGTCGAACTGGGAGCCCTGGCTCTTGTGCGTACTCAAGGCGTAGGCGCCGGTGGCGCTGCCGAGCCGATGCAGGTTGATCCGTCGCAGCCCGCCATCGCTGCGGGGGAAATACGCCGCCAGACCCTCTGCGTCCTGCCATACGATGCCGATATCGCCGTTGTACAACCGGCAGTCGTGATCGTTGCGCGTGACCAGCAGGGGGCGACCGTGGAAGTGCCCGTCGGCGCGCGCCAGCGCCGCCTCCGGTCGCAGCCGTTCCTCGAAGCGCCGGTTGATCTCCTCGCTGCCATACGGACCGCGCCGCAGGGCGGTCAGCAGGCGCCAGCCCTCCAGTTGCGTCAACGCCGCCGCCGGTTCGCCCGCTTCGGCGAGGGCTTGCAGCCGTTCGCCCCAGCGTTCCCACAGCGCGGCATGCAGGGCGCGCGGCTGTGACGGCAACGCGATCCGTTCCGCGAATACCGCGTGGGCGCCACTGCGCGTATCGCGTAGCCCCGCAGCGGCGGCGTGGGCCGGATCGTCGAGCAGGGGGGCGACGGCCTCCGGCCGTTCCTGCACCAGGCGAGCACAGGCACAGATACTCGGCGCATCGGCAGCACGCCAGTTCTTCCGCAGCCGCACCTGGCACAGCGCGAGCGGCGGGCCGTCGACCACCGGCGCCGAGCCCTCAGGATCGCTCGCGCGATATGCCGCGGCGACATCCGCCGCGGTGCCGTCGACCCCGAGCTCGGCCAGATCGCCGAGCACCCGCCCGGCCGCGACGCTCGCGAGCTGATCCGGATCACCCAACAGCAGCACGCGGGTCTGCTCCGGGATACGCTCGAGCACCCGCGCGAGCGTGGCGACGTCGGCCATCGAGACCTCGTCGATCACCACCAGATCGGCCAGGCCCACACGCCGGTCGAACAGCAGTCGATGCAGCGTCGCCACCTGCCCGGTCAGCCGGGCCAGCTCCGGAGCACCGAGCAACCCGAGCGCGATCAGCTGCCGCCCCGTGTCGGCCAGCGATTCGCGCAAGCGCTGCGCCGCCTTGCCGGTCGGCGCGGCGATCACCACCTCGAGCGGCGGGCCGTCACGCGCCTGGGCCCGCGCCGCCACCGCGACCACCGCGCCGGCGACTGTGGTCTTGCCGCTGCCGGGCCCGCCGCTGATCACCGCGAGCGAGCGCGCCATCGCGGTACAGCAGGCCAGACGCTGCCAGTCGACCCCGTCGACCAGCGCCGCCGGCCGGGGGGGGAAGCACTGGGCGATGTCCGCGGCCACTGCCGGCGTGCACCCGTCCGCCCGCCGTCCGGCCGCACGCCGACGCAACTGCGCCGCCAGGTCGGCCTCGTAGCGCCAGTAGCGGCGGGTGAACAGCGTCTTGCCATCCAGCACGTAGGGCAGGAGCGCGTCGGCGTCGGCGCCGACCAGCCCGCTGGCCCACAATTCCGCGACCACCGCGGGGTCCTCCACCGCCAGGCAGGTATGGCCTGCACGCATCGCCGCGTCGAGGGCCGCCAGCTGCGCGCACACCGCGGGTCCGGCGACCACCCCCGGCAAGGCGCACAGCGCCGCCGCCGCAGCCTGGCTGCCGGGGTCCGTGTCGAGCTCGTCGGTGCTCATCGGCCGACCTCCGCGAAACACCCATCGAGCGCGAGCAGCAGCTCCAGCGGCGGCCGCTCGACCACCCAGCCGCTTGTCCCGACGGCCTCCACCCCGCGCACGAAGGCGTAGCAGGCGTGACCGAGGTGCTGCTCGGGACGGTACCCGACCAGGCGGTGGCGCAGGTGCCGATGCAGCGCGACCAGGTACAGGTGAGCCTGCAGGCGATACCGATGTCGTTCCATCTCTGCGGCGAGCGCGGCCGGAGCGTAGCCATCACGCTCCTGGAGGTCGTTGCTCTTCCAGTCAAGGATGTGGTAGCGATCCCCGTCAAGGAACACCAGGTCGATCACCCCGCTGAAGAAGCCGGGCGGCAGCGCCAGACCCTCGGCCGCCGACACGCCGGCTGGATCGTGTGCAGCGTAGACCGCCGTCAGCTGTGCGCGCTGCGGCACCGGTAGCGTGAACGGCAATTCCGCGCGCCGCGCCGTGGGCGCGAGCGCGCACAGCGGCTGCTCCAGCTCCGGCGGCTGCGCGCCGAGCACACGGTGGATCAGCTCCGCGAGCGGAGCGTCGCAGGCGGGGTCGAGACCGCCGGTCCGCCCGAGCCGCGCGACCAGCGCCGCGAGCGGCGCTGGCGGTTCCGGCTCGGCGCCCCAGGCGAAGTCGGCATGCTCGAAGATCGCATGCACCAGCGTACCGAACCGCGCACCACGCGGCAGCGCATCGCTCACCGTCGCCGGCGCGCGCTCGAGATCGTGATCCGCCTCGTCCTCCGGACGACCGCGGATCAAGCCCGAGTAGCTGCTGGCGAACTCGCGCCGCCACGGGATCCGCCACCGCGCCACCGGCGCCGCACCGGTCACATCTTCGCTCTGCGATCCACCGGGGGGGCGCCAGCCGCTCGGGATCGCCGGCTCGGGCAACGGACCGAGCGTGATCTCGGGGTGGAGCAGCCGTTCGCGCAGTTCCTGCTCCAGCCCCGCCGGGTCCTTGAGGCGCTGCTTCATCGCCTGCCGATGCTCCGCCACCGTCGGCGTCTGCGACGCCCGATGCAGCAGCCAGGCCAGCGGCGAGGAGGCACCGTCGCTTCCCCGCGGGCCCGGCGACCATACCAGATAGCACCGATGGCAGGCACGCGTCAGCGCGACGTAACACAAGCGCAGATCCTCGGCCAGACGCTCGCGCGCCACCGCCGGGTCGTCCGCGGCCATCGTGCCGAGCAGCCATCGGGCGCGGTAGTCATCCTCGGCCGGGGCATGAGCCACGGCGAAACGTTCCCCCCGGCTGCCGCCGCGATCGAAGGGCACGAACACGATCGGGAACTCCAGGCCCTTGGCCGCGTGCACGGTGTGGATGCCCACCGCCTCGTCGTCACGATCCAGGCGCACCAGCTGTTCGTCGTTCTCCGCCCCCGGCGCGCTGCAACGCAGCTCGAGCCACCGTACCGCCGATTCGGGCCCGAGCTGGCCATCGCGCACCGCTGCCAGCAGCAGGTCGCCGATCTGCAGCAGGTTGGTCACCGCGCGCTCGCCACCGGGCTCGCCGGCAAGGGCCAGCCGCGGCGGCTGACCGCCGACGCCATGGTCGAGCAGCCGCTGCCAGAACACGCCGAAGCCGTCGCCGACCCACAGCTCGTGCAGGGCGCGCAGAGCCTCGCCGATGCGCTCGAGCCGGTCCTCGTCGTCGAGCAGCATCGCCGGTTCCAGCCCGATCAGGCGGGTCAGCGCCGCCGAGCGCACCGCCCGTTCGTCGGCCGGGGTGGCCACCGCGGCGAGCACCCGCAGCACCTCGTCGGCCTCCCGCCCGGCGAACACGCTCTGCCGGGTATTGCGCGTGCTGGGAATACCGCCCCGGCCCACCGCCGCGAGTGCCGCGGCGATGCAGTCGCCCTCGTGGTGGGCATTGACCAGCACCGCGATATCGCTGCAGCGTAGCTGCCGTTCGCCGTCATCGGCCCGCAGGCGGACCGCGCTGTCGAGCAGGCGTCGGATCTCGCCGGCCACTGCAGCGGCGATCGCAGCGCGCGCGCCCGGCGCGTCGCGACCGTCCTCCGGGGGGTCGAACCAGACCTGCAACGGTGCCGGATCCACTCCGTCCGGACGCAACCGCTGCGGCCGAACCGCTTGCGCCGGCTGGAATCCGATCGCCGGTTCGACGAACGAAGCCGTGCCCGCGAACAGGTGGTTGACCGCCGCGACCATCCCCGGGTCGCTGCGGTAATTGGTACACAATGTCGCGCGATACTCGTTACGGCTCGCAGCCGCGAGATAGGCGTAGACATCGGCGCCGCGGAAGGCGTAGATCGCCTGCTTGGGATCGCCGATGGTGTAGAGCCGATGCGCGTTCAGCCCCGCCGTATGTCCGAACAGGCGATCGAGAATGCGATACTGGATCGGGTCGGTGTCCTGGAATTCGTCCACCAACACCGCGGAGAACTCCTCCCCGACACGGCGCGCGAACTCCGGATCACGCGCCACCGCCTGGTCCAGCGCGCCGAGCAGGTCGTCGTAGGCCAGGTGCTCGCTGCGGTGGGGGCGCTGGTCGAGCGCGGCGCGATAGCTGGTGAGGAAATGGTGCTCGAGCGCCGCTGGCAGCTCGCACAGCCGCTCGGCCGCATCGAACAACGGCGAGAGCCCCGGATCGTCGATCAGCGTCGCGACCTCGTCCGCCGCCGCCTTGCAGGCGCAGCGACGCCATTCCTCGCGCCGGCAGGGGGCGAGGTCGTCGCTGCCGATCGGCCCCTCGCCGGCCACCGCGGCTGCGATCGCCGCCAGTCGCCGGTCGAGATACCGCGGCGAAAGCTTGTGCTTGAATCGCCTGGCCACGCCGAGCTCGATGCGCAGGCGCTCGCCGCAGCTGCGCCAGGCCGCGGCGAAGCGCGCCACCACCTCGGCCGCCGCCGCCGGCGACAGCGCGTGCGGGCCGACCAGCGCAACACTCCGGTTGCGCTCCAGCGTCTGGGCCAGCGCGTCGAGCGTGCACGGCGTCAGCCGATCGCCGATCGCCGTGAGCAGGGCCGGATCGGCCTCGAGCACATGGCGCCGGAGGTAGTCATGGATCGACTCCATCCGCCAGCGGACCGGGTCGAGATCGAGCTGCAGAGCGAGCCCGACGCCGGCGCCGAGCCCGTGGCCCTGGAGCAAGCGCTGGCAGAAACCGTGGATCGTGCTCACGCTCGCAGCATCGACGCTGGCCAGTGCCTTGCGCAACCGGCGCCGCGCTCCCGAGTCATCGCCCCAGCGTTGGCCGACCCAGGCCAGCAGAGGGTCGTCGCCCGTCACACCCTCGACCGCGCGCAGCGCCCCGGCGAGCACGGCCCGGATGCGCGCGCGCAGCTCGCCGGTCGCGGCGCGGGTGAAGGTCATCACCGCGATCCGCTCCAGGCCCAGGTCCGCTTCGAGCACCAGCCGCAACACCAGCCCGGCGATGGTATAGGTCTTGCCAGTCCCGGCTCCGGCTTCGAGCAGCATGCGCCCCGGCGGCAGCGGGCTCGGCGCATCGCCGCAGAGAACGAACGGCTCCACGCTCATGCCCCGGCCTCCGCGGCCACGAACAGCGGCTCCCACACCGCGCGGGCCCAGTGCACGAAGGATGGATGATCGACCGGGCACTGCGGCGCGGCCCACACCAGCGCGTTGGCCGGCTGGTCGCGCTCGGCGCCGGGGCCGCTGTCGCTGACCCAGCTCTGACGTGCCGCGCGCAGGGCCGCGTCCGCTCCGGAGCGCGCCAGCTGCTCCACGTAGCGGCGACCGGTCTCGGGCGTGAACGGGAGGGGGGCACGACAATTGTCATAGTACCCATCGAGCAGCACGCGCAGCTGCGCCGCGCCGTCCGTCACCGGCCCCAGCGCCCAGGGCCGCTCGGGGTCGCCATCGCAGCTGAGCAACAGGCCGCCGCCGGGGCCGCCAGCGGCCGCGGCGAGACAGCAGTACACCCAGAGCTCGAGTTCGCGCGCGGCGCTGCGACGGCCCGGATGGACCAGCAACACCCCGTACTGCGGATGGACCAGCGGGATCTCGCCGCGCACGTGCACCTGCGAATGGTCTTCGAGCGTGATGCTCAAAGGCGCGGCGGCCGCCAACAGCGGACGCACGCGATCACGCAAGGGGGCGAAACGCCGCTGCGCCGCTTGCCAGGCCGCGCGCCCGGGCGCACCGATCGGCAGGGCGCCGGCGGCCGCCAGGCGCACGGCCAGGTCCGGTTCGTCAGCGGGATCGACGGCGAGGAACCGTTCGCCGATGCGGAAGCGGTCGAGCCCCGCAGCCGGATCCAGGCGCTCGTGGTCGCGTGCCTGTTCCACCGGCGCGCGTGCGCGCACGCCGAGTCGGGCCAGGTGCGCACGCGCCGGCCGCTTCCAATGCGCAACCAGCGCGGCGACGTCGATCACCAACGGCGGCTCCGGCGGCGGCAGGCGGGTGACGCTCGCCATCGCCCGGTCACCGCCGGCCGTGGCGAGCGCTTCCGCCTCCGCGCGCAGCAGTGGTGAGCCCCAGGCGGCGTCCGGGAAAGCCAGACGGTCGTGGCTGGCGTGCAACCGGTGCGCAACCGGCGCGAAATCGGGGCACAAGACACGCAGCTGCTCCAACAAGGCCGCGACATACGCACTCGGCGGGAGTTCCTCGTTGGTGTGCGCATCGAAGCCGCGCCAGGTGATGCACAGGCAATCACGACAGGAGAGCAAGAGCTCCAGGCCGAGGTAGCGGTCCTCCTCGCGCAGATCGCGGTCGCCCGGCCGATGGTGGTCGAGCGCGACGAGATCGAAGTCCTGCTCGCGCTGCTGGCGGGGAAAGGCGCCGTCCTCCATCCCCACCAGGCAGATGACGCGGAAGGGGATGCTGCGCAACGGCTGCAACCCGCAGAAGGTGATCGCACCGCGCGCGAAGCCGCCGCCATCGGGTGCGCCGAAGCGTTCGGCCAGGTGCGCCGCGACCGTGCCCGGCTCCAGCGGCACGTGGTGCCCGGCATCCGCGACCTCGGCCGCGAAGCCGGCGAGCCCCTCGAGCACCGCAGCCAACTCGGGCTCCTCGATCGCCGGGCGGCCCAGCATGTGACGCAGCAGGTCATCGAGCGCGGCGGCCCATTCCGCCGCCGGGCGGGGCGCGCGACACCGCGCCGCCGCGAGCAACAGCGGCTCGACCGCCTCCTCGAGCGCGCGCAAGGCATCGAGATCCTCGGGCTCGATCCCCGCGACCGGGACCACCGCATCCCAGGCCCGCTCACGCGCGCCGAACACCCGTGCGGCATCGGCATCGGCACCGAAGACCCAGGCGAGCCGCAGCCGCGCCAGTCCATGACGCCAGCTGCCCGCGGCGTAGGCCGGGGCGCCGCAGGCCGCACGGTGAGCCGCGTCGACGCCCCAGCGGATGTCACCCCGGTCGAGCAGGTCCTGGATCCGCGCCAGCTGCTCGCCGCCCAGCCCGCGTGCCGCGGCGACCGGCGCACTGGCAAGCAGCTCGAGCACCTCGCTCGCGGGCCAGCGGCCAGGCAGCAGCCGCACCAGACGCAAGAGCACCTCGGCCACCGGATTCGCCGCGGCGGCCGAACGATCGGCGATGCTCAGGCTCAACGCCGGACCATCGCCATCGGCGGCGAACACCGCGGTGGCCAGGGGGGCGTACTCCTCGCTGCGCGGGCACATCACCACCACGTCTTCCGGTCCGAGGCTGCGATCGGCGGCGAAGCGCCGCAGCAGGACCTGCTTGACCACCTCCAACTCGCGGCGCGCGCTGTGACAGGCGTGGATCTGCACCGAGCCGTCGGCAGCATCCAGGGCGGGCTCGGCGTGGGCTCCCCGCGCCAGCAGCAGGTCGTGCTGCAACCGACCGAGCACACAGCCCGTCGCTCCGGGGTCGCGGAAATCCTCGATATCGGCGTGGTAGGCGCAGCCGACATCGTCGAGCACGCGGAGGAACTCCCGCCCCACCCGGCCCCAATCCCCGAGCAGGCGGTTGTACCACTCGGGGTCGTATTCCTCCTCTTCGCGCACCAGCTGCACATAGGGTCGTTGGTCGTCCCAATCGCCCCAGGCCGGCTGCAACGCCCAGAGCACCACCTCGCGCGAACACGCCAGAGCAGCGAGCAGCTCGCGATACCGCGGGGCCAGGGTGTTGAAGCCGAAAGCGTGGATCGTCGCCGGCAGCGCGCCCGCCCCGCCCTCCAGGGCACGGCGCACACGCTCGAAGCGCCGGCAGGGATCACCGATCCCCGGTTGCGCGCACACCGCACGCCACAGCTCCGGCTGCCACGGTGCGCGCTCGTCCCAGGCCCCGGCCGCTCCTGCAGACCAGGGCTCGAGCGTCTCGGCCGGGCGATAGAGCGCGTAGCGATCGAAGCATTCCACGCAGGCTGCAGCCAGACCGTAGGCCCGGGTCCCTGGCGGTTCGGCTCCCGTGGCGATCGCGTCGGCGACGTCGTCGCAGCAGGCCGTCAGCTCGCGCATTCCCGCAAGCGCGCCGAGCACCGCCCATCGCGCACGCGCCGGGTCCCAGGCCGGGGCGGCGTCCCGCTCCAACCCCAGCGTCGCGGGCAGATCCTCGGCGAGGAAGCGCCCGGGGAAGGGCAGGTCGACACCGGCGCAGATACCCAGCGCACCGGCGATACGTCGGCGCAGCCAATCGCGGATGCCCTGGCTCGGGACCAGTACCACCTGCGAGCGCAGCGCAGCCTGCGGCTCCGTGTCGGCCGCCTCGGCAGCCAATGCGCGTGCGAGGCCGGTCGCAAGACGATCGAGGTCGTTGGAGGCGTGAAGGGTCAGGCCCACGCCCATGGACGCTATCGCGCGTCACGCGTCACGCCAGACGCGTGGGCGCGCTCAGGTCTCGCGTGGATCGTCGTCAGCGGCACGCTCGCCGTTCACCGGAGCGTGGTGATGATGCTGCTCGCCACAACACGGTTCACGCTCCTCGCGCTCGCAGCGGCAGTCGCTGCCGCAGCCACCTCGCGGCTGGCCCCGGCGTAGCAGCACGCCCAGGCTCAGACCCAGCATCGCAAGGGCGACCACCACCACCACGGCCACGAGCAACTCGCTGCCTCCACCGCCACCGACCATCAGCCAGACGTTCATCGTGTCTCCTCCAGCACCGTGGCGAACCCCGTGGTCGCCTGTTCGTCGAACCCGCCATCGCTGCGGCGGACGATGAACAACGCGGCCAGCCCTTCGCGCTCGGCCACCGTCAACCCGCGTTGCGCCCCCAGCACGTTCAGCGCCGTGGCCCAGCCATCGGCCGCCGCGCAGGACGACGCCAGCACGCTGACCGAGGCCGTGCGATGATGCACCGGTGCGCCGGTGGTCGGGTCGATGATGTGCGACACCCGTTGCCCAGCCAGTTCGCGGAAATTCCGGTAATCGCCGGAAGTGGCAACCGCGCCATCGCGCAAGGGCAGCGCGATGCGCGCCTCGACCGCCGATCCCGCTCTGGGGGTCTGGATTCCCACCCGCCACGGCCGACCCGGCGCCCGATGTCCGCGCGCGCGCACCTCGCCGCCAATCTCTACTATATGACTCGCTTTGCCGCGGCGTACGAGCAGCTCGCTGAGCGCGTCGACGGCGTGCCCCTTGGCGATCGCGCCCAGCCCGAGTTCGAGATCCGCCCGTTCCTTGACCACCGTGCACGTGCCCGGATCGAGCCGCAGCAGATCGAAGCCGACCCGTGCGCGCACCGCCGCCACCGCGTCCTGTGACGGGGGAGCAGGCGCGGGCGCGGGCGCGTCCGGTCCGAAGCCCCACAGCCGCACCAATGGCCCGACGCTGGGATCGAAGGCGCCGGCGCTGCCACGGTGGATCCGCGCCGCGAGCACGAGCACCGCCATCAACTCCTGCGATATCGTCAGCGGTTCGTTGGCGGGGTGGGCGTTGAGCCTGGCGAGTTCCGAGTCGTCGCGCCAGACCGAGAACACCGCGTCGAGCCGCTCAAGCTCGGCCGCCAGCGCCGCTTGCAGCTGCTCGCGCTCCCCGGCCGGGGCGCCGGCCACCGTGACGTGCCACGTGGTGCCGAAGGCGCTTCCCTGCAGGCGCAGGATGCCCCCATCGGCCGACGCGCCGGCGTGGCCCCACCGCGCGAGAGCGATCACCCCGCACCCGATCACCAGCAGGGCCACGAGCTCGACCACCGGCCGTGACCGGGTGCCGGATTCAGCTGCCGAAATCATCGTACATGATGTTTTCCGGCTCCACGCCGAGATCGTACAGCATCTTCGTGGTCGCCTGGATCATCATCGGCGGACCGCACAGATAGTATTCGATCTCCTCCGGCGCCTCGTGGTCCTTGAGGTAGCGCTCGTAGAGCACCTGATGGATGAAACCGGTGGGGCCGTCCCAGTCGTCCTCCGGCTGCGGCTCGGACAACGCCAGGGTCCAATCGAAGTTCTCGTGCTCGGCGGCCAGGCGATCGAACTCGTCGACGTAGAACGCTTCGCTCAAGCTGCGCGCGCCGTACCAGAAGGTCACCGTACGGTCGGTGTGGACCCGCTTGAACTGGTCGAAGATGTGCGAGCGCATCGGGGCCATCCCGGCCCCGCCGCCGATGAAGCACATCTCGTTGGCGGTCTCGCGGGCGAAGAACTCGCCGAACGGGCCGGCGATGGTCACCTCGTCGCCGGGCTTGAGATGGAAGATGTACGAGGACATCGCCCCCGGCGGCAGCCCACGCGCCCCGCGCGGCGGGGTGGCGATGCGCACGTTGAGCTTGATGATCCCCCGCTCCTCGGGGTAGTTGGCCATCGAGTAGGCGCGGACCAGGGGCTCCTTGACCTCGCTGGCGAGCTCGAACAGACCGAAGCGCTCCCAGTCATCGCGGAAGCGGGCCTCGATGTCGATCTCGCCGAAGCGCACCGCATGCACCGGGGCCTCGATCTGGATGTAGCCGCCGGCGCGGAAGGGGACCGACTCGCCCTCCGGCAGGGCGAGGACCAGTTCCTTGATGAAGGTGGCCACGTTGCGGTTGGAGACCACGGTACAGGTCCAGCGCCGCACGTCGAAGACCTCGGGCGGGACCTCGATCGCCATGTCCTGCTTGACCTTGACCTGGCACGAGAGCCGGAAGCCCTCGCGCAACTCCCGGCGCGAGAAATGGTTGCCCTCGACCGGCAGCGGGCTGCCTCCGCCTGCGGTGACCCTGCAGCGGCAGACCCCGCAGGTGCCGCGGCCACCGCAGGCGGAGGGGAGGTAGATATCCTCCGCCATCAACGTGCGCAGCAGGCTGTTGCCGGCGGGAACGGTGCGGCTCTTCTCGTCATCGTCGTTGATGGTCAGCGTCACCGGGCCCGAAGGCACCAACAGCCGCTTGGCCACCATCAACACCCCCACCAACAGGAGGATGACCAGGCTGAACATGGCCACGCCGAGCAGCACGGTGGTCATAGCTGGATCCCGCTGAAGGCCATGAACGCGATGGCCATGATCCCGGTGGTGATGAAGGCGATCGGCAGACCCTTGAGCCCGTCGGGGATGTCGTTGTAGCGCAGCCGTTCGCGGATGGCGGCGAGCAGGACCACCGCCAGCAACCAGCCGATCCCGGCGCTCAGGCCGAAGACCACGCTCTCGCCGAAGGCCTGGTCACGCTCGACCATGAACAGGGAGGTGCCGAGGATGGCGCAGTTGACCGCGATCAACGGCAAGAACACGCCCAGCGCGGTGTAGAGGGCGGGCACGAAACGATCGAGCACCATCTCGACCACCTGCACCGCGGCGGCGATGGTGCCGATGTAGGTCAGGTAGCCGAGGAAGGAGAGGTCGACACCCTTCAGAGCGGGGCTGAGCCAGGTCAGGGCGCCGGGGGCGAGCAGGTACTGGTAGATGAGGTTGTTCAGCGGCACGGTGATCGTCAGCACCACCGTCACCGCCAGACCGAGGCCGATGGCGGTGGAGACGCGGCGCGAGACCGCGAGGTAGGAGCACATGCCCAGAAAATAGCCCAGGGCCATGTTCTCGATGAAGATCGCCTTGACCGCGAGGCCGAGATAATGCTCCATCACCCGTCCTCCTGCTGCTGCGGCTTGAGCGTCCGCATGACCCAGATGATCCCGGCGATGATGAAGAACGCGGCCGGGGGCAGGAGCATCAGGTTGATCGGCACATACCAGCCGCCGTCCTTGACCAACGGCATGACCTCCATGCCCAACAGACGACCGCTGCCGAAGAACTCGCGCACCGCGGCGGTGATCACCAGGATCAGACTGTAGCCCAGCCCGTTGCCGAAACCGTCGAGCAGACTGGCCACCGGGCCGTGGGTCATGGCGAAGCCCTCGGCACGGCCCATGACGATGCAGTTGGTGATGATCAGCCCGACGAACACCGACAGCTGCCGACTGATCTCGAAAGCATAGGCGGTGAGGATCTGATCGGTCACGATCACCGCCGAGGCGATGATCGTCAGCTGGACGATGATCCGGATGCTCGCGGGGATCCACCGCCGCAAGCTGCTCACGGCGAAACTCGACACCGCCGTCACCGAGGTCAGCGCGACGCACATGATCAGCGTCGGCTCGAGCTGGGTGGTCACCGCCAGTGCCGAGCAGATACCCAGGACCTGGACCCCGATCGGGTTGTTGTCGATCAACGGGTCGGTGAGTATGGACAGAGGCTGTTGACTCATCCGCCGTCCTCCTGCGACCCGTCACGCTTGAGCCAGGGGCCGTAACCCAGTTCGCCGAGCCAGAAATTGACCAGTTGTTCCACCCCGCGCGAGGTCATGGTCGCACCGCTGAGTGCGTCAATCTGATGCGGGTTGCCGGGGTCGCGCTTCTTCGGCTTGACCACTGCTACCGCTGGTTCGCCATCTGGGCCGTAGGCCTCGACCCCCTCCCAGGTGGCGGTCCATTCGGGATTCTCTACCTCGCCGCCGAGACCGGGAGTCTCCTGCTGTTCGTAGAAGGCCACACCGCGGATGGTGTCGCCTTCGCCATCGAGCGCGAGGTAGGCGCGCATGGTCGACCACAGGCCCTTGCCCCAGACCGGCAGCACCCAGAGCGTGCCGGCCTCGCCCTGGACGCGATAGATCACCAGCCGCTCGGGGATCTCGCGCACCCCGGCGTCGTTCACCGGGACGGGGCGCATCGGCGCACCCTCGCGGGCGACCACGGCCGCGTCGGTCTCCGGCAGCAGGCGTTGGGCCCCGGTGTCGTAGACCAGGGCCTCGACGCGCTCGAAACGCTTAGCCACCGTCGCCGCGTCCAGGGCCTCGCCCGGTTCGGCCAGACCGGCCGCGCGCAGCACGTTGCGCTGGCGATCGAGCGCGGCGTTGGCCAGCTGCCGCTCGCGCAACGCCACCCGCACGCCGGTGACCAGCACTGAACACACGAGGCAGACCCCGGCTGCGAACAGCACGGTGTACAGAGTACCATGGGCGGGCGTCGCCTTATCCGCCATCGATCGCCCTCCGACGCCGGCGCACGAACCAGCGGAGCACCGTGTAGTCGATCAGCGAGGCGAAGGCATTCATGAAGAGGATGGTCAGCAGGGTGCCCTCGGTATAGGCCGGATTGAGACAGCGGATGCTGATGATCATCGCGCCGATGAGGAACCCGTAGACCCAACGACCGTAGGAGCTCGCGGGCGCGGTGACCGGGTCGGTGGCCATGTAGACCCCGCCGAAGGCGATGCTGCCCACCACCAGATGCCAGTGGATCGGCATGGCGAAGGTGGGGTTGTCGGCCACCCCGCTGGCCAGCAGCGCGTTGAGCCCGCTGACCATCACCACCACCCCCAACAGCAGGCCGGCCAGGATACGCCACGAGGCCACGCCGGTGCCCACCAGCAACAGACCGCCGAGCAGGCAGGCGGCGGCCGAGGTCTCGCCCAACGAGCCGGGCACCAGACCGAGGAAGGCGTCGAGCCAGGTGTAGGCCTCGCTGACCGCGCTCATCCCGTCGGCGTTGAGCGCGGTCAGCGGCGTGGCTGTGGAATAGGCATCGACCGCGGCGTAGGGGGCGGCACCAGAGAAGTGGTTGGGGAAACTGAAGAACAGGAACCCGCGGCTGACCAGCATGGTGTTGAACACGTTGTAGCCGGCCCCGCCGAACGCGTGCTTGCAGAACACGATGCCGAAGGAGATGCCCATCGCGGCCTTCCACATCGGCATCCCCGGCGGCAGCGAGAGTCCGTAGAGCGCGGCGGTGACCCAGAAGGCCTCGTTGAACGGCTTGTGCCGGGTACGGCAGAAGATCCATTCCCAGACCCCGCCGACACCGAAGGCGATCACCAGGGGCGGTACGACCCAGAAGGCGCCGCGGACCATGTTGGCCAGCAGACTGCCGGGCGTGAAACCGATCCCGAGCCATCCGAGGACCGTCTCGCGCCAGCCCGACACCGGGCTCATGCCCTGTTCGCCGATGGCGAGGTTGGCCTGATAGCCGGTGTTGTAGCAGGCCATGAGGAACACCGGCACCAGCGCGATGAGCACGGTGGCCATGATCCGGCGCAGGTTCTGCGCATCGCGCACGTAGGGCGCGACCCCGGCCACCAGCAGGGGCGGGTTCGATGCGGCCATCAGCCCTCCCTCGCGATGGTATCGAGCACGTCGCGCAGGGCCGCGCCATGCTCGCCCTTGCCCGGGTCGACGAAGCTCAACAAGGCCAGATCCTCTTCGATCAGTCCGAGCGCGCCCAGCTCCTCGGCCCGCTCGAGGTCGCGTGCCTGCAGCGCGCGCAGCAGCAGCGCCGGCAGGGTGCGGTAGGGGCTGACCGTCTCGAACAGCTCGGTCGGCAACAGCGTGCGCCGTGCGCCATGCAGGCTGGTGTCCAGCGCGCGCACACGTCGCGGTTGCAGCCAGGCGCCGAAGGTCCGGGCGATGGAATACCGTCTGGTCCCGCGTTCGAGCGCACCGGTCGCGCCACGTTCACCGCCGCGCAGCAACGCGCTGAGCTGGCGGTGGTAGCGGCCGAGGAAGGCGGTCTCTTCGGCGCCGTCATCGGCGCGCCCATCGAGCACCGACCCGGCGATTATGCGGTTGTCGCCGTCGAGCAGCTCGCCGTGGGCCAGGGCCCGCAGGTCGGCGCCCAGCGGCGCGCGCACCAGATGCGGCCGGCGCACCTGCGGTCCGGCGATGCTCACCACCCGCTGGGTGTCGATGCGCCCACTGCGGCACAGCGTGCCGATCGCCGCAGCATCCTGGGCATCGCAGTGCCAGGCCACGCGCGAACGACCCACCGGCAGGATGCGTTCGATATGCAGGCCCGGCAGACCGGCCGGATGCGGACCGGCGAAGGCATGCAGGCTGACCCCGTCCGCTTCGGCGCCGGCGGCGGCCAGCGGCGAATCCGGCCGCAGACAGAGATGGACCGGGGCCAGCGCCGCGAGCGCGCGCAAACCCGCGGCGAGGTCATCGTTCCGCTCGCGCAGCGCCACCGCCGGGTCGACCGCCAGCGGCCGGGTGTCGAGCGCAGTGACGAAGATCGCCGCCGGGCTCGCGTCGGGGGCGGGGACGGTGCCGAAGGGGCGCTGTCGCAGCGCCGTCCAGTCGCCGCTGTACTGCAACAGCGCGCGCACCGCAGCGTCGGTATGGCGCTCCAGAGGCTGACAGTCGATCTGCTCGTCCGCGCCATCGCGCGCGATGATCACACTGCGCAGGGCACGGCGTTCACCGCGGGCGACCGCCTCCACCATGCCACTGGCCGGAGCGGTGACCACCAGGCCCGGGACCTTGCGGTGTTCGAACAGCGGGGTGCCCACGCGCACGCGTTCGCCGGACTTGATCTGCATCCGCGGCTTGAGGCCGAGGTAATCGTCTGCCAGCACCGCGACCCGTCCGCCGGCCGGGCCCGACTCGATCGTGTTGTCCTCCACCGCGCCGGCGAGCGGCAGATCGAGGCCGCGGCGAACCCGATGGCGTTTGATGGTCGCTGCGGTCATAGCGCTCCTGCGCGGCGCGGCGCGGCGCCGGGGCAGAGGGTAGATCCACCCTCGCAGGCGGACAAGCGCCGTCCGCGCGCCGTGCAGGGTGGACCGGGCCGGATGCGGCAGCATAGTGGCGCCCATGACCACCGTCGGCCTGCTCTTCGACACCGCCAACTGGGACCTTGCGGCCATGCGCGCGGCGCTGCCTGAGGTAACATTCGTTTCTTGCGACGATTGCCGCGACTGGGACGAGGCCACCTACGCCGACCGCCTGCGCGATTTCGACGCAGTGGTCGGCAGCCGCAGCACCCCACGTCTGCCCGACGCGCTCATTGGCGATCGCGGCCGGCTCAAGCTCTTCGCCTACTGCCACGGATCGGTCCGGGCCTATATCAGCCAGGAGCTGATCGCCGACGGCTTGATCACCACCAACTGGGGCGATCAGGTCGCCGGGGTCGCCGAAGCGGCGATGTGCCTCGTTTTGGCCTGCCTCAAACAGCTCAAGAACCTCGACCGCTTCATCCGCGCCGACTGGTCCGACGACCGGCGCATCTTCAGCGATTTCCCCGCGACCCTGATCGACCGCGACGTCGGCCTCTACGGCTTCGGCCCCATCGGCCGGCACATGGCCCGCTTTCTCGAGCCCTACGACGCCAACATCGCCATCTACGACCCCTACGCCGAAGAGGTGCCGGCGCACATCCGCGTCTGCGACAGCCTCGAGGAACTCTTCGCCACCTGCCAGGTGATCTCGATCCACTGCGGGCTCAACGACCAGACCCGCGGCAGTGTCGGCAAGGACCTGCTCGACCGCCTGCCGCAGGGCGGCGTGCTCGTCAACACCGCCCGCGGGAAGATCGTGGTCGAGGAGGACCTCGTCGCGGCGCTGGAGGCCAAGCGCCTGATCGCCGGTCTCGACGTGATCGAGAACGAACGCCGCTGGGCCCAGTCGCCGATCGCCGGGACCGACGCCTATCTCACCGGCCACGTGCTCTCGTCGGCCAGGCGCAAGGACAAAGACACGGAACAGCCCAAGCCGAAGCAGAAGCTCCAGCCCTTCGTCCTGCACAACCTCGCCGCCCTCGCATCCGGCAACGGCGACTATCTCAACGTGATCACGCCCGAGGCCTACGCGCTGAAGACCTGACGCCCGCGCCCGCGGCCGGTCGCGGGCAGCCGGGCACGGGGCTCAGGGCGCAACCGGCCGCGTGAGCGCTGCCTGCAGGCGTTCACGCCCGTCGCGATAGACCACGACGAACACCGCACCGCCCTCGCGCACGCCCAGACGACGTTGGAGTTCCAGGGCGCCCAGCCGCGGGGCGAAAGACATCACCCGGGCGCGGGGCGCGTCGAGTCGGCGCAGCGCGGCACGCACCGGTTTCGCCTTCGCCGCCACGACCGTCTCCACCACATGCCACCGCACCCCGGCTTGTGCGTCCGCCGCGGTCGCGCTCAGCAGCCGCCCCGGAGCATCGAGCAGCGTCGCATCGCACTGCGCGGCCAGCTGGCCCTGCAAGCCCGCCTTGGCGATGGCCGGATCCGGGATCCCGATCAGCGCCCCGGGGACCGCTGCCACGCGGGCACAGGCGGGGTCATCCGCGCCCACCTGACACATGACCGCGCCCGTCGTGTCGACCACCACCGCCTCCAGCCGCAGCGCCTGCGGTCGCTCACCGGCCACCGCGAGCACCTCCCGGCACTCGCCACGCCAGCTCAGCACGATCAGCCGCGTCAGCCCGGGCAGAACGGCGGAGACGCTGGCGAGACGGCAGCCCGGTGCGAGCTTGGCCATCACCCCGCGCGCGCAGCGGCGCAAGGCTGGCCAGCAGGCGGGCAGGTCGGGCGAGCCGGCGCCCGGATCGCAGACCCGGCGGCCCTGCACCCGGCGGTCGGGGTCGACCAGCAGCCAATCCCAGCTGTCCGCCGTCTGTTCGCCGAGCCAGTCGCTGGCATTGCGCACCTGCACCGCCACCTCCGCGCCATGGCAGAGGCAATCATGCGCGGCGAGCCGCGCGAGGACCGGGTCGCGCTCGCAACCGACCGCATGGGCGAAACCGGACGCGCACCAGGCGCTGTCCACACCCAACCCCAGCGTCAGGTCGGCGAGGCGTTCACCGTGGATCACGGCGGCCTTGAATCGGGCCGGACCCTCGCCCGAGCACTGCTCGAGCGCGCGCGCGTCGTAGAGCGCATCGCTGTCGCTCCAGCTCGGTAGTTTCACGGCAGCGCGTTGCCGCAGGGCCATCTGCGCCGCGAGCAGACGCTCGCGACGGTCGCTACTGTCCCCCGCGGGAGCGGCCGCCTCGCCACGCGCGCACCGCCGCAGCAGCTTCAGTGCCGCTGGCTCCTGGAGCAGATCGAGATCCGAGGCCTGCATGGCCGACATCGTGCGGCGCGCAGCGCGGCGTCAGCCCTGAAAACGACCGCAGCCGGGCGTCAGCAATGCTCAGAGGTCCCACTCGAACACCGCCACCACCAGCAGATTGGAATCGCTGGTCACCCGCCAGCGGCCGTCGCCACGACAGATGACCGAGCCGGGCAGTTCGCTATCGCCACGCGGCAGCCGTCCGTCGCGGAAGGCGTTCCACCGCACCGGGCTGCCATCCTCCCAGGTCTGCGAACCGGGGCGCAGGCCCAGCAGGATGATCGGATTGCGTTCCGCCGCCGGGCCGTGCATGCATGCCCGGCGCAGTCGCTCCTGCAGCTCGGCATCGGCCGGACAGGCGAGGCGAAGACCCAACCGGCGCTGCAACCGGCGCACCGCATGGATCGGCAACACGGTCTGCATCACGTACCATCGGCGATCGCGGTGCACCTCCGAGAGCGCAAGCAGGACGCCCAGATCCCCCTCCGCGAGGGCCAGACTCAGACGCAGACCCTCCTGCACGCCGACCGGCAACCCGCCAGCAGCGAGCAGCTCGCGCAGGTAGGCCGGATCGAGGGGATTACCGAAGCAGATCAGGTGCCGGGCCGGCAGGTCGCGGTCCAATGGCGCGAGCGTCTCCAGGCGATTGGCGGCTATCCCAATGGCCATCGGATGCATGCCGGCCAGCGGCGCGAGACTGGAGATGCGATTGCCGGAGGCCTCCAGGTGCTTGAGATCCATGCCGGTCAGCGGCGTGAGATCCTCGACCCCGCAGTAGTCGCAGGACAGATAGCGCAACGGCATCTTCGCCAGCGGGGAGAGGTCCCTGACCGGCGTCTGCCCGAAGTGCAGTAGATGCAGCGGTGCTCCGGCCAGCGGGCCGAGGTCGGCCACGGCGGTGCGCGAACAGTCGAACTGGGCGAGCGGCATCCCGGCCAGCGGGCCGAGATCTTCCAGTCCGGGGTTGTCACGCACCCCCAGGCGATCGATCTGCGCGCCGGCCAGCGGGCTCAGGTCAGCGACCCGGTTGTGTGACAGGTCCAGCCGACGCAAGGGCATGCCCCTCAGGGCCGCGATCGATTCGATCCGGTTCGCGCTCAGCGAGAGCTCGATCAGCGGGCAGTCTGCCAACGGACCCAGGTCGTGGATGCGGCAGCGATCGGCCTGGAGCTCCTCGAGTTCCAGGCCGCGCAGGGGCCCCAGATCGCTCACCGGATTGTCGCTGATGTCCAGCCAGACGAGCGGACAGTCGGCCAGCGGCCACAGGTCGGTGATACGGTTGCCGTGCAGATCCAGCCGTCGCACCGGCAGATTGCGCAACGGTTCGAGATCGCAGATCTCCGCCCCGCTCAGGCTCACGCTCAGACCGCGGCGATCGAACACCACCGCCGCTTCCGGCCAGTGCCGGGTCAAACGCCGCTTCACCTCCGGCGCCTGTCGTTCCCAGCGCCGCAGCAGTTCCACATCGCGCAGTCTCCGCCGCGCCTCGGTCCGGGTCTGCTCGTCGGGTGCGACATCGACCGCGGAGAACAGCAGATCCTGCGCGGTGGCGAAATGCCCGAGCGCCATCTGTCGCTCGGCGAGTTCGAGCAGATCGACCTGCTCGTGGCCGCGCAACCATTCGACGGTGATGTCGCGATAGACGTAGGTCCCATGGAAACCGAACAGTCCCAGCCGATTGCAGTCGAGCCCGGCCAGGGGTTCGGGGTCGATCACATCCCACACCGTCCGTCCGTCGACCTCGAGCCGCAGCCGCGCCCCGACGCGCGAGGCCACCACGTGGTACTCGCGCCCGCGCTCCAACGGGCTGTCGCTCTCGTCGAACAGGATGGTGCCGCGGCGGTAGAGCCGGGACTGGGTGTTGGAGAAGCCACCGTACTTGAACTCGTAGGCAGTCAGGTACACCCCATCGATCGCGACCGCGTCGCTGCCAGCGAGGAAGACACTCAGATCGCTCGGATTGTCGCATTCCAGCCGACAAATGAACGACAGACGTACATCACCCGGCAGGGGATGGTTGTAGATCAACAATCCAGGCTCTCCGGCCTCGACCATGAGCTCGTCGCCATGGCGTTCGGCCCGGGCCTGGTGCACCAGCCAATCGTCGGCGAAATCATGCGTGCCGCCCGCGAACCGGTAGACCGTCTTCCATCGGCGGTCCTCGTCGGCCTCCCGGCGTCGTTGCAGGCAGACCAGGTTGCGCGTTGCCTCGCTGCGGTGCGCACGCCGCCGCTCGAGGTCCTCGAGTCGCGCGCGCAAGGCGGCATGCGCCGGGTCGCTCTCTCGCAACAGGTTGCGGGCGAGGTCGAGATCGCCTCGGCCCAAGGCGGCGTTGGCGTAGGCCTGGCGGCTGAGCGAGATACCTCGCCGCGCCTGCTCGTTCTGCGGCCACAAGCTCACCGCCTCCTCGAAGCGGAACATGGCCCGATTGAACAGCGCGTAATCGCCCGAGACCATCGCCCGATCGAGCGCGACCTGGGACCGCTGGCCGAGCAGCACGCTGCGCGAATGGCCGAGGAAATCGATCAGCGCACGACGGAATTCCTCGGCGTTGGCGTAGCGCGCCTCCGGTTCGCTGGCCATCGCACGCATGGCGATGTTGACCAGTTCGCCCCGCTGCTTGACCGGCCGGATCAGGTTGGCCGCGGCGTTCTCCATGCACCGCGTGACGGTATCGCCCGGATGCGGCGGCAGACCCATGGCGATCTCGAACAGCACCGCCCCGAGCAGGTAGATGTCGCTGGCCGGACCGATCGCCCGCGGGTCGCCCCGCGCCATCTCCGGGGCCATATACACCGGCGTGCCCGCGACCCATCGACGATCCGGCGCCGCGGCCGCGCCGGTCCGCGGCAGATCGCTCAGCCGCACCGCCACCCCCCAGTCCACCACCTGGACCTCGCCGAAGGCGCCGATCATCACGTTGGCCGGCTTGAGATCGCGATGTACCACTTCGCGTTCGTGTGCATGGGCCACGGCGCTGGCGACCGCCAGCAGGATGTGCAGGTCGTCGTCCTGATCGCCCGCACCGAGGCTCTCGGCCCAGCAGCGTCCGGCCACGTGCTGCATCACCAGATACACGGTACCCGCCTCGTCGCGCACCAGATCGTGCACCTGCACGATATTGGGATGGTCGAGACTGCCGGTCACCAGGGCCTCGTAGAGGAACTCCGGGCTGGTGGCGCGATCCTCCGGGTGCAGCGACTTGGCGACCACCTCTCGCCCGGTGGCGACCTGCTCGACCTTCCACAATGCGCCGTGCGCGCCCTCGGCCAGCCGCTCGAGGATCACGAACTCGGCTTGCGCGGTGTCCGCCTCGCTGCGTTTCGCGAACCGGGCCGGGCGGATGTTCATCAAGGGCAGGTCGTCGTTGCAGACCGCGGTCTCACCGCAGATGGTGGTCCGCGAACCGGGCTGCGGCCGGACGGCCGGGCTCGTCTCCCCCGGTTGTGGCTCGCGATGGTCCATCACCGCCCCAGGTTCAGCACGATGCAATGCACGTGTTCGGGGTCGGGCTCGGGGTAGAACATGCCGCTCCAGAACACCAGCGGCGCACCGACGGGCCCCTGCTCCGGTCGTGGCAGGCCCGCGGCCACCGGCACCCCGTTGCCCCAGGCCGTATCGCCATGCCGCAACCCGACCCAGCTCTGGTTCAGACGCCCGACGCAGGACGTGAACGCAGTGGCCTCCTCATCGCTGCTCATGCAGGCCACCTGGCACCCGAGCGCGGCGGTGATCCGTTCGCTCTCGCCCCAGGCCACTGGCCGGGCCAGACGGAACAGGCGATCCCCGACCGTCGGGTCCTGGCCCACCCACCGCAGGGCAGCGATGTCGCCATCTGCGATCGCATCTTCAGCCTCCAGCTGGCCCAGCGAGGGGCGCATGGCGGCCTGATCGGCCCAACACCGTGCGAGCCGATCCCGCTCGCCGGGCGCGAGCGGATTGCTACCGAGCCAACACGACTGGAACTGCTGCGCGAGCAGACACCCGATGCGCTCCACGCGGTTGTCGCTGAGATCGAGCCGGCCGACCCTCGCCGTGCCCAGCGGTCGCACATCCTCGATCCGGTTGCAGCCGAGATACAACATGTTGTACTGTTTGTTGGCGATCCCGGTGAGATCGCCGATCCGGTTGCCCTGCAGCAAGAGGTCGTCGACCGTGACCTCCGCCAGGGCCGAGATGTCGACGATCTCATTGTTCCCCAGCGCGATGCTGCGCAGCGACATGCCTGCGAGCGGAGCCAGATCCGCGATCACATTCTGCTGTGCGAACAGGTAGGCCAGGGGCATGCCGGCGAGCGGAGCCAGCTCGCTGATCCGATTGAAACTGCAATACAACATCCGCAGCGGGCAGTCCGCCAACGGACCCAGATCGCAGACCACATTGCCGCCGATGTCCAGCCGCTCCAGCGGCATGCCGGCGAGGGGTGAGAGATCGCTGATCCGGTTGAGTGGGGCGTAGAGCCGCGCCAGCGGCATCCCCGCCAACGGCGAGAGATCGCGCACGGCGTTGCATCCGAGATCCAGCTGGTTGATCGGCATTCCGCGCAGCGGCTCGAGATCTTCGACGCCGCACATGGCCAGATCCACGTTCAGGCCGATGCCCCCCACCGCCACCTGGACCCCGGGCCAGATCATACCGAGCCTGGCCCGGTAGTCCTGCAACCCGTCCCGCTGCACCGCCATCGTCCGCGCCCGCTGCGCCCCGTGCCGGGCTCGTTGCGCGCGCGCTGCCGCCGGATGGTCCTCGACCTCGGCGAACAGGTCGACCGCGGTGCCGTAATTTCCGCGTGAAAGATGCGATTCGGCCAGATCGAGCACGTCGACACGAAAGGGATGGTTGAGGATCTCGATACGAATGTCACGGTAGGCGTAGGTGCAATCCCAGCCGAACAGCCCGATGCGATCGTGCTCGGGAGCGGTGATCGGCTCCGGATCGTGGATTCGGAACACCTCGCGCCCGTCCACGCTCATGCGCAGCTCAGCATCGATGCGGGCCACGCTCACCCGATACACCCGATCGCGCACAACCGGCTCGCACGGCTGTTGGCGCAGACAGATGCTGTTGCGGTAGCAGCAGGCGAGGCTGTTGTCGAAGCTGGCGAATTTGAATTCGTAGCCGCTCATGAAAATGTGATCACCCGAGCTGTCGCTCCGACACGCGAGCATGCAACTGAGATCGTTGGGTCTGCCATCGAGGATCCGGACCTCGAATCCGATCCGCACGTTCCCGCGCACCGGCAGCTCGTAGACCACCAGCGACGGCATCCCCGGCGTCACCCGGAGTTCACCATCCACCACCTCGCCCGTGCCACCGATCACCCGCCAGCGATCGCGCCAATGTTCGTCGGTGAACTGCTCGTGGCACACGCACTGCCAGTCCGGCTCCACCGGGCCGCTGATGCGCTGCTCGAGCACCTCCAACTCGGCTTCTGCCGCCTGTTCCCGACGCCGCCGTTCGCGCGCGGCACTCAGCCGCCCCAGCATATCGCCGTGGGCGGGATCATCCGGGTCGAGCAGGCTCGCCGCCAGGTCGAGATCGTCGCGCCCGAGCGCGAAAGCGGCGTAGCTGCGCCTGGCGCGCGAAAGATGCTCGCGCGCGGATGCGTTGTTGTCCCACAGTTCCAGCGCGGCCTCGAAACCGAAGATGGCGCGGTTGAACAACTCGTAATCGCCGCTGACCGCGGCCCGATCGAAGGCCTGTTGTGCCCTACCGGCCAGCTCGCGGCTCTCGGCGTGACGATCGTGGGCCGCGACCGCGTCGCGGAACTCGCGCACGCTGCAGTGACGTGCATGGGGATCGGTCGACAAGGCGCGCCGGGCGATCTCCATCAACTCGCCACCCTGCCGACTGTCACGGATGTGGTTCGCGCGCGCTGCCGCGAGCAGATCGTCGGAGCCCGTTTCCTCGTGCGGCGGGAACCCGGTGAGGATCTCGAACAGGATTGCGCCCAACAGGTAGATGTCGCTGCGGCGGTCGATCAGCCAGCCCTCGCCCCTTGCCATCTCCGGCGCCATGTATGCGGGGGTACCGGCTGGCGGGGTCAGCCGCGGCAGCACCTCGGCGATCGGTTCGACCGTGCCCGGCGGCGAGACCGCCATGCCCCAGTCCATCACCAGCACCTCGTCGTGATCGCCGATCATCACGTTGGCCGGTTTGAGATCGCGGTGCACCACCCCGGCAGCGTGAGCGAAGGATACCGCGTCGCTTACGCGCAGCAGCTTGTCGATGTTCTCGCGCCGCGACAGTCGCTGGATCACATCGCTCCAGGGATGCCCCTCGGCCCGACGCATGACGTAGAACACCGTCCCTTCGGTGTCGCAGGCGACGTCGTGCACAGTGACGATGTTCGGATGGGTCAGGTTGGCGCCGACCACCGCCTCGCGGATCAGCCGCTGGCGCGCTTCCGGCAGCACGCTGCTGTGCAGGCGTTTGATCGCCACCGTACGGTTGAGCGAGGCCTGCCAGGCCAGCCGGACCTCCCCGAGCCCACCCCAGCCGATACGCCGCAACAGGGTGTAATCGAACGACCCGCTGCCGCCGGGATCGTTGGCAAAACGCCGGCGCCCGATGCGTTCGAAGCCGGGAGTCGATCCGGCCAGGGGCATGCTGCTCACGTTCCCCAATGGGCCGGGGGCACCCGCCGCCTCGCTACGTGAGGAGCTGTCGTTGCGCATGCGCATGTGTCGACGGCGGCGGCGGCGGGGCATGACCGTCGATCTTATGCCGACCCGCCAGCAGAGACAACCGCCTGACCACGCAAGCTGAGACCATTCGCGATTCAAACCGCACCCGGGACTGACACAGTAATGTCACGTCGGCAGCCGGGCGCGCTCGCGTGTCCGCCGTCGCGAGGGGGGGGCATGCCAAGTTCCGGTTCCGGTACCCGCCGCCGTTTCTCGGCGCGCTTCCCGGCGCCCTGGAGCGCTCAGACCGCACCCGGCACCGGCACCTGGTCCGGCCAGACCCACCTCTCCACCGCCCTCGCCGAACCGGGTCGCCAGCGCCTCCGGGCGATGGCGACGACCATGGCCGTCGCCTTCCTCTTCGGCCTCGGTCTCAACCGCCTGTTCGCGGCCCTCGCCTGGGACTCGCTGTTCACCACCCGTGACCTCGCGCTCACCGTGTTCCTCACCCTGGTCGGACTCAGCGCGCTGGTGGTGTGGCTCGCGACGCTGCCCGCCCTCGTCGGCTGCCGGTTGATGTATCTCGGCATGGCCTATCAGGTGATGGTCGGCTTCGCCCTCTCCATAGCCATCTACTACAACCCTGTCGGGCCGATCGGCCAGGGAATGACGCCGCTCTCGGTCTGGATCGTGCTCTACCCCCTGGTGGTGCCGGCACCGCCGGGGCGCAGCATCGTCGCATCCTTCACCACCGCCAGCATGGCGCCACTCGCGGTGCTGCTGGCGAATCGGACCGGCGGGTCCTGGCCTACACCCGAGGTCCTGGTCCGCGCCTTTCTTCCCAACTACGTCTGCGTCGGCCTGGCCATGTTCCCGATCCTGATCACCTTCCGCATGGGCAAGCGCGTGGCCGAGGTCGATCGCCGTCTGCGCGAGATGGGCAGCTACCGTCTGCTCGAACGCCTCGGCCGCGGTGGCATGGGTGAGGTATGGCGCGCCAAACACACCCTGCTCGCGCGTCCGGCGGCGGTGAAACTGGTGCTGCCCGAGGCCCTGGCCCGGGTGCAGACCGAGCACCGCACCGCGATCATGGACCGATTCGAACGCGAGGCCCGGGCCACCGCCAGCCTCGAGTCGCCGCATACCGTCCAGCTCTACGATTTCGGCTCCGACGATGACGGCGTGCTGTTCTACGTCATGGAGCTGCTCAACGGCATTGATCTCGAAGCGCTCGTCGAACGCTTCGGGCCCATCGGGCCCGGGCGCTGCGTCCACCTGCTGCGTCAGGCCTGTCTCTCCCTGGCCGAAGCCCACGCGATCAACATCCTCCACCGTGACATCAAGCCCGGCAATCTGTTCAACTGCCGCCTCGGGCTCGACTGCGATTTCATCAAGATCCTCGACTTCGGCCTCGCCCGCTGCCGCAGCTGCAACACCGAACGTCCACGCCCGGCGCCGCGCCAGCTGACCGACGACAACCGCATCCTCGGCACTCCTGCCTACATGGCCCCCGAACTGATCACCCGCGAGGCCGAACTCGACGGACGTGCCGACATCTATGCCCTCGGCTGTGTCGGCTACTTCCTGCTCACCGGAGCCACGGTCTTCGACGTCGGCGGGGCCATGCGCGTGCTCACCAGCCAGCTGCACGATGACCCGCCACCGCCGAGCGCACGCACCGAAAAACCGCTCCCGTCCGATCTCGAAGCGGTGCTGATGAGCTGCCTGCAGAAGGACCGCTCCCGCCGCCCGAGCGACGCCCTGACCCTGGCCGATCGGCTCGGGGCGTGCGCCTGCGCTGGCGAATGGACCCAGGAGCGTGCGCGCCAGTGGTGGCATCGCCATCTGCCCGAGTGCTGCCACAACCTCGACACCGCCTTCCTCCGCCGGCCGACCGGCGCGAGTTCCGGCTCGTCGCGCCGCGCGATCGTCCGCTGACGCGGCTGACCGGACGACCGGCTCGCGGCGCTGCGCTGCGCCAGCCTTGCGTCGCACCGGGTCGCTGTCCGCGACAGACCTGGCCACGCAGCGCCGGGCCGGTGGGCAGGGCGACTCAAAGCTCGCACATGAGGGCCTTGCCTCGCCGCCACCTGCGTCACTACGGCCCAGGCACCAAAGGGGGCCGGGCGGTTGGACGCAGGTGGAGGCGAGGCAAGGCATGCCGACCTGGTGATCGGCGCTCCCGGGCGAACATTGAGTCGCCCTGGGCCGGTGGGCTGGCCCCTGCTTGTCTCCTCCATCGCAGCCACACACTTGCGACCCGATCGCTGTCCGTGACCGGAGCCCCTGCATGCCCACACCGCCGAACATCATCGTCATCCTCGCCGACCAGATGCGCTACGATTGCCTCGGCGCGCTCAATCCGCACATCAAGACGCCGAACCTCGACCGGCTCGCCGCCGAAGGCATGCTGCTGACCCGCGCCTATCCGCCGACGCCCGTCTGCCTGCCCTGCCGCGCCGCCCTGCTCAGCGGCCAGTACTGCTCGAGCAACGGCGCCGCACACAACATGAGCCACCTGCCGCAGGATCACGACCCCTCGCTCGGGCGCAGCTTCAGCCAGCGCGGCTACTTCACCCATTTCATCGGCAAGAGCCACCTCGCCTCCTGTCACGATCCGCATTCGCCCGAGGCCTTCCCCCACATCGCCAATTACGATTATTACGACAGCTGGCATGGCCCCTGGCACGGTTTCACCCGCGCCGATCTGGCCATCGGCCATACCACCGAGAACCACGCCCGCGGCATGCATTACGGCGCCTGGCTCCGCCGCCAGGGCATCGACCTGGAGCGTTATTTCGGCAATACCGCCTATACCGATTACGGCCCCTGGGATCTGCCGGAGGAGCTCCACAATTCCACCTGGACCGCCGATACCAGCATCGCCGGCATCGATCGCGCCCGCGAACGCGGACAGCCCTTCTTCCAGCTGGTCAGCTTCCAGGACCCACACAACCCCTGCATGGTGCCCGAACCCTGGGCCTCGATGTACGACCCAGCCGCCATCCCCACCTTCGGCTACAAGGAGGGCGAACCGGCAGCCTTCGCCGACAAGCCCCCCTTCTATCGCGCGATCACCGACCAGCCCGGCGAGTACGCCGCCAAGCAGGTCGACGCGGGGATGCGTGGCGCTGGCAACGTCTCCCATCTCGCCTGGAACCAGCAGCAGGTCCAGCAGAACGCGGCCTGCTACTATGGCATGGTCAGCCTGATGGACAAACACATCGGCCGCATCCTCGATCACCTCGAGGTCACCGGCGAGAAGGACAACACCCTGGTGGTCTTCAGCGCCGATCATGGCGATCTGCTCGGCGATCACGGTTTCTGGTTCAAGAGCCTGGTCTGCTACGAGGAATCGATCCACGTGCCGATGATCGTCAGCCTGCCCGACCGGATCCCTGCCGGTACCCGCTCCGACGCCTTCCAGAATCTCGTCGACCTCTTCCCCACCCTCTGCGGCTACGCCGGCATCCCCGCCCCGCGAGCGTGCGAGGGCGTCGATCAGGCTCCGGCCTGGGAGGACCCCGCCGTGCGGGTTCGCAGCGATGTCATCGTGGAGGAACGGCCCGAACACGGCGAATGGAACCAGCGCATCCTCATCGACGACACCTACAAATGCGTGTTCTACGCCAGCCACCCCGACCAGGGCGAACTCTACGATGTGCGCAACGATCCGGACCATATCCACAACCTCTGGCACGACTCCCAGCACGCCGCGCAGCGTGAGGCGATGGTCGCGCGGATCCTGGTCCACGAGATGAACAAGACCCAGCCGCGGCTGACCCACGGCCAGCAGGCCGCTGCCTGCTCCGGCGGCTGACCCGGCTCTGAGACCGCCGCCCGCGCCTCGCATCAGCCGTCGATCGGCGTATCATCAGCGACCGGAGGCGACCCGTCTGTGGGAACACGATACCTCTATCTGCTGCGCCACGGCGCCTACGTCCACGACCAGGATCATCCCGATCACGGTGCGTTGACCCAGCGCGGCCGTGATCAGATCGCCACTGCCGCAGAGGCGCTGGCGCCGCAGCCGATGAACAGCATCGTCAGCTCCACCCTGCCACGCGCGATCGAGAGCGCCGCCATCGCTGCCGCGCATTTCCCCGCCGCGTCGCGGCGGCGCTTGCGCGTGCTGTGCGAGGTGCTGCCCGGGCTGTTGCACAGCGACCTCGAGGAACCGGCGGTCCACCGCGGCATGAACTACCGGCAGCTGCGCGGCCGGCTGTGGATGCAGGCCGATCTGCGTTCGCGGCTCATCGCGCGCTGCCCCCAGGCCGGCCAGCGCCTGACCATGAACGCCCAGGCCGAAGCCGCCCTGCACAAGCTCGTCCGCCCGCTGGCCAAAGGCACGCGCCACGAACTGGTGGTCATCCACGGCAACCTCATCCGCTACATCTGGTGCCGCTGCGCAGCGGTCGACCCGGTCGCCTGGAGTGTGCTCGATACCACCCATGCCGGGATCACCCGACTGATCGTCCACGCCGGCGGCGAGGTGGTCCCCCTCAGCTACAACGAGATCGGCCACCTGCCGCTCGAACTGCGCGATTGACCGGCCGCTCAGTCGCGCATGGGCCAGTCGCACTGCGCATGGTCATGTGCCGGCGCGCCCGGCGCCGGGACGGCGGTCGGCGCGCTGAGGTAGCCGCCGCGCACGCCGCGGGCCCAGGTCAACGCGAAGGGCGGGAGCGCCTCGGTCGCGAATTCCTCGCGAGCGAAGAAGGCATCGAACATCCCATTGCAGGCCTTCAGCGGGAAGGACCAGTCAGCCGGCACCACCATCCGCCCCGCGCTGTCGGTCTGCGGCCAGCGCACCATCAGGTTGTCGAGTACCAGGCGATCGATGTTCTTGGCCACCACCACCGCCCGCGCCGCGACCACATCCGGATGCTCGTGCGGCAACTGACCGCAGCTCACCCGATCGGCGAGCAACGCCGGATCGTCGAGCATCGGCAGCTCGACCTGCAGATCGCGGATCACCACCCCGTCGATCTGGCCCTGCTGCTCGGCGCTCAACAGCATCCGTCCATCGGTGC
Source organism: uncultured candidatus Brocadiaceae bacterium (assembly GCA_964612995.1). Taxonomy (GTDB): domain Bacteria; phylum Planctomycetota; class UBA11346; order UBA11346; family UBA11346; genus SLQH01. The sequence continues at coordinate 15,306 of CAZTGE010000009.1, read as the reverse complement.
GGCAGACGACGCCCTGGATGATCACGTTGCGGATCCGACCGGGCGCGACGCCGTCCTCGGTCGGCGGCACCCTGGCCTGGATGTGGATCGGCCGATTCATCACGAAGGGGTTGCGTGTATCGCAGACGATGTTGCTGATGGTCACATCGTCGATGTTGCCGCCTCGTTTGGTGTAGATACCCACCGCCCGGCTCGACTCGTAGACGACGCAATTGCTGAAGGTCACCTGCTTGAAGTCATGGAAGGTTTCCGCGCACCCGAACTTGAGCGCCACGCAGCGGGTGCGGATGACGCAATTGGTGACCGTGACCCGTTCGATCGGCTGCGAATCAGGCGTGGTCTTGACGCAGATCGCATCGTCACAGCACGACAGATGGCAATCACTGACCAGCACGTCCTGACAGCCGGTGATATCGAAACCATCGTTGTTCGGCCCCATGAGGTTGGCACTCAAGCGCACGCCGGTGATCCACAGCCGGTGGCTGTTGTGCAGATGCAGCAGCCAGCCGGCGGAATTGGTGATGTGCACGTTGTCGATGCGCACATTCTCGCATTCGGTGATCTCGATCATCGGTGATGGGCGTCGTTCCTTGTTCGCGCGGATCCACGCCAGGGTCGCCTGCGGCGTGCCGGCGTGCCGTTCGGGTACGCAGGTGATCGGATCCAGTCCGCCATATGCGCCCGGCGGCACGCGTTCCGGATCCCGTCGCGCGGGGTCGTCGACACAGGGCTCCCAGAAGGCGGGCCCGTTGCCGTCGATCGTGCCGCCTCCGGTGATCCGCACATCGCGCACGCCACAGACGGCGATCAGGTGCCAGGGGGTGCGGTCGATATGCTGGCCCCAGCTGCGTTGGGTGTAGGCCGCGAGGTCGGGGCTACCGAGGATGCGCGCTGCCGGATGCAGCTCGAGCGTGGTCCCCGAACGGAGGAAGACGGTGCCCGTGAGCCAGGTACCCGGCGGCACGAACACCGTTCCGCCGCCCGCCTCCCCGGCCTGATCGAGCGCGTCCTGGATCGCGGCGGTTGCGAGGGTGGCGCCATCACCGATGGCGCCACACGTGGCGATGGAGATGCGGAAGGCGTCGTGTTGCATCCTCCACTTCTACATCGCCTCCTCGGCCTCGCCAGTCGAACAGCCGCCCGCGCCGCAACCGGCCGCGGCCTTGGGCTTCGCTGCCCCGCACGCACCGCATCCCCCACCACCGCAGGCGCCGCAGGCGCTCGTCTTCGTCGCGCCGGCATCGGCGTGCTCGCGCCAGCCGCTGATCCCGCCGGGGTAGTGCTTCACGTCGGTATAGCCGAGTGCGGCCGCGGCTTCGGCCGCCGCCTTGTAGGCCATGCACCGCGGACCGCCACAATAGGCGATGATGGTCGTCGCCTTGTCGTCTGGCAGCGCATCTGCCAGCTCATCGGCGCTCGAGAGCGCTGCGTAATCGAGCGCGCCAGGGATGTGGCCTTTCTCGTACGAGGCGGTCCCGTTGGCATCCAGTGGCACCGCTCCGGCTTCCAGCGCCTGCACCAGCTCCGGGTGGGTCACGGCCGGGAAGCGCTCGACGGCATCGCCGCTCGCCGCGGCCGCCTCCTTCTCCTGCGCCGCGGTCCACCCCCGGATACCGCCGGGGAAGTGCTTCACATTGGTGTAGCCGAGCTCGCGTGCGCGCCCGGTGGCCTTGGTGTAGGCCTTGCAGCCGGGTCCACCGCAGTAGGCGACGATCAAGGCGTCTTTCTCCGCCGGGAGCTGTTCGGCCAGGGTTCCGGCCTTCTCGGCCCTGGCAAAGTCGATCGCGCCGGGGATGTGGGCGCGCTCATACGAGCGCGTGCCGTTGGCGTCGAGCAGCGTGGCCTCCTGCGCTTCGATCAGCGCAACCAGCTCGGCATGGTCGACCGCGCTCTCCCCCTCGCCAGCCTCGGCCCCCTGGCAGGCGTAGTGGTTCATGGCTACAACCAGCATACATGATGTGATGAGAACGGTCTTCATGGCTGTGCTCCCGATCCGGGCGGATTGATCCGGGCTGGATTCGTCCCGCGTGGCACCCCATAATACGCCCTGTCCGTCCGACCCGTTTGTCCCGCCTCCGCCCATGTGGCGGGGGCTTGTCCGTGCGCGTCCCGCAGACAGAGTGCGCGCCCCCTGATCCAGGAGCCGTCCATGCGGATCGTCCTCATCGGCCCCCCCGGCGCCGGCAAAGGCACCCAGGCCCGTTACATCTGCGAAGCCTACGCCATCCCCCAGATCTCGACCGGCGACATGCTGCGTGCTGCGATCGCGGCCGGCACCGAGCTCGGTCGTCAAGCCAAGGCGGTCATCGATGCCGGCGAGCTGGTCGGCGACGACATCATCATCGGGCTGGTCACCAGCCGCATTACCGAGCCCGACTGTGCCTCGGGCTTCCTGCTCGATGGCTTTCCCCGCACGCTGGCCCAGGCCCAAGGCGCGCGCGAAGCCGGGGTGATGGTCGATGCGGTGGTCGAGATGACCGTGTCCGACGCGGCGGTGGTCGAGCGCCTGAGCGGTCGGCGGATCCATCCCGCCTCTGGCCGTGTCTATCACGTGATCTACAACCCCCCGCGCGAACCCGAACGCGACGACGTCACCGGCGAGCCGCTGGTCCAGCGTGAGGACGATCGCGAGGCGACGATCCGCGACCGGCTGCGCGTCTACCACGAACGCACCGAACAGCTCACCGGCTACTACCGCCAGCTCGAAACGGAAGCCGGACGACCACGGATGGTCACCGTCGACGGCGAACGCCCGATCGCAGCCGTCCGCGACGAGATCCTCGAACGCCTCGCCGCGGCCGCCCAGGACGGATGAGCCTGCGCAACCTCACCGCGACCCTGGCGTTGCTGCTGGCCACCGTCGCCTGCGGCGGTGGCCGCCCGCCGCCGCGCAGCTTCACCCGTCAACCGCTGCTGCTGCAGGTCGCGACCGACGGCAGCATCGTGGTCCACGACGACCTGCGCCGCTTCGCCGCCAACGAGCCGGAGGCGCTCGAAACGGCGCTCTCCGGGCTCGACCCCGACCGCCACGTCGAGGTCACCGCGGCCGCGCCCCTGCACCCGCGGTATCGCCAACGCCTGGCCCGGGCACTGATGCACGTGGGCTTCCGCTCGGTGCGTCTGCCGCCAGCGGCCCCGCCACGCGGGGCCCGCTGAGCTCAGCGCTTCTGCTCGCGGTAGGTCGCCACCGCCTGGAGGTAGAGCCGGGCCCGGCTCGCGATCTCGGTGCCGGCGTGATCGCGGATCAGCTGCTCGAAGCGATCGCGCAGCGCCTCCACCTGGCTGGCCCAGGCCGCGTAGTCGAGCGCGGGGTGATCCGTGCCGGTGAAGCTCGGCGCGATCGCGATCTTGCTGTTGCGCGCGAAGGGAGGTAATCGCCCGACCTCGCTGCGGATCAGCAGGCGGTAGGTCCCGAGCTCGAGGTCGAGGATGTCCTTGTCGGTGATCTCGACCCCGTTGAGCCAGGCCCGGACCCCGCCGCCGTCAAGCCCGAAGCGCATGGTCCGCACCTCGCTGTTCTCCAGCACACAGTAGAAGTAACTCACGCTCGAGCCCTTGCCGCCGACCGATCCGAGCACGTCGAGGTTGTGCGCGTAGCCGTGGCGGTCGATGCCCAGATGCCGCTTTTCCACCGGGCTGAAGGTGTAGCTGCTCGAGCCCACGGTGATCGTCTCGCCCGGTGCCGGGGCCGCCTCTGCCGGGCCACCGAGGGCGGCGAGGTGCTCGCCGGGCGCCTGACTGGGGATCGGACCGCAGGCGAGCCAGGACCGGGCGATGGTCCCGGGATGCAGCCGGTCGAGCGGCGCGTCGGTCGTCAGCTCCATCGCCGCAGCCGGGATCACCTTCACGGGTGGCGGCGGCTCGCGCAGCGGGATCTCGGCGAACAGCGTCTGCGCTTTGACCTCCTCGACATACTGCTCGCCGGCGGCGTCGCTCACCGCGATGCAGTAGAGCCCGTCGTAGAGCCGGAGATACATCCGCGACCCGGCGAACACGGGCGCGGCGCGCAGCTTCTTGCCCGGCAAGCGGAAGCGGGTCACCGGGAAGGCCTCGACGTCGGCACCGAGGAAGGCGAGCTGGGCGTACTCGGTGGTGCCGTGGAAGCCCGGCAGGGGGTCGCCGCCGTCCGCAACCGCGATATAGACCCCGGCCAGGGTCGGGGCGATGGTCGGGTCGGTGCAGCTCTCGAAGACCCTGCGCCGCCGGGCCAGCCTGGCCCCGGTCGCAGTGTCCCATATATCCAGCTCCTGCCACGGGCAGGGGTAGTGCTGCGGCACGTGGGCGCGATCGACCAGCGACTGGTAGATCCGCCCGTCATGGATCAGCGGACCCTTCATCCAGTTCTTGGCTGGCCACTGGTGATTGGCCTTGAGCGAGCCACGCCCGCTGGTGTGGCGGTTGGCCCACAGCGGCCGCGCGCCGACGCGGCCGGCGTCATCCAACCACAGTTCGACCGCGGTCTCGCCGATGAGCGACACCGCATAGACCCGATCGCCGTCGACGTAGGGCCCACCGCGGTTGCCGACCACCGGCAGGATGTCACGGTGCAACAGCTCGCCGGTCGCGGCGTCGAGCACAACGCCGGCACCGGTGATGATCACGTCGCGGCGCTGCCCGCTCTGCGTGTTGCGCAGTCGCATCACCCCCAGCCCGGGACCGGGGCTCGCGGGCGGCTCGAAACGGTCATCGATGATCGTACGCTTGGCCGGGACGGTCGCGGTCCACCGCGTGCTGCCATCCGCGGCATCGAGCGCCCGCACGGCGAAGCGCGTACCCGGCTCCTTCTTGCCGTCGCAGAGATGCAGCTGGATCACATAGGCCCCGTCGATGAAGACCGGTTGGCCCATCCCGTCCTGTGACCAGCCGGCAGTCGGCACCAGCCAGCGGCGCTGGCCGGCGTGATCGAAGCAGGCCGCGACGCCGGTGCCGAAATGCACGTAGACCGCGTCGGCGGTGACCACCGGCGCGACCGGGGCGGTCGGACCCTCCGCGTTGATCCCCGCCTGCTCGAGCGCCTGGGCGAAATCGGCCCATTCGGCCTCGAGCGCATCGGCCTGCGAGCCGAGCGCATCGCGCTGCTCTTCGTCTTTCTTCGCCTCCCAGCGCAGATTCGCGACCCGACGCATCGCCGCGACGTAGTCCCCGAGCCGGTCCGCGCCTGCTTGCGCGAGCTCGGGCGCCTCGAGTTCGAGCACGCTGACCTGGCGCGTCCACAGCGTCTCCCCGCTCGCGGCATCGATGCAGAAGACGTGGTGCGGCTCGGCCGTGAGGTAGATCCGCCCATCGCGGATCACCGGATCGGCCGTGCCCAGCGGCAGCGCGACATTCCAGGCCACGTTGGTCCCGTCCTCGATGTCGAAGGCCAGCGGCGGATCGGCCTCGGGGAAGCGACCGTCCCAGTGATTGCGATAGCCCCGCGGCCCATCGGCCGGGGCGGCCACCGCCGTCGAGCCCGCGCGGCTCGCGCCGGGTTGGCCGGCGAGGCACAGGTGCATGGCGAACGAGGTGAAATCGATCCGCCCCTGCGGCCGGTGGCGATAGCCGTCGGTGTAGTGGAAGGTCTCGTAGTAGCGACCCGAGGCGACACTGCTGGCCACCCGCACCAGGATGCGGTTGCTGCCCGCGTTCAGCGCCACCGGGAACACCACCGGTTGCGGCCCGGTGCTCTCGTGGTTGCGGTAGACCGGCCGGTCGTCGATCCACACCGTCACCTGGCCGTGCGCGCGCAGCGCGAGCTGCACCTCGCGCGCCGCCTCGCTCTCGATCCGGGTGCGGGCGTACCACACGAAGCTGCGCATCCCACCCGAACTCGCCACGCGTACCGGCGGCGCCGCGACCACCGCGCCGTCGACGCTGGCGTCGATCCACTGCGCCGGGTCGGTCTCCTGGCTCACCGTGCCCTCGGCGTCGATGTACATCCGTTCACGGGCATAGGCGGCATCGGCCCGGTCGCTGAGCTCTGGCAGGCGGACATCGGCGGCCTCGTCGAACAAGGGGAAGGGGCCGCAGAAGCGCCAGCCGGCCGGGTGAGCCCAGCGCTGGGGTCCGTCGGCGTGCGCCGGCAGGCGATTGTCGCCCAGCTCGCCGGTCGCCACGTAGGGACCGAAGGCGGGATCGTCGGGCCGGACCGCGCCGCTGTGGACGGGATCCGGATCGCCCGCGACCAGGCTGCGGGCGAGCGCGTGCAGATGCTCGACGTAGACCGCGACCGTCTCGGCGTCCGCGATCTCCGGATCGGGGACCAGGGTGCGATCGATCGCCGCCTGGATCGGCTGGGGGTAATGACGCAGCACCCGGTCGAGAGCGCGGATCTGCCTGTAGACCCGGGCCGCATACCAGGCGGACGCGTCGCGGTCGACCCCTTCGACCAGCTGATCGAGCGGCCCGGTGTCGCGTTGACCGGGCCGGATGGGGCCGGACACATCGCCGGTCCACTCGCCAGCGCTGCCGGTGGCGTGATAGGTGCCGGCGATGGTGTGGGTCTGGACCGCACCGCTGAGCACGTCGGTCGCGTTGCCCAACATATGCTTGCCGCCCGCGGCGCGCCGCAACCAGGTGCTGCCCACGCGCCCGTGGACGATGGTGAACGCGAAGGTGATCACCGGATGGCCGTTCTCATCATAGGCCTCGACGTGCCGGTCCGCCTTGCCCTCCGTCTTGGGGTCCGGCAGGCGCCGTGCGGTGATGGTGACTGCATGGTTCCCGTCCGCGTCGGGGACCAGATCGGGGATATCGCGTTCGAACGGCCCCCAGGTCTCCCACTCGTCGATGAGCGCCAGGTCACGGTCGAAGGTCCAGCCGGTATCCGTCGGGCGATAGGCCAGTTGCCAGTCCTTGCCGGCGAGGAAATCGTGCAGCGTGAGCACGAGTCGCCGCTCGATCTGTGCGACCCGCGCATCGACGCGATAGCTCTGACTCGCGGACTCGAGCTCGCCGCCTTCCTGCGCGGCGCTAACCCAGTCGAAGCGGATCGTCCCGTTCAGCTGCCCATCGACGAGCTCCAGCCCGGAACAATCGATGCGATCGACGCTCGCGCCGGTCAGCCGCGGCGCGGCCCATTGCCCGCCGATATGCTGCAGCACCAGCGTCATCGGCCGGCCCTTGCGTCCGACGCCCTTGTCGAAGGTGAACACGAACTCACGCGGGGCCTCGGTCGCGGCATCGGCTGCCAGACGGGCGTCGCAACGCTCACGCAGCCCATCCCGGATCTGCTCGAGCCCGGCGATCGGATCGGCCGGCTCGGCAGCGGTCACGGCCGCGGTCAGGCCGAAGGCCACGATACAGAAATGAGTCCTGAACAGAGCTCGGATGGACTGCACGTTCGTCCCCTCGTCGGATTGCCGGAATACCGGCGCCGCCATGGCGCCGGCCCCCGCGCGACATTCTACCGCGCCTGATCGCGCCCGCTGATACCACCATGACGTCTGTGAGCATACCCGTTCGCGTCGATGCGCCCAGCCCGACGCGCGTGCCGATGGGCGACTACGCGGTTGTGGCCCGTGCGCAGCGATCTACGCTGCGCACGCATGCGCGTGGTCGTCTGCGTCAAGCAGGTGCCGGACACCGGCGATGTACGGATCGATCCCGACCGCGGAACCCTCATCCGCGAGGGCATCGCCAGCGTCCTCAATCCGCTCGACAGCTACGCCGTGGAGACCGCGGTCCGACTCGCCCGCGCCCACGGCGGCAGCGCGATCGCGCTGTCGATGGGTCCGCCCCAGGCCGAAGCGGTCTGCCGCGAGGCCATCGCCCGCGGCTGCGACGAAGCGGTGCTGTTGACCGATCGCGTCTTCGCCGGCGCCGACACCTGGGCCACCAGCCATGTCCTCGCCCGGGCGATCGACCGTCTGGGTGCTGTCGACCTCGTCCTCTGCGGCAAGATGGCGGTCGACGGCGACACGGCCCAGGTCGGGCCGGGCATCGCCACCCACCTCGGTTGGCCCCAAGCCATCGATTGCAAGGCGATCACGGCCGAAGACGGCGCGGTCCATGCCACCGTGCTCACCGATCAGGGCGACGAGGACCTGCGCCTGCCCACGCCCGCCCTCTGCACCGTGCTCAAGGAGGCGTGCATCCCGCGCCTGAGCGATCTGGTCCAGGCGATGCATGCCCGCCGGACATCGATCCCCCACTGGGACCACACCGCGATCGGCGCCGACCCCGCCCGCTGCGGGCTCGAGGGCTCGCCGACCCGAGTGGTCGAGATCTTCACCCCGCCCGCGCGCGGCGAATGCCAGATGCTGTTCGGTGATCCGGCCGATACCGTCCCCGCGTTGATGCGTGCTCTCGCCAGCCGGGAGCCCGGCTGATGGCCCACCTCCACATCGACGCAGACACCTGCACCGGCTGCGGCGCCTGCATCGCCGCCTGCCCCTTCGCGGCGCTCAGCGCCGCGGGAACCGGCGACGCGCCGTTGGTCGGCGCCAGCTGCACCCTCTGCGGCGCCTGCATCGACGCCTGCCCGGTCGATGCCATCAGCATCGCCGAGGCCGCAGCCGCCGGCCCCGCACCGGTCGACCGCGGCGCCTGTCGCGACGTCTGGGTCTGGGGCGAACACCACGCCGGCTGTTTCCATCCGGTGGTCAACGAACTGGTCGGCGTGGCCCGCGAACTCGCGGCCCAGCGCGGCTGCCGGGTCCGGGTGGTCGCCACCACCGGCGGTGAGGAGGCCTGCGCCAGCGCGCTGCAGCGCCAGCTACGTGGACGCGGCGTCGACACGCTACACCTGTGCGAGCACCCCGGACTCGCGCTGCATCGCGACGGCGCCGTGGCCCAGGCGCTCGCCGATCTGTTGCGCGAACACCGACCGGAGATCGTCCTCGCCGGAGCCACCGGACGCGGGCGGGCGATGATCCCACGCCTGGCGATCCTGCTCGATACCGGGCTGACGGCCGACTGCACCGGCCTGGCGATCGACGACGACGGGGATCTGGTCCAGACGCGCCCGGCCTTCGGCGGCAACATCATGGCCGCGATCGTCACCCGCCGGCATCGACCGCAGATGGCCACCGTCCGGCCCAAGGTCTTCGCCGCCCCCGAGCCGATCGACACCGCGGTGCCCACCCTCGCCCGCCACCCGGCGAGCGAACAGCCGCCGACCGACCCCGTGGCGCTGCTGCGCCCGGCCAGCGGCACCCAGGCCGAAGCGGTCTCGATCGCCGACGCCGAGGTGCTGGTCGCCGGCGGCCGCGGCCTTGGCGGAGCCGAGGGCTTCGCCACCCTCAATGAACTCGCCGAACTGCTCGGCGGCCAGCTCGCCGCGAGCCGGGCCGCGGTCGACGCCGGCTGGGCGCCCTACCGGCTCCAGGTCGGCCAGACCGGCAAGACCGTCCACCCCCGGCTCTACGTCGCCGTGGGCGTGGCCGGTGCGGTCCAGCACACGGTGGGAATGAGCTCCGCCCAGACGGTGGTCGCAATCAACGCCGACCCACACGCGCCGATCTTCAGCGTCGCCGATTATGGCCTGGTCGGCGACTGGCAGCCGATCGTCGAACGCTGGTGCAACGCGCTGCGGGAGGAGCGATCATGAGTCTGCTCACGCCGCGCGAACCCGCTGCACCCCGGCCCTATCGCGAGGTCGCCGGCTGGGAGGCGATCCGTGCCGGTTTCGCCGCTTACCTCGCGGACGAGTCGCGCCTGCAGGCCGAGAACGTGGCCCGGCTCCACTTCCCCAATGGTGTCGACGAGGTGGCGGCGGCGGTGCGGGCCGTCGCCGGGCGCGGGCACCGCCTGACCATCTCCGCCGGCCGCACCGGCATCGCTGGCGCCGCGGTGCCGATCGAGGCCGAGGAGATCCTCAGCCTCGAAGATCTCAGCGGCCGCCCGGTGGTCGATCGCGACGCCGACGGCACCTGGTTCGCCCGTGTCGGCGCTTCGGTCACCCTCGCCGGACTCGCCGACGCGCTCGACCACGGCCTGTGCAGCTATCCCTCAGGGCGACCGCCGGAGCCGCTGTACTACCCGATCGACGCGACCGAGATCAGCGCCCACATCGGCGGGACCATCGCCACCAACGCCTCGGGCGCGCGCACCCTCGCCCACGGGCCGACCCGCGATTGGGTCCGGGCCCTGACCGTGGTACTGGCCGACGGCCGCGTGCTCGAGCTGCGCCGCGGCGAGGTCCGCGCCGACGGCGCGTTCACCCTCTCAGCCCGCGACGGCAGCACCACCACCGTACCGCTGATCGATCTCACCCAGCCCGCGACCAAGCACAACGCCGGCTACCTGCTGCGCCGCGACATGGACGCGATCGACCTGTTCATCGGCAGCGAAGGCACCCTCGGCGTGGTCGTCGCGGCCGAGGTCCGCCTCACCGTCAAGCCCGCGAACCGCCTGTTCCTGACCCAGTTCCTCGCCGACAGCACCGCCGCGCTGCGCTACGTCGCCGCGGTCAAGCGCCACCCGGATCTGCCGGCGCTGGCGCTGGAGTACTTCGGCCCCCGGGCGCTCGAGCTGATGCGCGCGCGCGGCGAAGCGACCACCGCCTACGTCGAACTCGCCCGCCTGCCCGCGGGGGTCGGCGCCGCGGTCTACACCGAACTGCCCTTCGCCGACGAGGCCGAACTCGACCGCCAGTACGCCGCACTGCGCGCAGTCTGCGCCGAAGCCGACATCGACCCGGCCTTCAGCTGGGCCGGCTTCGCCCGCCAGGACAGCGTAGAGATGAAACGTCTGCGCCACGCGCTGCCGGAGACCGTCAACACCCTGATCGGCGAGCGCAAACGCAGCTTCGCGGCGCTGCACAAGGTCGGCACCGACATGGCCGTGCCCGACGCCGCGCTCGGCGAGATGATGGAGATCTACGAGTCCCGGCTCGAAGCCGCGGGGCTCGAGTTCGTCATCTTCGGCCATGTCGGCGACGGCCACCTCCACGTCAACATCCTGCCGCGCAACCCGGAGGAACTCGACCGCGCCAAGACGATCTACACCGATTTCGCCCGCGAGGCGGTGCGCCTGGGTGGCAGCGTCGCCGCCGAACACGGCATCGGCCGGCTCAAGAAGCCCTTCATGGCGGTGCAGTACTCGGACGCGGAGCTCGCGGCGATGCAAGCGGTCAAACGCGCGCTCGACCCCGGGCTTCTCCTCAACCCCGGCGTCCTGTTCTGAGCTCGCGTTCGCGGCCGTCCGCCACCACGACCGCTACTGGCCCATCGGTGCCACGCCCCTATACTCGCCAGGCGACCGGTCGCACCGATCGGAGCCACGCACTCGAGGAAACGGACACACCAGGATGACCAAACTGCGGATCCGCAATGGCCCCATGGCCGGGCGCGAGCGGACCATCGAAGACCAGCCGCTGACCATCGGCCGCGATGCCGAGGCGGGGATCCAGATCCTCGACCGCAGCGCCAGCCGCTTCCACGCCGAGGTCTTCCCCGTCGGCGGGATGTTCTTCGTCCGCGACCTCAAGAGCAAGAACGGCACCTTCGTCAACGACGAGCGGCTCGAAGACGAGGAGCTCCTGCGCGAAGCCGACGTGATCAAGATCGGCACCACCGAGCTGGTGTTCGAACCGGGCATCGCCCTGACCGATGATGATTCCTCAGATCGCATCGCCTACAGCGAAGACAACGACATGTTGTCCAACACGCTGGAATTCCGCATCGACGACCTGAGCGATCTCCAGGACGAGCACGACCAGCATCCGCTGCGCTCGACGGCCGAATCCGACAACCTGCGCATCCTCTATCACGTCGGCAAGCTCATCGGCAAGTCCGAGAACCACGAGGTCACGGCCAAGGTCCTCGACTTCCTGCTCGAGGCGATGCCGGCCGAGACCGCGCTGATATTCCTGCGCAACCGCCAGACCGGCCGGCTGCACCCGTCCACGGTCCGCAGCACCGTGCCCCACGCCAATCCGGTGATCTCGCGCACCATCATCCGCCGTACCGTCAACGAGAACCGCGCCTTCTTCACCGCCAATGCACTCGAAGACACCCGCATCGACCGCAAGGACTCGATCGTCTCGCAGGGCATCCGCTCGGTGGTCTGCGTACCGCTGACGGTGGCCGGACAGACGCGCGGCGTGCTCTACGTCAGCCGCGGCATCGGCGATTCACCGTTCGAACAGACCCACATGGAGGTGCTCAGCGCCTGCTCGGTCCAGCTCGGCCTCGCCTTCCAGGCCGCCGACCAGCGACGCCGTCAACAGTTGATGATGTGGAATTCGCTCGCCAGCATGATGCAGGCGATGGAATACCGCAGCGGACGCCAGGGCACCGGCGAGCGCACCGCCCAGGCCGCGACCGCGCTCGCACGCGCACTGCGCCTCTCGCCCGAGGCCACCTGGCGGTTGCAGGTCGCCGGCCTGCTGCACCACCTGGTCGACCTCTGCGCGCCGGCCGATGACGATGCCGCCCGCGCGATGCTGTTCGAACTGCTCGGCGACAACCAGACCCTGTCCGCGGTGCTGCCGCTGATCCGCAACTGCCACGAACGCCTCGACGGCACCGGCCCGCTCGGCGTCGGCGAGGAGGATCTCGATACCGAAGACCGCATCCTCGCGGTCGCGGTCGCCTTCGAAGAACGCACCGCCGAGAATTCCCAGGCCGACATCATGGCGATCATCGACCGGCTGGTCAGCGACCGCGGCTACGACGACCAGATCGCCGGCCAGCTCAAGGGCTGCCACATCGACAACAGCCTGTACCAGGACATCGTCATCTGATCGCACCGCCGCGAGGCCGGCGGCCCGGTGGAGCGGCCCATCGGCCTGTGCGCAACGTGGTCTCCGGGCCCCTCCGTGCTTGCGTATTCCCGCCCTGATCTAGGCTGGGTGTTTCTTGTGCCCCGAGGGGGAGGATATGGCGGAAGAGCCGATTCCGGTCGACGCAACGCGTGCTGATCCCAACGCTTACAACGAGGACTCGATCCAGGTGCTCGAGGGCCTCGAGGCCGTGCGCAAGCGGCCGGGCATGTACATCGGCGACCCCTCGACCAACGGCTTGAACCAGTGCATCTGGGAGGTGGTCGACAACGCCATCGACGAGGCCCTCGCCGGCTACTGCGACACCATCGACATCGCCATCAACGACGACAACTCCATCACCGTCTATGACAACGGCCGCGGCATCCCGGTCGCGATCCACGCCTCCGAAGGCAAGCCCACCGTCGAGGTGGTGATGACCGTGCTCCACGCTGGCGGCAAGTTCGACTCCAAGAGCTACAAGGTCTCCGGCGGTCTGCACGGCGTCGGCGTCAGCTGCGTCAACGCGGTCTCGCGCTGGCTCGAGGTCGAGGTCTGCCGCGACGGCAAGCGCTACCACATCCGCTTCGAACGCGGCAAGACCAGCAAGCAGTTGAGTGAGATCGGCACCTCAGAGCACACCGGAACCGTCATCCGCTTCAAGCCCGACTACGAGATCTTCGGCGAGAACACCATCTTCGATTTCAAGTCGATCGCCGCGCGCCTGCGCGAGCTCTCGTTTCTCAACAAGGGCGTGCGCATCAACTTCGAGGACCACCGCGAAGAGGGCAAGGCGGAGGTGTTCTACCACGCCGACGGCCTTTCCGGCTTCGTCAAATACCTCAACCGCGGCAAGGAAGCGCTGCACCCGAAGATCCTCCACTTCGATCTCCACGACCCCGAATCCGACACAGACCTCGAGGTCGCGCTGCAGTGGAACGACAGCTACGATGAGCGCCTGCTCGGCTTCGCCAACAACATCCGCACCCGTGACGGCGGCACCCACCTCGAGGGCTTCAAGGTCGCGCTGACCCGGGTGTTCAACACCTACGCCCGTAACAACAACCTCCTCGGCAAGGACAAGGCCCCCTCGGGAGAGGATCTGCGCGAGGGGCTGACCGCGATCATCTCGGTCAAGATGGGCGACCCCAAGTTCAGCGGTCAGACCAAGGACAAGCTGATCAACTCGGAGATCTCCGGTGTGGTCCAGAACATGTTCGGCACCGCCCTCGCTCAGCACCTCGAGGAGACCCCGGCGATCGCCAAGGCCCTCGTGCGCAAGGCGCTGATGGCCCAACAGGCCCGCGCCGCCGCCCGCAAGGCGCGCGAGCTGGTGCGCAAGGACCGCAAAGGCCTGCTCGGCGCCTCCAACATGCCCGACAAGTTGCGCGACTGCGAATCGCGCAACGTCGACGAGACCGAGCTGTTCCTGGTCGAGGGCGACTCGGCTGGCGGCAGCGCCAAGGTCGGCTCTGACGCCCGCGTACAGGCCATCCTGCCACTGCGCGGCAAACTGCTCAACGTCGAGAAAGCCCGCATCGACAAGGTCCTCGCCCACAACGAAATTGCAAACATGGTCCAGGCCTTCGGCTGCGGCATCGGCGAGGAATTCAATCTCACCGGCCTACGCTACGGCAAGATCGTGATCATGACCGACGCCGACGTCGACGGCTCGCACATCCGCACCCTGCTGCTGACCTTTTTCTTCCGCCAGATGCTGCCGCTGATCGAGAACGGCCACGTCTTCGTCGCCCAGCCGCCGCTGTACAAGGTCAGCCGCGGCAAGAAGAGCGAATATGTGTTCAACGAGGCCAAGCTCGCCCGCTGGATCACAGATCTCGGTCTGAACGATGCCGTGCTGCTCGATCGCCACAGCGGGATCGAACGCGAAATCTCCGGCCAGTCGCTGCGCGAACTCGTTGAGACCATGACCGAGTTCGACCACCACGACCACGTGCTCGCGCTCAAGGGCCTCACACTCGAGGAATACCTCCAGCTGCGCGACCACCACGACGTCCTCCCGCTCTACCGGGTGACCGTCGGCGAGATCGACCGCTACTGTTACACCGAGCAGGAGGCGCAGACCCTGGTCCGCGACATCCGCACGCGCGTTGAAGCCTCGGTCGCGGCCGAGGAGGGGGCCTCCGTCAGCGACCACCCCGGCTACGAGATCCTCGAATTCACCGAGCGCGGCCACGTCGAACGCAGTCTCGATAAACTACGGATGATGGGCTTCAATCCCGAATTCCTGTTCGACACCTCGAGCGACCGCGTCGACCCCTTCGTCCTCAGCGACAACAAAGAGCGTACCATACTTACCTCGCTGCGCCCCATCCCCGAAGTCATCCGTACCTACGGCCAGCGCGGGCTCGATGTCCAACGCTACAAGGGCCTGGGCGAGATGAACCCGGAGCAGCTGTGGGAGACGACCATGGACCCCGAGCGCCGCTCGCTGGTCCAGGTCACCCTCAGCGACGGCCTCGAGGCCGAGCAGGTCTTCTCGACCCTGATGGGCAACGATGTCGCGATCCGCCGCGACTTCATCGAGCGGTACGCGCTGAGCGTAGCCAAAAAGCTCGATATCTGAGACCTCTTTACAGAGGGGGCGCTGCCCCCTCGCG